>JBHHYV010000122.1:0-10157 GCA_046757685.1 Myxococcota bacterium
TCGTAGCGGAGCGGGTCTACGACAACCTCCTGCGGACGTTCGCGTTGCTCGCGGACATGCCGGAGATGGGGCGTCACCGTCCCGAGCTATGGCCACCTCCGTATCGCTTCTGGCCGACCGGCCCCGCGTACATCGCCTATCGGAGTGACGTCCGGCCGATCCGCATCGCGCGGATCGCGAGGGCATCGCGCGACTGGAGTCGCTTCGCTCCTGGCTGAGAGCCCGCAACCGCAGTGCGGGGCCCGGTGGGCCGGCGGCGGAAGCGGATGAGCATCATCGGGGGGTGGCGTCTGCGAGCCAGTGCGTGAGGGCGTGGGGGGACGGGAGGTGGTGCCTCCCGAGCCCGTCGGAGATCCTCGAGTTGGTGATTCAACGATCCCCAACGAGAGGAGGCACCGATGGAACGGTACATCGGGCTGGACGCCCACGCCGCGAGCTGCACGCTGGCGGTGATCTCACAGACGGGCCGGAAGCTGAAGGACCTCCCGGTCGAGTCCAACGGCCAGGCGCTCGTCGAAGCGGTTCGGATGATCCCGGGTCGCAAGCACCTGGTGTTCGAGGAGGGGCTGCAGAGCGCCTGGCTCTACGAGACGCTGCGGCCACACGTCGACGAAGTCGTCGTAGCGGGCGTCACGGAGAGCCGGGGGCAGAAGAGCGACAAGCGGGATGCCTACGGCCTGGCCGAGAAGCTCCGAACGGGCTCCCTCGACAAGCAGATCTTCAAGGCGCCTCGAGAGTTCACGCTGTCCCGGGAGCTCTCGCGGGCACACATCACGGCGACGCGCGATCTGGTGCGCGTGCAGTCGCGCCTGAAGAGCCTGTACCGCTCGCGTGGAATCCAGACGCCGGGCGCATCGGTCTACAGCCCGGCGCATCGCGATGCGTGGGAGAAGCGGCTTCCGACGAGCGCCCGAAGGCGTGCGACGCAGCTGGGCGAGCAGGTCGACTTCTTCCGCGAGCAGAAGAAGCGGATCGAGGCCGACCTCCTGCGGGAGTCGCGCAAGCACAGGATCGTGCGGATCCTGGAGACGGCTCCCGGGATCGGACCGATTCGAGCCGCCCGGCTCGTCCCGATCGTGGTCACGCCGCATCGCTTCCGGACCAGGCGACAGTTCTGAAGCTACTGCGGGCTCGGGATCGTCACGAGGTCGAGCTCCGACTGGGTGCAGACGGCCGACGGGGGCTGGATCCGGGCTCGGGTCCCGCAGACGCGGGGACTGTCTCGACAGTACAACCGCGTACTGAAGGACATCTTCAAGGGCGCAGCGACCCTGGTCATCACGCAGCGAAACAAAGGTCCGCTCTACCCTCGCTACGAACGGATGCTCGCCGGCGGGACGAAGCCGAGTCTCGCCAAGCCCGCCTACGGTCGCTCTAGCCTGACATCCCCCGGGGATTGGTCATAAGCGGAGGTTCTCGGACGTCGAAGACCCCTTGGACTTCCTTCCGCGACCGCGGAATCGACCCGATGTTGCAGGCCCGCGGGGTCATCGGTGCCCGACTGAATCGGCTCGACGTGACCGAGTCACAGCTGCTCGATCTCAAGACCACCCTGACCGCCCAGAAGAGCGACCTCGAGGGCGTGGATGCCGTCGATGCCGCGTCCCCCTTTGCTGAGTGGACAGTTTCGGGGTAGGAAATCCCCTCCGCAGAGAGGGGAAGATGACCAGGAAGTACAGCAGGGATCGAAGGGGGTCGGGATCGCAACCGGGGACGTCATCGTCGGAAACGTGGGCTCCGAGAAGCGCTCCAAGTACGGGGCGGTCGGAGCCGCGGTGAATCTGGCGTCGCGGATCGAGTCGTACAGCCTGGGCGGTGAGGTCCTGATCTCGGACGCCACGCAGCGGGAGGTCGCGGCGCTCACCCGGATCGACCACGTGCGCGAGGTCTGGCCGAAGGGCTTCGAGGCGGCCGTGCGGGTGCACCGCGTGGCGGGCGTCGGCGGCAACTACAGCCTCACGCTCCCCCCCGGAGTCGCCGAGTTCCACGAGCTCGCCGAGCCCGTACCGGTACGCTTCGCGCTACTCGACGGCAAGGCGATCCACCGGATCGAGCGCGCCGACGGCAGTCCCGTCTCCTTCACCGTGCGCTTCCCGAGGCGATTCGCCGCCCTCGACGCCCTCGTCTCCCCTACCGGCTGAGGCGACGACCCACGGCTGCAACAGCCTCGATGGAGCCCTCCTCGAGGAGCGGATGAGCCTCGCGGGGGGCGGCGGACTCAGTCTGCGAGCCAGCTCGCCGGGAGGCAGACGTGGTCCGCGGCCCACTCGAGCGCTCGTTCCACCAGGGTCGGTGCGTGCAGCGCTCGGGAGATCACGTAGGCGTGGATCGCCTCGACGTCGCCGGGACGAAGCTGGTCGGCGAAGCTCGCCATGCCCCGGGCGCGCAGCGCGCCCCCCAGCACGATCTCGCGCCAGGAATCGTGAACGGCGCGCGTCGAGAGGCGCAGGTCCGGCAGAAGACCCCGGCCTCATGCCCCGAAGTTGTGGCAGCGGGCGCAGTGCACACTGTAGAGCTCCCGCCCGCGCCCGATCCGCTCGGGATCGAGGGAGATCCGGGGAACGTCGACGGAGCGCCGGCGACGGGGCGGCGCCGGGGGGAGCGTGGCGGCGCCGCCGAGCTTGAAGGCGAGTACCCGGCCGCGGTTCTCGTAACGCGTCTCGGTGTAGTGCATGCCCGCGGTGCCTCCCACGCCCGCGAGCACCGCGATGTACTCCTCGTCTCCCAGTCGATATGCGATCGGAGGCGCGATCACGCCCACTCCGGTCGGCCCGCGCCACAGCTCGTCGCCCGTTCGCGCGTCGTAGGCGACGAGCTGCTCGGCCGTTCCCTGGAAGACGAGACCTCCGGCCGTCGAGAGCACCCCCGCCGGGAGCGCGCTCTCGTGGTCCACGCGCCAGGCTTCGCGCTGATGAACGGGATCCCATGCGAGGAGCTGGGTGGGAGAGCAGAAGCGGAAGGGGGGTCCGCTCGCCAGCTCTGCGAGCTCCGTGTAGTCCTCGGCCGTGTTGAAACGGCCCTCCGCGTAGTGGAAGTCCGGGTCGGGAATGAAGGGGTGCACCGAGGAGATCGTCGGAACATAGACGAGCCCGGTCTCCGGGCTGTAGGACATGGGGTGCCAGTTGTGGCCGCCCCTGGGCCCGGGCGTGACGAACGCACGCCGATCGTGCCAGCTCGCCTTGCCCGTCTCGACGGGCCGGCCGGTCTCGAGATCGATGCGGCTCGCCCAGTTGGTGGGCACGTAGGGGGCCGCCGAGATCAGGTCTCCCGAAGCGCGGTCCAGGACGTAGAAGAATCCGTTCTTTGGAGCCTGCATCAGCACCCGGCGCAGGCGCCCCGCGATCTGCAGATCCGCGAGGATCATGTGCTGCGTCGCGGTGTAATCCCACGACTCGCCCGGTGTGGTCTGGTAGTACCAGACCAGCTCTCCCGTTTCGGGGCGCACCGCGAGGATCGTAGCCAGGAAGAGGTTGTCCCCGCCCCCGGGGCTCCGGCGCTCCCGCTCATACACGCTCGCGTTTCCGGTTCCCACGTAGAGGAGGTCGAGCTCCGGGTCGTACGCGAAGGAGTCCCACGCCGTGCCCCCGAGGCCCGACTCCCACAGCGAGTCTCGCGACCAGGTTCCGGCCGCCCTCTCGAGCTCGGGCTGCTCGAAGGGGCCGTCGGGTCCTGCGGGAACGACGTAGAAGCGCCAGCGCAGCTCGCCGGTCTCGACGTCGTAGGCGCCGAAGTAGCCTCGCACGCCGAACTCCGCCCCGCCATTCCCGATGATCACCCGATCCCCTACGACGCGAGGCGCTCCGGTGATGGTGTAGGCGCGCGAGGGATCGACGGTCTGTACCTGCCACAGGAGCTTGCCCGTCGCGGCGTCGAGGGCGATCAGCCGGCCGTCGAGCGTGCCCTCGAAGACTCGACCCTTCCACACCGCAACGCCCCGGTTGACGACGTCGCAGCACGCCTTGCGGCCCGCCTCCCCCGGCACGTGGGGGTCGTAGCGCCAGAGCTCCCGACCGGTCGCGGCGTCGAGCGCGAAGACGATGCTCCACGAACCTGTGGCATACATCACGCCGTCCACGACGATTGGAGTCGCCTCCAGGCCCCGCAGGGTTCCCGTCTCGTAGGCCCAGGCCAGGCCCAGCCGTGACACGTTGCTCGCGTCGATCTCTCGAAGCGGGCTGAAGCGCTGCTCGCTCCAGGTTCGGCCGTGGGCGAGCCAGCTTCCAGGCTCACGCGATGCTGCGCGCAGGCGCGCAGAGTCGATCCGGCCCGCGCCCTCCAGCTCGGCGCCGAGGCTCCGCACAGGCGCGCCGAGCAGCATCCCGAGCGCCAGCGCCCGGGCGATGCCGAGGCGGAGCGTCACTCGTCGCGCCGAGGGGCGCCGTCCCCGGGAGCGCGACGAATCACGACCAGGCGGCCCACCAGGGCCTCGGGGGGGTCTCCCCGGGGAGCCTGGATCTCGACACGCTCGCCGACTCCCTGGACCAGCCGCATTCCCTCGGCCGTCCGTACGTAGCCCTTGACCCGCAGCGCCCCGAGCGATCGCAGCCGATCTCGCAGCTCGGAGATCGGCTGGCCGGGGGCCATCTCGATGACCGCCTGCTCGAAGGCGTCGTGGTCGTGCCTCGCCGGCTCGCTGCGCTCGGGCCTGGGCTCGGGCGCAGCGATCCCGAAGAGTGCCGAGGGATCGACCCGTCCCTGCACCGCGTGGAGGAGTGGCGCGTCCGGCTCGATCGAGCGCAGCCGCGCCTCGATCGAGGGCTGCTCCCCGGGAGCGACCAGGTCGAGCTTGTTGAGGACCAGGACATCGGCTGCCGTCACCTGGTCCTCGAAGACTCCGCCCAGCTCCCGCTCCCGCTGCAGCCTGTCGGCGTCGACGACCACGCAGGCGATACAATCCGACACCCAGTCCGAGACCGGCTCCCGCCAGAAGTGGAGCTGCGTGTCGTAGGGGAGCGCCACTCCCGAGGTCTCGACGATGATCCGGTCGGGATCGACCTGCTCGCGCAGCTCCATCAGCGTGCGGACCAGCTCGTCCGAGAGCTGGCAGCATACGCAGCCGCCCTCGATCTCGACGTAGCCCGCACCGTCCTCCCCCAGGAGGCTGCCGTCGATGCCCAGCGCCCCGAACTCGTTGGTGATCACGGCGACACGCACCCCGACCGCGCGCGCGCGTGCCAGCAGGTGCGCCACCAACGTGGTCTTTCCCGAGCCCAGGAAGCCCGACACCACGAGCGCTGGAACCCTGGCCACGGACACCGAGGTCAGCCGCGACCCGCCGGCAGCGGTCGCGGGTGCGCTCGCGCGCAGAGGGCTCGCGCGGGCCGGGCTGGGCTCGTCGTCATGCGCGCAGTCTAGCGGAAGGCTACGCTGGGCCGCGGATGCCCCGGGCTGGAGTCCTGCTCATCAACCTCGGCACACCTGCCTCGCCGCGCGTGCGTGACGTGCGCCGGTACCTGCGCCAGTTCCTGCTCGATCCCCGCGTCATCGACATTCCCGGACCCCTGCGCTGGCTGCTCGTCGAGGGCTCGATCCTTCCCTTCCGGCCGCGTCGATCCGCCGCGCTCTATCGGTCCATCTGGACCGACGCCGGCTCACCGCTCCTGGTCCACAGCCGTGCGCTCGAACGCGCCCTGCGACGAGAGCTGGGAGACGACTTTCGCGTGGCTCTGGGAATGCGCTACGGCGACCCGACGGTGCCCGAAGCCCTCGCGAGCCTCGAGGGCTGCTCCCGCATCCTGGCGGCGCCCCTCTACCCGCAGTACGCGACCTCGTCGACCGAGTCCGCTCTCGATGCGGTCCGCGCCGCAGGCGCGGCCGACGCTCCGGTGCTGCCGCCCTTCTTCGCCGACCCGGGCTTCCTCGAGAGCTGGGTCGAGGTGGCGCGGCCCGCGCTCCGGTCCGCGCGCCCGGAGCATGTTCTCATGAGCTTCCACGGCCTCCCCGAGCGACAGATTCGCAAGCTCGACGGACGGGGAGAGGGCTGTCTCGAGCGCGACGATTGCTGCGAGTCGCCGGGGCGGGGCAGCCGCTGCTACCGCGCCCAGTGCTTTGCCACCGCGCGCACCCTGGCGCCGCGGCTGGGCCTCGGGGAGGGAAGCTGGAGCGTCTCGTTCCAGTCCCGGCTCGGCCGAACACCCTGGATTCGCCCCTTCACGGTCGAGCGCCTGGGGGAGATCCGAGCCCGAGGCGTGCGCCGGCTTGCGGTGATGTGTCCCTCGTTCGTCGCGGACTGCCTCGAGACCCTCGAAGAGATCGGGATCCGGGCGCGAGCCCAGTGGGAGCAGCTCGGCGGCGAGACGCTCGCATTGGTTCCGTGCCTCAACGCCCACCCGCGCTGGGTGCGCGCGCTGGCCGAGGGGATCCGGAGGGCGCTCGAGGGCTGATCACCGAGCGACGGTGAGCGCGTCCCAGCCGACGATCTGCCGGGCCTGGCGGCGGATGCCGCAGCCGGGCACTCGCCGGCTGTGCGAGGATGCGGTGTGCCGGAGTATCCGGACGTCACGCTCTACGTCGAGGCCCTCGAGCGGATGGCTCGCGGGCGGGTGCTGGAGCGGATCCAGATCGCGAGCCCCTTCCTGCTCCGGTCCGTCGAGCCGCCCCTGGCAGCCGCGGCCGGCCGGAGGCTGATCGGCGCGAGGCGGCTCGGCAAGCGCGTGGTGCTCGAGCTGGAGGCCGAGCTCTTCTGTGTCCTCCATCTCATGATCGCGGGGCGGCTCCGCTGGCGCGCGCGCGGCGCCAGGATTCCCCGGCGCGGCGGCCTTGCCGCATTCGAGTTCGAGCACGGCACGCTCCTGCTCAGCGAGGCGAGCCCGCGCAAGCGGGCGTCGCTGCACCTGGTGCAGGGGTCGCGGGAGCTCGGTGCCCACGACCCCGGCGGAGCCGATCCCTTCGCGATCGACGCGAGAGAGTTCGCGAGGATCTTGCGGCGAGAGAACCACACCCTGAAGCGATCGCTCACCGATCCTCACCTTCTCTCGGGAATCGGAAACGCCTACTCCGACGAGATCCTGCACGCCGCGCGCCTGTCTCCGCTCGCGCTCACGCAGCACCTCGACGACGCGGAGCTCGAGCGCCTCTTCCGGGCGACGCGCGAGACGCTCGCGCGCTGGACCGCTCGGCTTCGCGCCGAGGTGGGAGAGGGCTTCCCCGAGAAGGTGACCGCCTTCCGGCCCGGGATGGCGGTTCACGGCCGCTACCGCCAGCCCTGCCCCGAGTGTGGCTCGCCCGTCCAGCGCATCGTCTACGCCCAGAACGAGGTCCACTACTGCGCGCGCTGCCAGAACGAGGGTCGCCTGCTCGCCGACCGCGCGCTCTCGCGCCTGCTCCGCCGGGACTGGCCCCGCAGCCTCGAGGAGCTGCAAGAGCTCCGCTCGCGCCGGGACGCCACCGGCGAGGTCAGCCGGGCGTATGAGCCGCCAGGCGGAACTCCCCCGCGCCGGCCAGGGCGGCCGCCGCGGTGACCGGCTTCTCGAGGCTCGCGAAGGCGCCCCCCCGGATCGCGAAGCGAGCGGCCTCCTCGGCGGTGTCCGCGTCGAACTCGCTGGCCTGCGAGTCGCGTACGTCGTCCCCCTCGTAGGTCGCGAGCCAGCGTGCGCGTCCCGCCTCGAGGGCGACCGAGCGAACGATCAGCGCGTCGCGGCGGACGATCGCGAGCCAGCCCTCGTCCCCCCTCGCCGGCACCGCCGCAGCGATCCGCGGCGTGGAGTAGTCATCGCGCTCGTAGTCGAGCGTGAGCAGGGCGTGCGCCAGCGCCTCCCGGATCGGCATCCCGTCGGCGACCTTCTCGGCGATCGGGTCGGTCTGGCTGCCGTTGGTCGCGATCGCCCAGCCGCCTGCGACGCGCAGGCAGTGGTAGGCGATGTAGGGACTGCGCTCGACGTCTCCCTCGTGGCCTTCGCGGGGAATCACCGCCAGCCGGCCCCCCTGGTCGACGACTCGACGGTTGGGAAAGGACCTCGACGAGACCCGGTAGAGCGCGGCGTTGCGTCCGTCCCGCGTCCGGGCCACCGAGACGATGCGTCCGACGTACACGCGCGGAGCTTATACCCTGCCCGGGCCCGCGCCTCAACCGCCGCACCCCTCCCGCGCCTCGAGCGGGGTCGCCGTCCGGGGCCCGGGCGACTCCGGGTCACGCTGGAAGTCCGCTCCCCTGCGCCTACTCTAACGTGGCCCCTCATCAGACTGGAGGCCGCGCATGGCCGGCTACCTGAACGACTCGATCCTGCTCTACGTGAACCGCCTCGCCGACTGGGACCTCTACTACCGGCTCTCGAAGGGCGAAGAGGTCGACGTCGACGCCGAGCGGCAGGCGCTCGTCGGGGTGCTGGAGACGGCCGCCGAGATCTGCCAGTCGATCGAGCCCCTGGCGCGCGAGGGCTGGGATGAAGAGGCCACCTTGAGCGACGACCAGGTCGAGAAGCCCGCGCACATCCGGGAGGGCTACGCGAGGCTGGCCGAGGCCGGGCTGGTCGCGGTGGGGATTCGCGAGGAGTTCGGGGGCTTCGAGCTTCCGACACTGCTGGGCAACGTCCTGCTCCAGATGGTGGCGCGCGCCGACGCGGCGCTGATGACGGTCATGGGGCTGCAGGCCGGGGTCGCGAACGACATCCAGAAGTACGCCTCTCGGCAGCTCTGCGAGCGCTACCTGCCCGGCTTCATCTCGGGCGAGCTCCAGGGGGCCATGGACCTGACCGAGCCCCAGGCGGGGTCCGATCTCGGCGGGATCGTGACGCGCGCCCTGGACGAGGGAGATCACAGCCGACTCCAGGGCCAGAAGATCTTCATCACCAACGGCGGCTCGGAGATCCACCTCGTCCTCGCCCGCGACGGCGAGACCTTCGACGAGTCGAAGGGAACCACCCGGGGGCTCTCTCTCTTCGTCTGCCCGCGCACGCTCCCCGACGGCCGCCCCAACACGGTGCACGTGGAGCGGCTCGAGCACAAGCTCGGCATTCACGGCTCGCCCACCGCCGTCGTCCGCTTCGACGATGCCGAGGCCTGGCGGATCGGAACGCGCGGCGAGGGCTTCAAGGCCATGCTCAACCTGATGAACGAGGCCCGCCTGGGAGTGGCGGCCCAGGGCATCGGGATCGCCGAGGCGGCGCTCCAGGAAGCCGTCCGCTACGCCAAGCAGCGCAAGCAGTTCGGGATCCCGATCGGCCAGCAGCCGCTGATGAAGAACATGCTCTCGCGCATGATCGTCTCGCTCGAGGCCAGCCGCGCCCTGCTCTACCGCTGCTCCTGCCTGGTGGACCGGAGCCGCGCCCTCGAGAAGGCGCTCGAGTCCGACGAGCGCAGCGAGGCGGAGCGCTCCGAGCTGCAGCGTCAGTACGACCGCGTCGAGGTCCAGATCCGGCTGCTGACCCCGCTCGCCAAGTACCTGGCCACGGAGTCCTGCGACTCCATCTCGCGCGAGGCGATCCAGGTGCACGGGGGCCTCGGGTTCATGGCGGAGTCGGTCGTCGGGCGCCTGCACCTGGACGCGATCATCACCACCATCTACGAGGGGACCTCGGAGATCCAGATCTCGTTCGCGCTCAAGGAGATCGGCAAGGGGGCCCTGGGAATCGTCTTCGAGGAGCTGGAGGCGGAGCTCTCCAAGCTCACCGAGGAGCCCCTGGCCGGCTTCGCCGCCAAGGTCCGCCGTGGCATCGAGCGGATCGGCGAGGCCTCATCGGCGCTGCTCCAGGACTTCTCCTACGCGCTGCTCTCCTCCCGTCTGGTCGCCGAGATGGTGATCTCGGTCATCGCCGCCACGGAGCTCCTGGCGCAGGCGGCCGCGGACCCCCGCCGCACCGAGCTGGCGGCGCGCTGGATCCACCTGAAGCTGCCCGAGCTCGAGATGCATGCGCAGCGCCTCGAGACGGGAGACGCGGGTCGCATCGAGCGGAGCGAGCGCATCATCGAGCTCTTCGACGACGCCTGAGCCGCCGACCCGTTGGCCAAAGCGTCGCGCTCTCCGACCCGCGCGTCACCCTCCGGCCGGCAGCCCCAGGCCCCGGGTCGCCAGGATGTTCTTCAGGATGTGGCTCGTCCCGCCCTGGATGGTGTAGGCGGGAGCGTAGAGGAGGCCGCGTGCGGCGCGGCCGTCGAGCGCAGCGCGCGGGCCCCTCTGAAGCAGCGCCGCGGGCCCGAGCAGCTGGCTCGAGACATCGGCG
>JBHHYV010000123.1:0-9889 GCA_046757685.1 Myxococcota bacterium
TCGCCCTCTCCGTCGCCCTCTCCGTCGCCCTCTCCGTCGCCCTCTCCGTCGCCGTTAGGGTCCGGCGCCGCCCCGCGCGTGTCAACGACCGACGAAACGCAGTGCGACCTCGTCCGCGAAAAGAAGTCCGCGCTCGCTCAGGCGCAGGTGGCCCGCTTCGTCGATGAGCAGGCCGAGGGCACGCAGCTCGCGAAGCTCGCGCGAGAAGTGCGCCTCCGGGGCCGCGCCGAAGCGCCTGCGGTAGTCGCTCCGGCTGACTCCCTCGATCCGGCGCAGGCCCAGGTGGAGCGTCTCCTGGCGCGCGTCGCGCTCGGCGAGGGGCTGCGCCTCCTCTACGGTCGATCGATCCGCGCGGACGGCGGCCTCCCAGGCCCTGGCATCACGCAGGTTGCGCCAGCGCCGGCTCCCGATGTGGCTCGCCGCCGAGGCCCCCAGGCCGAGCACATCGCGCCGCATCCAGTAGCGCTGATTGTGGAGCGACCGGTGGCCCGGACGGGCGAAGCTCGAGACCTCGTAGTGCTCGAGGCCGGCAGCGGCGAGGCGACCCCGCGCCAGGCGCCAGAGTCGCAGCTCGGTCTCCTCGTCCGGCAGCCGCAGCAGGCCACGCGCGGCACCGCGGGCGAGGGGAGTCCCCGGCTCCAGCGTGAGCAGGTAGGTGGAGACGTGCGCCACCCCCAGATCCAGGACGCCCTGCAGGTCCCGGGCGAGCGACCCTTCGTCCTGTCCCGGTGCACCCACGATCAGGTCGGCCGAGACCGAGCGGAATCCGGCCGCCAGGCAGGCCTCGAGGCCCCGCCGGGCCATCCAGCCACGGTGGGCGCGCCCCAGCCGGCGGAGCGTCTCGTCGCAGAGCGACTGCACCCCCACGGAGACCCGGGTCACCCCCGCCGAGCGAAAGCCCTCGACCCGCCCCAGCTCGAGCACGCCAGGATTGAGCTCGAGGGTGACCTCGGCCGGCGTGCCCGGAAAGTGGCGGGCGATCGCGTCGAGCAGGCGCGCCACCGAGGCGGGCTCGAAGAGCGAGGGGGTGCCCCCCCCAAGGTAGACGGTCGCGAGCCGCCTGGGACCGAGCGGGGACGCGAGCCGATCGAGCTCCCGGAGGAGCGCCTCCACGTAGCCCCTCTCGCGCTCGCGATGGAGCCGGCCCACCGCCTCGACGGCGAAGTCGCAATAGGGGCAGACGCGGTCGCAGAAAGGCAGGTGCACGTAGACACCCAGGTCTCCCTGCTCGCCCGCGACGCTCACCGCACCTATGTTATGGCGCCCGTGACCGAACGGCTCTCCGGAGGGAGACGATGCTGCGATCGAGCCTCTGCGCTGCCCTGCTCCTGACCCTGTGGGGCTGTGCGACGGAACCCTGGACCGGGGCCTCGGGTCCCACGCGCGAGGAGGACTGGGTGCGAACGACGCTCCAAAATGGGCTCGAGGTGATGCTGCTCGAGGACCACTCGGCTCCGGTGGTCGCACTGAACGTCTGGGTGCACGTGGGAAGTGCCGACGAGCGACCCTCCGAGGCGGGAATGGCGCACGTCTTCGAGCACATGCTCTTCAAGGGGACGGAGCGGCGCGCCGTCGGAGAGATCGCGCGCACGGTCGAGGCGGCCGGCGGAAACATCAACGCATTCACCTCGTTCGACATGACCGTCTACCACATCACGATGTCGAGCCGCGACACGGCGGTCGGAGTCGATGTGCTCTCGGACGCCGTCCTCCACTCGAGCTTCGACCCCGACGAGCTGCGCAAGGAGAAGCAGGTCATCCTCGAAGAGATCCGCCGCGGCGAAGACAGCCCCGGCCAGGTGCTGTCCAAGGCGCTCTTCGCGGAGGCCTTCCGCGCCCACCCCTATCGGCGACCCGTGATCGGGACCCCGGACAGCGTGGTCTCGTTCACGCGCGAGCAGCTCCTCGACTTCCACCGCCGCTGGTACGTCCCGAACAACATGACCTTCGTGGTCGTGGGGGACTTCGACCCCCGGTCGGTCCTCTCCCAGATTCGCGCGGCCTTCGAGGCCCGCGAGCCCCGTCCCGACGTGTCGCACTCGCGCGCTGCCGAGCCCGAGCCCCAGCAACCGGCGGGCGAGGTCGTACGCCGCGACTTCGAGCAGACCCAGATGGGGCTCGCCTTCCTGGGGACGTCGATCCGGGACGCCGACACGCCCTACCTGGACCTGCTCGGAATGGTGCTCGGCGGGGGAGAGACCTCGCGCCTGTACCGGGACCTGAAGGACCGGCGCAGGCTGGTGCACTCGGTCAGCGCCGGAGCCTACACGCCCTTCGATCCGGGGCTCTTCATGATCGATGTCACCCTCGAGCCCGAGAAGATCGACGAGACGCTGCCCGCCATCCGGGAAGAGATCACAAAGCTCGCCCAGCTCGGCCCCTCGCAGGTCGAGCTCGACCGCGCGCGGACGAACCTGCTCTCGAGCCAGGTGCATGAGAAGGAGACGATGGAGGGTCAGGCGCGCAAGATCGGCTACTGGGAGACCCTCGGGGGCGGGATCGAAGCCGAGCAACGCTACCTCGATGCCGTGCGCCGGGCGACGCGCGACGACCTGCAGCACGTCGCCTCCCGCTACCTGCAGGCTCAGCACGTCCGGATCGTCGCGCTGCTCCCTGCCCGGGCTCGCGCGGATCTGGACGGAAGCGCGCTGGTCCGGGCCTTCGAGCAGGGGGCCCACGAGGCGCGGGCTCCGGCTCCGGAGACGCTCGAGGATGGAGTCCTGCGCTACCGGCTCGCGAACGGACTGCGTGTGATCGTGAAGCGCAACGCCTCGGTTCCCCTGGTCTCGATGCGCCTGGCCTTCCACGGCGGGCTGTTGGTCGAGAACGAGGCGACCCAGGGCATCTCGAGCTTCCTGGCCCACATGCTCGAGAAGGGCACGGAGCAGCGAAGCGCGAGCGAGCTGGCCAGCGAGATCGAGGACATCGCCGGGTCGACCCAGGGATTCTCGGGCCGGAACAGCTTTGGACTGACGGCGGAGTTCCTCGCGGATTCGCTCGATGCGGGGCTCGACCTCTTCACCGACGTGCTGCTCCACCCGACCTTTCCGGACGACGAGATCGAGAAGCTGCGCAGCGAGACCGTCGCCGCGATCGAGCGCCGCGAGGACAACCTGGCGAGGAAGGCCTTCGACCTCTTCGACGAGGCACTCTATCCTCGCCATCCCTACCGCTTCCCGACGCTGGGCACGATCGAGACCGTCGAGCGCTTCGATCGGGCCGCCCTCCGGGACTACTGGAAGCGCTGGGCCACGCCCCACAACGGAGTTCTCGCGATCGTGGGAGACGTCGACCCGCAAGCCGTCGTGAAGGCGCTCTCGATCTACCTGGGAGACTGGACGGGACCCGCGGAGATCAAGCTCCCGGTACGCGCCGTGCCGTCGCCCCCGCGCGAGCCGCGCGAGCGCGTGATCGAGAAGGGACGCCAGCAGGTGCACCTGGTCTATGGCTTCCGCGGCCTGTCGGTCGACGATCCCGACGTCCCGGCCCTCGACGTACTCGCCAACGTGCTGGGAGGCCAGGGCGGACGCCTCTTCCTGGAGCTTCGCGACCGGCGCAGCCTGGCCTACACGGTGACCGCCTTCGACATCGAGGGCGTGGATCCCGGATCCTTCGCCGTATACATCGCCTCCGCTCCCGAGAAGCTCGACGCGGCACGCGTCGGCATCCAGGAGCAGCTTCGCCGGATCGTGGACCAGCCGATCGACCCCGAAGAGCTCGCACGAGCGAAGGGCTACCTGGTCGGCAGCGACGCGGTATCGCTACAGCGCTACGGGTCCCAGGCGAGCCTGCTCTCTCTCGATGAGCTCTATGGTCTCGGAGCCACCCATCACCTCGGCTTTCGAAGCCGCATCGAAGCGGTCACGCTCGCCGACGTCAAGCGAGTCGCGCGCCGGGTGCTGCATCTCGACGCCCCGGTCATCGCGGTCATCCGCTGACTCCTGGCCCGCCACGGAATGGCTCGCTCGGCCCTGATCCTCTCGCTCCTGGCCCTGCTCGGGTCGAGCGCGAGCGCTGAGACCCACTCGCGAGCGGTGCGCGGTGTTCTGCTGATCACGATCGATGCGCTACGTGCGGACCACGTGGGAGCCTACGGCGACGCGGTCGCGACTCCGAACCTGGATGCGCTCGCGCGCGACTCCGTCGTGCTCGAGCATGCCACCACCCCCGTGCCGACGACGGCACCGGCGATCGCCTCGCTCCTGACCGGCCTCCATCCCTGGCGTCACCGCGTGCTTCGCAACGTCCTGACTCCGCTCTCCGAGAGCTCGACGACGCTGGCCGAGGTGGCCCGCTCCCACGGCATCCACACCTCCGCTTTCGTCGGAAGCCTGATGGTGAGCGACCGCTTTGGCTTCGGGCAGGGATTCGAGCACTTCGAGTTCGAGCCGACCCGCGCCTACGATTGGCGACACCGGGCCCAAGCGCTTCCGGAGGTGCGAGAGCAGATCGACCGCGGCCCCTTCTTCGCGCTGGCGCGCGACGTCACCCATGCTGCGATGATCCAGCTCACCCGGCTGGCCGGAGACGAGCCGGGACCCTTCCTGATCTGGCTGCACTACTTCGATCCCCATACACCCTATGCCCCGCCCGCACGCTATGCGCTCTCGCCCGATGCGCCGGTCGACCTGCGGGGAAAGACCGTCCCCGAGGGAATCAAGGGGGAGGAGGAGCTGCGAAGCCTGATCCGCGGCTATCGGGGCGAGGTGCGCTACATCGACGCAGAGATCGGGCGCCTGGTTGGCTGGCTCCGGCGGCTGGATCTGCTCGATCGGACGGCGATCGTCTTCACCGCCGACCACGGGGAGGGGCTGGGAGAGCACGGGATCCTGGAGCACAGCTCGAACCTGTCGGACGAGCTGATCCACGTGCCGCTCTTCATCCGCGCCCCCGGCCTTGCCGCTCGGCGCCTGGCCGGTGCCGCGCAGCTCGAAGATCTCTTCCCCACCGTGCTCGACCTCCTGGGAGTCCATGCGGAGAGCCGGGTCGACGGGGTCAGCCTGCTGCCCTGGCTGCGCGGCGAGCAGGCCACGTCTCCCCGGTTCGCCAGCGTAGGCCGGCGCCGCGCGCTGCAGGTCGGTCCGACGATCTTCTACCAGCAGCGATGGCCGACCAAGTGGGTCGGGGTTCTCGGCCAGCCGGGACGGACCTTTCGGCTCGATCGGGATCCGGACGAGGCGGCGGGCCAGCCTGGAGCCCCACCTCCGGAGTTTCTGGTTGGCCGGCTGGGAGTCGGGGATCCAGACCCGCCGACGCCGCTGCCCCAGAATGACGAGATCCTCCGAGCGCTTCGCTCCCTCGGCTACGTCGAGTAGCGTGCGGTAGCGCCGGACACTAGAAGCCCAGGGCGCGGCCGTCGGAGCGGGGGTCGCTGGCACCGTAGAGGATCCCGGACTCGGGGTCGCGCAGGATGGCCTGGGCCGAGCTCCAGTTGCGATCGCTCTGGAACACGGGGTGACCCCAGCTGCGGAGCCGATCGACGACGTCGCGCGGGAAGTCGGGCTCCAGGTAGAGCCGATCGGGACGCCACTGGTGGTGGAAGCGCGGCGCGGCCACCGCCTCGGAGATGTTCCGTCCCCAGTCGACGACGTTCAGGATCGTGAGCAGCACCGTGGTGATGATGCGCGGCCCGCCCGGGCTGCCGACCACCATCCAGGGCTGGCCGTCACGAAGCAGCAGGCTCGGCGTCATGCTCGAGAGCGGTCGCTTGCCGGGCTGGATCTCGTTCGCGCGCTGGCCCACGAGTCCGAAGGCATTGGGGGTGTCGCGGGCAATCGAGAAGTCGTCCATCTCGTCGTTGAGCACGATTCCGGTCCCGGGCACGGTGATCCCGGAGCCGAAGAGCAGGTTCACCGTCTGGGTGATCGAGACGGCGTTCCCCTCGCGATCGAGCACCGAGATGTGACTGGTTCCCGAGTCGTCCGGCGGTGGCGTCCCCGCCCGATCGACTCGCAGCACGTGGGGCCGAGACCAGCGCCAGGGGGGCTTGCGCCAGAACGGGCGAGGGGCGATGCGAGCCGCGAGCTGGCGACCGTAGGCCTTCGAGGTCAGCCAGGCGACGGGCACGTCGGTGAAGCCCGGGTCGCCCAGGTATGCGGCCCGGTCGGCAAACGCGAGCTTCATCGCCTCCGCGATCGTGTGGATCGATCGGCTCGAGTTGGCGCCCGACGCGCCGAGATCGAAGGGCTCGAGGGTGTTGAGCATCTCGACCAGGTGCACCCCGCCCGAGCTGGGAGGCGGGAACGAGACGATGTCGATCCCCCGGTAGCGGCCCCGCACCGGCCGGCGCCAGACCGTTCGATACTCGGCGAGATCCTCGAGCGTGAGGATCCCCCCCTGCTCCCTCGCGGCCTTCACGATCGCCCGCGCGACCTTGCCGCGGTAGAGCGCGGCGGCGCCCTCACGCGCGATGGCTCGCAGCGTTCGGGCGAGCTCGGGCTGGCGCAGGACCCAGCCGAGGGGCGGAACCTCTCCGTTGGCGAGGTTGATGCGGGCGGTCTCCGGAAAGGAGTCGAAGCGGCCATAGCGCTTGGCGAAGAGCAGCACCCGTCGATGGCGGATTCCGATCGGGAAGCCCTCCTCCGCGATGCGGATCGCTGGGCCCAGGATCTCCTGGCGGGAGAGACGGCCGAACCGATCCTGCGCCTCGAGCAGGCCGCGCAGAAGCCCCGGTACCGCGACCGCGAGCCCGCCGCTGCGGGCTGCGTTCTTGCGGGGCTGGCCGGCCGGGTCCAGGTACATGTCGGGCGACGCAGCTGCGGGTGCGGTCTCGCGCGCATCGAGCGCGTAGATCTCTCCGCTCCCCCCGTCGCGGATCAGCAGGAAGCCCCCGCCGCCGACCCCCGAGTGGTACTGCTCGCAGACTCCCACGGCGAAGGCCGTAGCGACCCCCACGTCGATTGCGTTGCCACCGCGCTCGAAGATCTCGTGACCTGCGACGGTCGCGGGCCAGCACGACGCTGCGACCATGCCGCGCTCGCCGAACGCCGGGTAGCGGGCGGCGCCCTCGGCGCGCACCGGCCCGAGGAGCGCGGCGGCCGCGAGCAGGACACGGGCCAGGAGGGAGGCGGGCCGCAGCATCCGCGCGACCGTACCATGCGCCTCCACGGGGTGCTACAAGTGTGTGCCTCCAAGGGCTTGGGACCGGGTGCGCGGGTCGTGGACCGGGTCGAGGCCGCCGGTCCGGCTCACCGCAGTGGGAGCCGAGGGAGAGAGACATGCGGAGATGCGCGGCGCGGATCGGAGTGGCGGCCCTGGCGGTCGGGCTCGGCTGTTCCCGGGCCCACGGTGCAAGCGAGGACCCTGCAGGCTCCGAGGGCGCGGCCAAGGCCCAGGCCCACCAGGTCGCGGCGATCACGGTCGCGGGGTTCGGAACCATCCGGATCCGCTTCTTCGAGGACGCTGCTCCCGGTCACGTCGCGAACTTCAAGAAGCTCGCGAGCCAGAAGTTCTACGACGGGACGACCTTCCACCGGATCATCCCCGGGTTCATGATCCAGGGGGGAGACCCGAACACCAAGGACGACGACCCGCGGAACGACGGCATGGGGGGACCCGGCTACTCGATCAAGGCGGAGTTCAACGACATCTCCCACAAGCGGGGCATCGTCTCGATGGCTCGCTCGCGCGATCCCGACTCCGCCGGCAGCCAGTTCTTCATCGTGGTCAAGGACTCCACGTTCCTCGACCACAAGTACACGGCCTTCGGAAAGGTGATCTCGGGAATGGACGTCGTCGATCGCATCGTGAAGCAGAAGCGAGACCGACGCGACCGTCCCCTCGAGAACATCGTGATCGAGTCGATTCGCATCGAGCCCGGTCAGTCCGCGTAGCCGAGCTCCCGGAGCTGCTCGTGGAGCTCCGGCGACAGGAGCCTCGTACCGCTGGCCCCGGATCCCGACTCCTGCCAGCGCTCGAGCTCGGCACGGTACGCGTCCCGGACGCGGGGATGGTCCTCGGCGACGTTGTGGGTCTCGCCCGGATCCTCGGACAGGTCGTAGAGCTCCAGGCGATCGCCCTCGGATGCGGGATAGACGATCAGCTTCCAGCGCGACCCGCGGATGCTGGCGATGCGGCGGCTGGGATCGAGGCGATACCCGCGGTCGGCGTGGCGCGCCGACACGGCCCGCGCCGTCGAGAAGACGGTCCGGTCGGCCGCGGCCCGCTCGGCCCCGGCATCCTCGCGCAGGAGGGGCACGAGGCTCCCGCCTTCCAGCTCGAGGCCGGCTGGCGGCGCGACCCCGAGCAGCTCCAGGAGCGTCGGCACCAGGTCGACCGACTCGACCGGCGCCTCGACCCTGTGCGGCGGGAGCCCCGGCCCGCGCATCACGAGGGGGACGCGGATCTGCTCGTCGAAGACCTGGCCCCCGTGGTCGAGCTTCTGGTAGCGCTCCCCGAGGGTCTCTCCATGATCGGCGGTCACCACGACCAGGACGTCGCGAAGCTCGAGAGCCTCCAGCAGGTCGGAGATCCGGTCGTCGTTGTAGCGCAGCATCGCGTCGTAGCGGTCGACGTAGCGGTGTAGATCGTTCGAGAGCCGGCCGTCGGGTCCGGGGGTCCGCTGGTAGGAAGGAATCCGCGTGAGCCGGATCGGCGGCCCCTCGCTGTGGAAGAGCGTCGCGTAGCGGCCCTTCGGTCGATACGGACCATGCGCGTCGAAGAGGTGGAGGAACAGGAAGTAGCGTCCCCGCGCATGCTCCCGCAGCCAGCGACGCGCAAGGGCCACGGCCACGCGACCGTCGCGGCGGCGCCCCTGGAAGCGATCCTCGTACACGTCGAAGCCCCGGTCGAGTCCCGTCGTTCGGGCGAGCATCGTCAGCCCGGTGACGAAGCCACCGGTCGCGAATCCCGAGCTTCCTAGAACCTGGGCCAGGGTCGTCACGCCCCGGCGCAGGCGCGTCCCGTTGCGCAGGCTCCCGTGGGTATGCGGGTAGAGCCCGGTCAGCATCGAGGTGTGCGAGGGGTCGGTATTCGTGTCCTGGGCGAACGCGGACTCGAAGACCACTCCCTCGCTCGCCAGTCGATCCAGGGACGGCGTCGTGTCCCTCGCGTACCCGTAGGCTCCCAGGTGGTCGCGGCGAGTGGTGTCGAGCGAGATCAGGATCAGTGCGCGCGGCGAAGGCGCCGAGCAGCCCACGATCGCGCACGCGACCAGGAGCCGGAAGAGCAGGGCGGAGTGGCGCACGGCAGACACGGTGGCGCTCCGCGGACCGCGCCGCCAGAGGCGCGAGGGTCCCGTGAGGGCCATTGAGGCCGCACCCGCTGTGGGCCATACTGCCGCGCGCGGCCGGGGCGCGGTAGCTCAGTTGGTAGAGCACCGCACTGAAAATGCGGGTGTCGGCGGTTCGATTCCGCCCTGCGCCACCAGCCGACCTCCGCGAAGGCCCGCCCGCCGGAGACCCGGCCCTCGGAAGCCCGGAGGGAGGCGGGCGTGAGGCTAGACGAGCAGCCGCAGCAGGTCGAAGGGCGTGATGATTCCGAGCAGCTCGTCGCCGTCGCAGACGAAGACCCGGTGGATCCGTCCGTCGATCATCTGCTGAGCCACCTCCGACACCTCCGCGTCCGGACGGATCGTGAAGATGTCGCGGGTCATGATGTCCGCCACGGTCAAGCTCTCGTCCAGGTCGCGGGAGAGCCGAGGCTGCTCGTCGCCGAGGGCCCGGACGATGTCGGTCTTCGATGCGACGCCCACCACCTGGCCCTCGCTGCCGACGACCGCGGCGCCGCTGATGTCCTCGCCCACCAGCAGCTCCTCGAACGGGTCCTTGCCGACGCGCTCGAAGTACTCGCTGAAGAGCTCGTCCTTCCTGCGGTTGGCCTTGTAGTGTTCGAGGATGAGCACGAGCGCCTCGGGCGCGCAGCCGCGCAGCGCGTGGAGCAGCACGTCCTT
>JBHHYV010000124.1:0-9562 GCA_046757685.1 Myxococcota bacterium
GCAGTGGACTGTAAGCCGGGTTCTGTCCCCCCGACACGCGTCGCTGTCGGGGGTGAGGATCATTCGTCTAGGCCCGCGGTTGCCCGTGGGCTCGAGCGCTCCGACCCGGACGCCGGCGCGCGCGCGGCGCGCTTCGGACGGGCCATCCTGTACGGCGTCCCTATTTGAGCTTGCACCGGAAGGGGTTTACCTCGCCGCCGGTCACCCGGCTGTCGCGCGTGGGCCCTTACCCCACGTTTTCACCTTTGCCGCCCCGGACCCGAGAGATCCCGGGCACGGGGGTGGGCCGTGTGTTTTCTGTGGCACTTTCCCTGGGGTCGCCCCCGGTGGCCGTTAGCCACCTTCCTGCCCTGCGGTGCCCGGACTTTCCTCTCCCGGCACGTCGCGAGGGCAGAGCCGTCGAGGCGTGCCGGCAGCGATCCTCCGTCCACCTCCAGCGGCTGGTAGTCTACCGCGCATGGCGCGGGCTCGCTGGATCGTCGGGATCGGAGTCGCGCTCGCGGTCGGCGCCGTGGGAGCCTGTCGGTGGCTCCTGCCCGATCGATTCGCCGTCAACGTGCCGGTGCGAGCGGCGCTGGGCTGGGGGATCTCGGTCCCGGAGGCCGTCTTCCGCGAGCGCATGCATGTCCCCGGAGGCTTCTCGATCGACGTCTTCGCCAGCGGGATCCCCGGCGCCCGCTTCCTGCGCTTCACTCCCGCGGGCGACCTGCTCGTCAGTCAGCCCGGCCAGGGCCAGATCATGCGGGTGGCCCGCGACGCGAACGGCGACGGGCGGGCCGACGCGGTCGAGCCCCTGATCCGCGGCCTCAGCCGCCCCCACGGTCTGGACCTGCGGGGCGACTGGCTCTACGTGGGCGTCGGCGACGGAGTGGTGCGCGTGCGCTTCGACGCGGCGTCGGGCCGCGTCTCGGGAGCTCCCGAGGCCGTCGTGCGCGGGCTTCCCGACGGGGGCAACCACTGGACGAAGACGATTCGCTTCGGGCCCGACGGCCTGCTCTACCTGACGATGGGCTCCTCGTGCAACGCGTGCGAGGAGACGGATCCGCACCGCGCAGCGATGATGCGCTACCGCCCCGACGGGTCGCACGAGGAGATCTTTGCCACGGGGCTGCGGAACGCCGTCGGCTTCGACTGGCAGCCGGGCACCGGGGCGCTCTACGCGACCGACAACGGGCGGGACTTCCTCGGGGACGACCGACCGCCCTGCGAGCTCGATCGGATCGAGCGGGGCGGCTTCTACGGCTGGCCCTACGTGACGGGCGACGGGCGCCTGGATCCCGACCTGGGCGACCGGGCCGGGGGGCGCGCGGCCGAGGCGCGGCTCCCGGCGCACGCATTCGCGGCCCACGTGGCGCCGCTTGGGATCACCTTCTATCGCGGCCACGCCTTTCCCGAGCGCTACCGGGGCGCCGCCTTCGTCGCGCTCCACGGCTCGTGGAACCGAACCCACAAGAGCGGCTACAAGGTCGTCGCCCTCGAGTGGGCCCCCGACGCAACGATTCGCGAGAGCGATTTCGTGACGGGGTTCGAGCGGGACGAGGACGTGATCGGTCGGCCCGTCGACGTCGCCATGGGCCCGGACGGCGCGCTCTACGTGTCGGACGACTTCGCGGGCGCGATCTACCGGGTCTCCTTCACGGGATCGGCGACGGCGCGCGGACCCGGGTCGCGCATGTGAGATACTCGGGTCCCCGGAGAGCGACGCTCGAGTCGCTCTCCTCTTGACCTGGCCGCGGGGCGATGCGCGCCGTCCGGCCGAGGAGGCAGGAGAGGCCCGATGAGTCCACGCTTCGAGTCCCGCCAGGATGCCGCGGCGGTCGGGATGAGCCTGGCCTGGACCGCGGCCCATGCCCCCGACCGCCCCGCCGTCCTCTCGCCCCATGGCACCCGCAGCTTCGGGGAGCTGAACCGGCGCGCCAATCAGCTGGCGCGGGCGCTTCGCCGTGAGGGGATCCGCCGAGGCGATGCGATCGCGCTGCTCTGCGCCAACCGGCCGGAGTTTGCGGAGGTGTGGGGCGCCGCGCAGCGCAGCGGTCTGCGCCTGACCTGCATCAACTTCCACCTGCAGTCCGACGAGGTCGCCTACATCGTCGACAACTGCGAGGCGCGCGTACTCGTGGCAGAGCCGCGCTTCGCCGAAGGCGCCGCCCGCGCCGCCGAGCAGAGCCCCAAGCTCGCGGTGCGCCTGGCGATCGGCGGTCCGATCGCGGGCTTCCGGGACTACGACGCGGAGCTCGCCGCGCAGAAGCCGGGAGATCTCGCCGACCCCGCGCTCGGCGCCACGATGCTCTACACCTCGGGCACCACCGGCCGGCCGAAGGGCGTGTACCGGCGCAGGCCTCCGGAGGCGACACGCGGCCTCGGACCCGAGGTCGTGCGCACCGCGGCCTTTCGCCCGGGAGAGGACCTGTGCCTGTGCACCGGCCCGCTCTACCACGCCGCCCCGCTCGCCTTCAACTTGGCGCTGCCCCTGAACCAGGGCATCGGGACGGTGCTGATGGACGGCTGGGATGCCCTCGAGACCCTGCGGCTGATCGAGTCCCATCGCTGCACGCATACCCACATGGTCGCGACCATGTTCCATCGACTGATCGCGCTTCCCCCACAGATCCGGGAGCGCTTCGACCTGGAGTCCATGCGCTTCATCCTGCACGGCGCGGCGCCGACCCCCGTCGAGGTCAAGCGCCGGCTCATCGAATGGCTGGGGCCGATCGTCTACGAGTACTACGCGGCGACGGAGGGGGGCGGAACCTACATCGACTCGCACGAGTGGCTGCGCAAGCCGGGGAGCGTCGGCCGTCCCTCTCCCGGCGTCGAGCTCGAGGTTCGCGCCGAGGACGGCCGTCGCCTGGGTCCGGACGAGGTGGGCAGCGTCTACTTCCGCGCGCCCGAGGTCGGGCGCTTCGAGTACTTCAAGGATGACGAGAAGACCGCCTCGGCCTACAGCGGTGACTGGTTCACCTTGCGAGACATGGGCTACCTGGACCGGGAGGGCTACCTCTTCCTGACCGGGCGCACCGCGGAGCTGATCATCTCGGGCGGAGTCAACATCTACCCCGCCGAGGTGGATGCGGTCCTGCTCGGACACCCGGCCGTTCGCGACGTCGCGACGATCGGCGTTCCCAGCGAGGAGTGGGGCGAGGAGGTCAAGGCGGTCGTCCAGCCCGAGGCGGGCTTCGAGGCCGGCGAGGGGCTCGCCGACACCCTGATCCAGCACTGCCGGGAGCAGCTGGCGCACTACAAGTGTCCGCGGACGATCGACTTCGCCTCCGAGCTGCCTCGCGCCGACACCGGCAAGATCTACCGTCGGCGCGTGCGGGATCGCTACTGGGAGGGCCGGGCCAAGTCCATCTGATGGGCCCCGGGCCTGCTATCGTCTTCCTACCATGCTCGTCGTCTGCCTCGATCTCGAGGGGGTCCTGGTCCCGGAGATCTGGATCGCCGTGGCGGCGCGCACCGGGATCGAGGCGCTGCGACGGACCACCCGCGACGAGCCCGACTACGACAAGCTCATGCGCGGCCGCCTCGAGATCCTCGATCGCGAGGGGATCGGGATCTCCGAGATCCAGCGCGTGATCGAGGCGCTCGACCCCCTGGAGGGAGCGCGGGCCTTTCTCGACGAGCTGCGCCGCGACTTCCAGGTGATCCTGCTCTCGGACACCTTCTATCCTTTCGCCGCGCCGCTGATGGCCAAGCTCGGCGCGCCCACGCTCTTCTGCCACGACCTCGAGATCGAGGCGGACGGGCGGATCGCCGGCTATCGCCTGCGGATGCCGGATCAGAAGCGCGCCTCGGTGCGGGCGCTGCGCGAGCTGGCCTTTCCGGTGGTGGCCGCCGGCGACTCCTACAACGACGTCTCGATGCTCGCGGAAGCAAATGCCGGGATCCTCTTCCGCCCCCCTCCGAACGTCGCGGCAGAGTTCCCCGACTACCCGGTGGCGCGGACCCACCCGGCCCTGAGGGCGGCGATCGAGGAGGCCGAAGCCGAGATCGGTTGACCCGTGCCCAGGTGCATGGGCCGGGCGCAAGTCCGCGTCGCTGCATCCGTTGCCGCGTCGCAGGCCCGCCACTATACTGCGCGCCGCCCACGCAGAGGAGACCGAACCGTGCCCCCCGAGCTGCTGCGACTGACCGGATCTCCCATCACGCGGCGCCCCGACGGGATCCTCGAGGTTCCCGACGTACCCCAGATCGTCTTCATCGAGGGCGACGGGACCGGGCCCGACATCTGGAGGGCCGCGGTGCGCGTGTTCGACGCTGCGGTCGAGCAGGCCTATGGCGGCTCTCGGCGCATCGCCTGGCACGAGGCCCTCGCCGGCCAGAGGGCGTTCGACGCCACGGGCCAGTGGCTTCCCGACGAGACGATCGAGGCCTTCCAGAGCTACCTCGTCGGCATCAAGGGCCCGCTCACGACGCCCATCGGCGGGGGGATCCGCAGCCTCAATGTCGCCCTGCGCCAGCGGCTCGACCTCTACGTGTGCCTGCGGCCGGTCCGCTGGTACCCGGGCGTCCCGAGCCCGGTCCGCCATCCGGAGCTCGTCGACATGGTGATCTTCCGAGAGAACTCGGAGGACATCTACTCCGGGATCGAGTGGGCCCAGGGGACCCCCGAGGCCCGCAAGCTGATCGACTTCCTGCAGAAGGAGCTCGGGGTCACCCAGATCCGCTTCCCGGAAACCAGCGGCATCGGGATCAAGCCCATCTCGCGAGAAGGGACGGAGCGCCTGGTCCGTGCCGCGCTCGACTACGCGATCCGCCACGGCCGTCGCAGCGTCACCCTCGTGCACAAGGGCAACATCATGAAGTACACCGAGGGAGCGTTCCGCGACTGGGGCTACGCCCTGGTGCGAAGCGAGTACGCGGGCCGCGCGATCGGCTGGGACGACTGCGGCGGCGAGCCTCCCGAGGGCCAGGTACTGGTCAAGGATGCGATCGCCGACATCGCGCTACAGCAGGTCCTGACGCGTCCGCGCGAGTTCGACGTGATCGCCACCATGAACCTGACGGGCGATCTGCTCTCGGATGCGCTCGCGGCGCAGGTCGGCGGCATCGGCATCGCCCCGGGAGCGAACATCAACTACCAGACGGGCATGGGGATCTTCGAGGCGACCCATGGAACCGCGCCCAAGTACGCGGGACAGGACAAGGTGAATCCGAGCTCGCTCATCCTGTCCGGGGTGATGATGCTCGAGCACCTGGGGTGGCGCGAGGCGGGGGAGCGGATCGAGAAGGGCCTCTCGAGAGCCATCGAGGCCAAGACGGTGACCTACGACTTCCACCGCCTGATGCAGGGCGCCACCCAGCTCCGCTGCTCGGAGTTCGCCAGCGCCATCATCCGGCACATGGACGCCTAGGAGGCCCGGAATGGGACGTCCGAAGATCAGCCTGATCGGAGCCGGCAACATCGGGGGCGTCCAGGCCCAGCTGATCGCCCAGCGGGAGCTGGCCGACGTGGTCCTCTTCGACGTGGTCGAAGGGCTGCCGCAGGGCAAGGTCCTCGACATCGCGCACTGCCTGCCGGTCCGCGGCAGCGACGTGCGCGTGACCGGCACGAACGACTACGCCGACACCGAGGGCTCCGACCTCTGCATCGTGACGGCGGGGCTGGCCCGCAAGCCGGGCATGAGTCGCGACGACCTGTTGAAGACGAATCTCGGGATCATCCGCCAGGTGGCCGAGAACATCCGGGAGCACTCTCCGGAGGCGACGGTCATCGTGGTCTCGAACCCCCTCGACGCCATGGTCTGGACCCTGGCCGAGGTCACCGGCTTTCCCCGCGCGCGCGTCTTCGGAATGGCGGGAGTCCTCGACAGTGCGCGCTTTCGCTACTTCGTGGCCGAGGCCCTGGGAGTGTCGGTGCGCGACGTCGTCGCGCTGGTGCTCGGTGGACACGGGGATACGATGGTCCCGCTGCCCCGCTTCTGCAGCGTCAGCGGCATTCCCCTCCAGTCGCTGATGCCCCGCGACCAGATCGACGCCATCGCTCGCCGGGTCCAGGGCGCGGGCGGCGAGGTGGTGGGTCTGCTCAAGACCGGCTCCGCCTTCGTGTCCCCCGCCGAGGCGTCCGTCGAGATGGCGACCGCGGTGCTTCGCGACCAGAAGCGCGTCCTGCCCTGCGCCGCGTACCTGAACGGGGAGTACGGGATCGAGGGCCTCTACCTGGGAGTTCCCTCGCTGATCGGGGCCGGGGGCGTCGAGCGGGTCTTCGAGCTCGACCTCGACCCGGACGAACGGGCGCTCCTCGATCGGAGCGTCGCGCACGTCCGCGAGCTGGTTTCCCAGATCTCGCTCCAGGAGTCGGAATGAACGTCCACGAGTACCAGGCCAAGGCCCTGCTGCGCGAGGCGGGGATCGAGGTTCCCGCGGGCAAGCTCGCGACGACCGCGGCCGAGGCCGAGGCGATCGCCCGCGAGATCGGCGGCCCCGTCGCAGTCAAGGCCCAGGTGCACGCCGGGGGTCGGGGAAAGGGTGGTGGAATCGTGCTCGCCAAGACGCCCGCCAAGGCAGCCGAGGCGGCCGGCCGGATCCTGGGCATGACGCTCGTCACGCCGCAGACCGGAGCGGCGGGCAGGCTCGTGCGCAAGGTCTACGTCGAGGCGGCCTCGCAGATCGATGACGAGCTCTACCTCGCACTCCTCGTCGACCGCTCGACCCAGAAGGTGGCCGTGCTCGCCTCGACCGAGGGCGGGATGGCGATCGAGGAGGTCGCCGCCCGGACGCCGGAGAAGATCCTCACGACCCAGGTCGACCCGCTCGTGGGGATCGGTGACTTCCAGGCGCGCAACCTGGCGCTCGACCTGGGGCTCGATGCGCGCCAGACCGCGAGCTTCGTGACGCTGCTACGTCGGCTCTATTCGCTGTTCTGGGAGAAGGACTGCTCGCTCGCCGAGATCAATCCCCTCATCGTGTCGGGCGAGGTCGTCGTTCCGCTCGACTGCAAGCTCAACTTCGACGACAACGCGCTCTCGCGCCATCCCGACATCGAATCGCTGCGCGATCCGCAGGAGGAGGATCCCCGGGAGGCCGACGCGGCGAAGTACGACCTGTCGTGGGTCTCGCTCGAGGGCAACATCGGCTGCATGGTCAACGGCGCCGGGCTGGCGATGGCGACGATGGACATCATCCAGTACGCCGGCGGCGAGCCCGCGAACTTTCTCGACCTGGGAGGCGGTGCCAACGCCGAGAGCGTGGAGCGCGCCTTCAAGCTGATCCTCGCCGACGAGAACGTGAAGGGAATCCTGGTGAACATCTTCGGAGGGATCGTTCTCTGCGACCTCGTCGCCCAGGGAATCATCGAGGCGACCCGGGCGGTCGGGGTCGAGGTTCCGCTGGTCGTTCGACTCGACGGCACGAACGCCGAGCGCGGCCGGCAGATGCTCGCCGAGTCGGGCCTCGACATCACCCCCGCCGACGGAATGCGCGATGCGGCGGAGAAGATCGTGGCGGCGGTCGGCGCATGAGCGTCTTCATTCCCCAGGATACGAAGCTGCTCGTTCAGGGCATGGGCCGCGTGGGGCAGCTCCACGCGGGTCTCTCGGCCGGGTTCGGGACGCAGGTCGTGGCGGGCGTGACCCCGGGCCGCGGCGGAACCGAGGCCGCGGGCGTACCGGTCTTCGATACGGTGCGCCGCGCCATCCGTGCGACCGATGCCAATGCCTCCGTCGTCTTCGTACCGCCGAGCGGTGCTGCGGACGCCATCCTCGAGGCGTTCGACGCCGGCATCGGACTCGTGGTCTGCATCACCGAGTTCATCCCCGTTCGCGACATGCTGCGCGTGCGCTCCGCCATGCGCGCAGGCGAGGGCCGGCTGGTCGGACCGAACTGTCCGGGGATTCTCGATCCGGTCCGCAAGGTCCGCATCGGGATCTGCCCGTCGTCGATCTTCCGGGCGGGTCGGGTCGGCGTGGTCTCCCGGTCGGGAACCCTGACCTACGAGGCGGTCCACCAGCTCTCGCAGCTCGAGATCGGGCAGAGCACCTGCATTGGCATCGGGGGAGACCCCATTCCGGGCACGAACTTCATCGACTGCCTGCGGGCGTTCGAGGCCGATCCGGAGACCGACGCGATCGTGATGATCGGCGAGATCGGCGGCAGCGCCGAGGAAGAGGCCGCCGAGTTCGTGCAGTCCCAGGTGCGAAAGCCCGTCGCCGCGTTCATTGCCGGCGCGACGGCACCTCCCGGAAAGCGCATGGGACACGCGGGGGCCATCATCTCGGGAGGACGCGGGACCGCTCGGGAGAAGAAGGCGGCCCTCGAGAAGGCGGGGATCGCCGTCGCGCCGACCCCCGCCGACATCGGCCACACCCTCCAGCAGGTGCGGCGTTAGGCGGCGAGTCCCGCCTCGGCCACGAGCTCCCGCAGGTTCCGCTCGGGCCGAGGGCCGAAGTGGCTCACGGCTTCGGCCGCAACCAGGCTCGCCAGCCTCCCGCAGGTGGCGAGGTCGCGACCCGTCGTCAGCCCGTAGAGGAAGCCCGCCGCGTACAGGTCCCCGGCACCCGTGGAGTCGACGAGCGTCTCGACCGGGGAGGCGTCGACCCGCTGGATCCCGTCCCTCGAGACGATGATGGAGCCCTTCTCGGAGCGGGTTAGGGCGGCGATCTCGCAGTGGTCGCGGACACGATCGATCGCCTCTTCGAAACGTTCGAGCTCGTAGAGCGCGCGGATCTCGAGCTCGTTCGCGAAGAGGATGTCGACGTGCTGGTCTACGAGGGCCTCGAACTCGGCGCGCGCCCTCTGCACGCACAGGGGGTCCGAGAGGGTGAGGGCCACCTTGCGACCCGCCGCGTGCGCGGCCGCGACGGCCTTGCGAAACGCGCGCTTCGCATCGGGCGGGTCGAAGAGGTAGCCCTCGAGGTACGTGATCTCGGCCTCGGAGACCAGGGACTCGTCGATGTCGTCGGGGCCCAGCCCCACGCAGGCACCGAGGTAGGTGTTCATGGTGCGCTGGGCATCCGGAGTGACCAGGATCAGGCAGCGTCCGGTCTCCGGGCCGTCGCTCGCCATCGGCGTCTCGAAGCGGACCCCGAGCGAGCGCAGATCGTGGCTGAAGATGCGCCCCAGGGCGTCGTCGCGCACTCGTCCCACGTAGGCGCAGCGGCTGCCGAGGGCCGCGAGGCCCGCAATCGTGTTCCCGGCCGATCCGCCCGAGGCCTCCACTCCCGGCCCCATCGCGGCGTAGAGCTCCTGTGCCTTGGCTCCATCGATCAGTGCCATCGTTCCCTTGGTGAGGCCGTGCTCCAGCACGAACGAATCGTCGGCTCGGCTGAGCACATCGACCATCGCGTTGCCGATTCCGAGCACGTCCAGCGTCGTCTCGCTCATCCCTCTCCCGCGACATTCGCGCCACCGAGGTGTGGCGGGCGCGCAGGATACGAAAGCCCGGCCCTTCCTCCCACCCTTCCTCGGGCGTGTGCAGCCGGCGGCCCCAAGCCTGCGGACGGGCTCAAGTCTCTCGCCGTCGGCGCCGATGCCTCCCTCGGAGATGTTTCGCGAAGCTGCCGGCCCCACGGCCCTGCGAGAGAACCTGGTCTACGGACTGTCGCTCTCGCGGGGCGACGTCGAG
>JBHHYV010000125.1:0-9490 GCA_046757685.1 Myxococcota bacterium
GCTGCTCCATCGCCATCTCGGCCGGGCGGCGGGCCCCGCCGGCGGCCGCGCCTAGGCTGCGAAGACGGGCGGCCGGCGGTCGCGCCAGGGCAGGGCCTCTTCGAGCTGGGCCGCCACCTGCAGCAGCAGGTCCTCGCGATGGCTCGCGCCCACCATCTGGACCCCGATCGGCAGGCCCTCGGGGCTCCAGTGCAGCGGCAGCGAGATCGCGGGCTGGCCGGTGGCATTGAACTGAGGCGCGAAGGCCATCAACGAGAAGAGCCGCTGCGGAGCCTGCAGGGGATTGCGGGCGTCGGGAGCCAGGTAGCCGAGCGGCGGTGGGGGCTCCCCGAGCGTGGGCGTCACGAGCAGGTCGAATCCCTCGCTCCAGAAGCGGGCCATCCGGCGCGACCAGGACTCGATCCAGATGACGCTATCCAGGTAGCTCTCGGCGCTCGTGGCCTGTCCGATTGCCGCCAGGGCCCAGGTTCCCGCCTCCACGTCGCTCGGACCGAGCGGCCGGTCGGCGACTCTTCCGATCTGCGAGAGCAGCGATGCGGTCCACGATCCCACGATCGTCGTGAAGTGGGTACGGAAGTCGTCCACCTCCTCCATGGCCGCGGGGTGCGAGACCTCGACCCGATGGCCGAGCGACTCGAGCGCGCTGCCCGCCCGGCGCACCGCCTCGGTGCAGTGCGAGTGCAGGGGCTCGCCGTCCGGGCGCGCCAGCATCAGCCCCACCCGCAGCACTCCGGGGTCGGCACCCACCTCATGAACGAAGGGGCGCTCGGGATCGGGCGCCACGTAGGGATCGCCGGGCATGGCGCCCGAGCCGATGTCGAGCAGCAGGGCGCAGTCGCGAACGCTGCGCGAGAGCGCATGCTCGCAGACGAAGCCGTGCCACTGCGACCCGAAGTCGGGCCCCAGCGAGACCCGCCCGCGCGAGGGCTTCAGCCCGACGAGCCCGCACTCGCTGGCCGGGATCCGGATCGATCCCCCGCCGTCGCCTCCGTGCGCGGCGGGAACCATTCCCGACGCGACCGCTGCCGCCGAGCCCCCCGACGAGCCGCCGGTCGAGTGATCGAGGTTCCAGGGATTGTGCGTGGCGCCGTAGGCCTCGGGCTCGGTGGTGATGGTGAGCCCCAGCTCGGGAGTGTTGGTCTTGCCGACGACGATCAGTCCCGAGGCCTTCAGCTTGGCGATCTGGAACGAGTCGTGGTCGGCCAGGTAGCCCGCATCGCGCAGCAGGCGCATGCCCGCGTGCCAGGGATCGCCCTCAGAGAACCCGTCGAGATCCTTCAGCAGGAAGGGAACGCCTCGAAGCGGACCCTCGGGAAGATCCTCGGAGTCGGCGAGCTGGAGCGCGCGGTCGTAGAGAGGATGGATGACGGCGTTCAGCTCGGGATTCAGGCGATCGATCCGCGCGATCGCGGCTTGGACGGCCTCGCGAGGCGAGATCTTTCCGTTGCGAATCTGCTCGGCGAGCGCGGTGGCATCGAGAGTGGCCAGTTCATCCGTCATGCGGCCAGCATAGCCCGCGTGGCCCGGGCAGGCTCACGCGAGCCGGGACCCTCTGCGGGGAGCCGCGCGACTTCGACTCGCTCCCGGTCCTACTCGGGCGCGGGAGCGGGCGCAGCAGGCACCGGGCTCGAGGGCACAGCGGGAACGCCCGCCGGGCGGAGCCCTCGCGTCGAGGGGACCGCGGGCCGGTACTCTCCGCTCGCGGAGTAGTTGTACCCCTGGGTGTTCAGCGGAACGAGACCCGGGCGAGCCCGCAGTCCCGAGAGATCGATCGAAGCGCCGCCAGGCACGGGGACCTTGCAGATCGCGGTCTCGGCGCTCTCGAGCTCGGCCGGGGAGGGCGGGGGCGTGGAAGGCGTGTACTCGACGCCGCCGAGGTCGAGGAGGAGCGCAGCGGCTACCAGGGTCGATCCAGCCAGGCGCATGAGCGGAACTCCTTCCGCCCTTCATCGGCGCCAGCAGGGTCAGGCTTGAGACGCCCGCGCCTCGGAGGGGGCCCCGCGAAGCTCCCGCATCCGGAGCAGGGTCAGCGCCAGCAAGGCGTGCGCAGACCGCTGCTCGATGCGTAGCCAGCCCCGCAGCACTGCGCGCTCCAGCGCCGTGGCGAGATGCGCGCTCTCGAGCCACCGGCGCAGCGCTCGGCCCCGGCCGGAGATCACGAGCTGGGGCTTCCCGACGCGGCGCCGGATCGAGGGGACCACCCGATCGATCCCGCTGCCGGGCTCGAGGCCGAGCGCGGCACGACCGACGATCCGATCCACGCGGCCCGCTCGCAGCCGCAGGCAGATCACCTGCAGCTCCGCGCCATCGCATGCGGGGGAGATCAGCCCGTAGGCTCCGTCGGCCAGCAGCCAGCGTCCGAGCCAGCGGCGACGAGTCCGGACCAGGAGTGCGGCGAGGCCGGCAGACCAGGCGGGCTCCGCGCGGACACCCGGGTCGAGGAGCCGCTCGAGGAGATCGGGGATCTCGCGGCCGGGATCCTCCGCCTCCGCGTCGATCGTGAGGATCCGCTCGATGCCCCAGCGCCTCGCGAGAGCCCGCATGCGCTCCGGCGTCGCACCCGCGAGCACCGGGACGGGGCCGAGATCACTCCGCGCCGCGGCGATGACGCGCCTGCCCGAGACGCGCGCCAGCAGACGCACCTCGGGCTCGTCGCCCAGGAGCAGGCTGCGCAGCCACCGACCCTCGGCCATCTCGAGCTCCACCCGGGGCCGCGGCGTCGATCGCCTCACAGCGCGACGAGCTCGCGAATCCAGACGCTCGAGCCGGGAATCCGCAGTCGGGCCCCTCTGCGCGCGTGCTGCCCGCGCCCGCGAACTTCTCGCAGCGCCTCGCCGGCCGGCAGCCGCAGCTCCACTTCGCGGGTCTCGGGCGTCGGGTTGGCCATCAAGAGAAACCTGCGCTCGGGTCCGCGGAAGAGCTCGACCTCGATCGCGGGATCCGAGAGCCACTCGCGCGGAGCGATCTCGGCTGCGCTCGCGAGGTGCAGTGCAAGCTCGCAGAGGGTTCGGGGATCCTCGCGTTCGCTCGCAAAGGGCAGCGGAAAGCCGAAGGCAGTGAGCCGACCCCGGCCCAGCGGAGCCTGGGCCGCAAGGATCCCCGCAGAGGTCTCGATCACGGGAGTGCCGCCCACGATCCTCTCGACGGCGCTGAGCTGGAGCTTTCCCAGGCTGACCCTCTCGAGCCTGCCTCCCCCGGTGAGCGGAAGCGCGACCTCCAGGGGGCTCCCCTGCAGATCGAGACTGGGGATGCGCGGCCCCAGAATCAGCTGGCCGCCGCGCTCGGCCCACGCGACCAGACGCTCGAGGAGCGCGGGATCGATTCGCTCGAAGCCGACCAGGAGGGCGGCCGCTGCGCGCTCCAGGCGAGCGGCATCGAGCGAGGAGTCGGCCACCGCGAGCGCCACTCCCGCGCGCCGCAGGCCAGAGAAGAGGGCGCGCGCCGTCGGCAGCGCGTCGATCTCAGCGGGGTCGAGGGGCGCTGCGTCGCCGGCCGTCGACCCCGGGCACGCGCGCAGCGCGTCCAGGGTGGCCGGATCGCCAAGGTCCGATGCGAGCGCGCCGTCCCTTCCGGGGAGCGGCCGCTGCAGGTCGCGGTTCTCGATCCAGAGCAGATCCGACTCGCGCTCGAGCCGCGCGTGGTCGATGGCGTCCAGCCTCTGGAAGAGGTCGGCGAGCGCGTCCGCGTCGTCCCCGCGCGGCAGCTCCTCGAAGTCGAGCGAGGCGACTCCGCACATGGCGAGGACTCCCGCGATCAGGGAGGCGGGCAACGCTCTCGCCGGAGCCAGGGGATTCCGACCGGCCGGCAGGCCCGCCACCCCCGGGCGGGCATCGCGTCCCGGCAGATCGGCGGTGCGCAGCCCGAAGCGGCGCAGCTCCTCCAGGTCGCAGGCCGCCCGCCCGGCGAGCCAGACCGAGACGGATCCCGCATCCTCTGCGGCGAGCCGGGGGTCGGCTCCGCTCGCCGGCGGCCAGTCGCGCACCAAGGCACGGAGCGGGGCGCTGCGGCCATCGGCTCGTCGGGGCCGCACCCGCAGAGCGCGCGCGATCCAGGTTCGTGCAATCGCCTCGGCCGCCTCGACCTCCTCTCGCCCGTCGGTCGCCTCGGGCCTCGCACCCGGGCGGCGGCTCAGGAGGCGGTAGCGCGCCACGAAGCGCCTCGCGTCGGGGGAGTGTGACCGCTGTGCGAGTGGGGTCGCGGCGCACCACTCGACGATCGGTCCCGACGGATGCAGATGGGGCGCGAGATGCTCCCCGATTCGCCCGAGCCACTGCTCCGCCTCGAGCCCCAGGCGCAGCGAGGCCGTGCAGGGGATCCCCGGCCTGGCGCGCACCGACTCCAGCGAGAGCAGGTCCTCCGGGATGCCGCCGTCGGCCGCAGCCTCCGGGAGCCAGGGTCCGGGCTGGATCCGCGCTGCCAGACCCGCGGCCCGGGCTCGGTCGAGCAGTCGGACCAGGAGCCCGAGGCGTCGCGACAGGCTTTCCTCGCTCTCCGAGATCCACGCCAGATCCAGGCGAAGGGCGTGGAACCCGAGCCCTCGCAGCCCCTCGAGGCGCCGATCCCACTCGCTCTCCGGGAGCGTATCCCAGGGGAAGCGCACGCTTCGCTGCGGGGTCTCGGGAAGCTCGCTCACGAACGAGGAGCCCTCGGCTGCGGAGCCGCGAGGGCCCTCGCGCGGCCGGCGCCCGCCGCTCCGTCTCGCGAGAGCCTGCTGGCGCCGCATGGAGGTCTCCTCGCTAGCCTGTGTCCGGGAGCGAGGGCATCCTAGCCCCCGGCTCCAGAGCGGGTCGGTCGAGCTGCCGACTGCTCCCGCCGACACGCTACCCCTGTGAGACTGATCATGTGAAGGGAGGAAGTCCGATGATCCGCGCCGCCGCCGCCGCCGCCGCTGCTGCCCTTGGCCTGCTCGCGTCCACGGTCCAGGCAGCCGACCCAGAGAGCCCCGAGACCCACGAGTCGGTCCAGTTCGAGGCTCCAGACGGGATGGAGCTGTACGCGGACCTCTACCGCGGAGACCCCGACGCGGCCACGGTCGTGCTGCTCCATGAGCACCGCAAGCAGCGATCCGACTGGGCGCCGCTGATCCCGGACCTGGTCGCGGCCGGCTTCAACATTCTCAACCTCGATCTCCGCGGGCACGGGGAGTCGATCCACAAGGGCGACGCCGTGCTCTCGGCGGTGGACCTGCCGATGGCCATGACGGGCACGCTGGTTCGCCAGAGCATTCCGGACATGGAGACGGCGCTCGGCTACCTGCAGGGGCGGGGAATCCAGGTCGAGCGGGTGGTTCTGATCGGTGCGGCCTACGGCAACGTCCTCGCCGTGATGGCCACTGTCCGCCGGCCCGACATCCGGGGCATCGTCCTGCTCAGCCCGATCGAGCGGGGCTACGGGATCTCGACCAAGCGCACCATCCACGAGTACCGCGGGGATCTGCTGACGATCGTCGCCAGGGACGACCGGATCGCCGCCGGGGCCACCCACGTGCTGATCGCCGCTCACCCGGGTGCCGAGGAGGAGATCTTCTTCGACAGCGGTGGACACGGCACTGCGCTGCTGGACTCGAAGCCCGAGATCCGACCCCGCATCGTCGAGTTCGTGAAGGCGCATACGGAGAAGTGATGGGGGGAGAGGGACGGGCAGCCGGGTGACCGCGGGTAGCCTCCGGCCGGTCGACGCGGCTCCGGACGCGGGTCCGCGGATCGTGACTCCGGTTCCCGGGCCACGCTCGCGCGAGCTGGCCGCGCGCCTCGCGCGGGTCGAGTGTCCGGAGGTGACCTGCGTCGTGCCTCCCCCGGTGGTCTGGGAGCGCTCTTCGGGCGTCCACGTGTGGGACGTCGACGGCAATCGCTTCGTCGACCTGCTCGCGGGCTTCGGCGTGGCGCCGCTCGGCTGGGGCCACTCTGCCGTCACCGCGGCAGGCTCCGCTCAGCTCGAGGCACTCCAGGGAGCGCTCTCCGATGTCTACCCGGCGCGCCCGAGGCTGGAGCTCCTCGAGGCCCTCGAGCGCAGGCTGCCGGGGGATCTGGGCTGCGCGATCCTCGCGCTCTCGGGCTCCGATGCGGTCGAGGTGGCGCTCAAGACCGCCTTGCGCGTCACCGGGCGGCCCTGCGTGGTGGCCTTCGAGGGTGCGTACCATGGCCTGGGCCTCGGCGCTCTCGATGTCACCCACCGCGAGCACTTTCGCAGGCCCTTCCAGGAGCGCCTGCCGCGGCAGACCGCGTTCGTGCCCTTCGCAGATGCCGAGGCGGCGCGCGATGCAGTCCGGGTCCGCGCCGCGGGGGCCATCCTGGTGGAGCCCGTGCAGGCCCGGGGAGGGGTGCGCCCCGCCCCGCCCGGCTTCCTCTCGAGCCTTCGCGCGATCGCCGACGAGACCGGTGCCCTGCTGATCTTCGACGAGGTCTACACGGGATGGGGTCGCACCGGGCACTGGCTGGCCTGCGAGGAGGACGGCGTGCTCCCGGACCTGGTGTGCCTGGGCAAGGCCGTCGGGGGGGGCTTTCCGCTCTCGGTCTGCGCGGGGCGGCCCGAGGTGATGCGGCGCTGGGGCCCCTCGCGGGGCGAGGCGATCCACACGAGCACGCATCTGGGCCACCCGGTCGGCTGCGCGATGGCCCTGGCGACGCTCGAGGGGATCGAGCGAGAGCGACTGCCGGAGCGTGCGCGCCGCCTCGGCGGCCGGGCCCTGCACCGGCTCGAGGTCGAGCTCGCGACGGCACCGCGCGTGGTCGAGGTTCGGGGTCGCGGGCTGATGCTCGGCATCGAGCTGGATTCGCGCGGGGCCGCCGATCGGGTGATCGGCGAGGCGCTTCGGTCCGGCTGGATCCTGGTCGGCGAGGGATCGGAGCTGCGCGTGCTCTCGCTGACCCCTGCGCTCTCGATCGACGAGGCGCTGCTCGATCGCGCCCTCGATCGGATCATCGAGCTGTGCCGAGCGTGACGCGCGCCTCCCTCGACGCAGAGGTTCTGGAGTGGATTGCCCAGGGAGCGCTCGGGCCCGCCGACGAGGCTCGCTTCGACCGCCTGGCCCGGTCGCTCTTCTCCTGGCAGCGCGAGCACAACGCGCCCTACCGGCGGATGTGCGAGGCTCTCTACCGCCCGGCGGAGGAGGTATCGCACTGGTCGCAGATCCCCTCGGCTCCGACGGGAGCGTTCAAGGAGGCGCGGCTCGCCAGCTTTCCCGAGGAGGACTGCATCCAGACCTTCGAGAGCAGTGGAAGCACGAGTGGGGCCCGAAGCCAGCTCCACCTGGATACGCTCGCCCTCTACGACGCGTCGCTGCGCGCCACCTTCGGGGCGTTCGTCTGTCCCGACGTCGAGAAGATCCGCTTCCTGGTGCTCGCCCCTCCCTGCGCGCAGGCGTCGAGCTCGTCGCTCTCCTACATGTTCGACGCTGCGCTCCGCCTCTGGGGAACCGCCGACAGCGCCTACGGCGTCGATGCATCGGGTCTCGACGTCGCCCGCACACTCGGAGTTCTGGAATCGGCCTGCGAGCCGGTCGCCGTCGTCGGGACGGCCTTCGCGTTCGTCCACCTGCTCGATTCTCTCGAGGAGCACGGGACGCGAGTGCGCCTGGCGGAGGGGAGCCGGGTGCTCGAGACCGGCGGATTCAAGGGGCGCTCCCGGGTCGTCCAGCGCGACGCGCTCCATCGGCAGATCGCGTCTCGACTCGGCGTTCCCCTGGAGCGGATCGTCAACCAGTACGGAATGAGCGAGCTCGCGACCCAGTTCTACGAGCCGACGCTCCGCACCCAGCGCCGGACGCCGATCAAGCAGGTTCCGCCCTGGGTCCGCTGCCGCGCGGTCGACCCCGAGACGCTGCGCGACGTCGCTCCCGGAGAGCCGGGCCTCCTGATCCACTACGATCTCGCGAACACGGGCTCGGTGCTCGCAGTCCAGACCTCGGACCTGGGCCGGGTCACGCATGAGGGGCTCGAGGTGATCGGACGACTGCCCGGCGCCGAGGCGCGAGGTTGCTCGATCGCGGCCGATCTGCTGCTCGGGCGAGGCTGATGGAGCTCTCCTCGCTGCGGGGGGCGGCCGGTCGGCTGCGAGCGGATCGCACGCTTCGCGCCCTGGGCGACTGGATCGAGGCCTGGCGTGGACCCGGGTCTCTCTGGCGCGCGCGGCTGTGCCGCGAGCATCCCGTTCACTCCGCCGAGGGGATCGACCGGGGGATGACTCTCGGTCTCGAGCGGTGGACGCGCGAGGCGCTCGCGCGCCTGCGTGCGGAGGAGCTCTGCGACGATGCGCGGGTCCCGCAGCTGACCGCGGTCTGGCTCGCCGGCTCGATTCCGACGGGCACCTTCGCGGCTCTGCTGCTGCCGCTTCTCGCCGGCTCGGCGATCTACGTCAAGCCGTCGAGTGCCGATCCGGTGAGCCCTCGCCTGCTCGCGGACTCGCTGCGCGCGGTGGATTCGGAGCTGGCGCGTGCGGTCGCGGTCGGAGACGATCCGAGGGCGCTCACGGACTCGGACGCGGTGGTCGTGTACGGGCGCGACGAGACGGTGGCCGAGCTGCGGGCGGTCGTCCCGGTGTCGCTGCCCTTCATGGGCTACGGACACAAGCTCTCCGCCGCGGCCCTCGGCGCCGAGGCCGAGATCGATCCCGCGGTGCGCGCGCTGGCGCTGGAGGTGGCGCTCTACGACGGGCGGGGTTGCCTGTCCCCCGCATTCGGGTTCATCGAGGATCGGCCCGCAGGCCGGGCCCAGCAGGTCGCAGAGTGCCTGTCGAGCGCGCTGCAGCAGCTGGAGCGCGAGCTGCCCTGCGGCAGCTGGACCGCCGCCGAGCAGGCCAAGCTGCACGAGCTTCGCAAGGCTCTGGCAATGCGGGCGGATGCGCAGGTCTGGGCCTCCCGGGGAACCCTGGGGTGGACGGTGGTCCTGTCGCGCTTCGAGAGCTCTCCGCCCATTCCCGGATCCCTGCGCGTGATTCCCTTGGTCCCGGTCCGGGACCTGGACGAGGTAGGCAGCTGGCTCTCGGGCCTGCGCCCCCACCTAGCGTGTGTCGGGCAGGCTGGCTGGGGAGAGCGCCGGTCCGCGCTTGGACGGCAGGTGCTGCACGCGGGGGGCTCGCGGCTGTGCCCGCTCGGCCGGATGCAGGCCCCGCCCCTGGCGTGGAGGCACGACGGTCAGCCCCCCATCCGGCCCCTGCTTCGGACGCTGGACGTCGAGGATCCGGAGCCTTCCGCATGAAGCCCGCCCGGATGACCCACGTGGCCGTGCGCACGCCCTCGATCGACCGCTCGATCGACTTCTACCGGCGCTACGCGGGCCTCGAGATCGCGCACGCGCGAGAGGATGGCGGGTTCCGCGTCGTCTGGCTCTCGGACCGGGCCGAGAACCCGGAGTTCGTGATCGTCCTGCTCCCGATGCCCAGCGAGCCGGTTCGCGAGCCCGCGGCCATGGACCACCTGGGGTTCGCCGTCGAGTCGAGGGCCGAGGTGGATCGAGTCGCGGCGCTGGCCGACTCCGAGGGTCTCCTCAAGTGG
>JBHHYV010000126.1:0-9418 GCA_046757685.1 Myxococcota bacterium
GCCTATTGGGTGTTTCTCCGAGACCTGCACCGGCGGACTTATGCCCCAGGCCTTCCGGGCGTGCTTCAGCAAGCAGCGCGCCTCTGGAAGCATCACCTCTTCTTCGAGTTTCATGAGATCCTGGAGGAGATCTGGATGGAGTGGCAGGGGCCTGAGCGGCGGTTTCTGCAGGGTCTCATCCAACTCGGTGTCGCCTTCTACCACATTCAACGGAATAACTACCGGGGCGCCACGAGCATGTTCCGGAACGGGTGGGCCAAAGTTGCACCGCACGCCCCGCGATATTGTCAGGTGGAGCTGAAGAGGTTCCTCGAGCGAATCGAGGAATGTCGTCGACTTGTTACTCGCTTAGGCCCCGGTCGCTGCCACCAATTTGACTGGTCGCTCATCCCGCGACTAGAGGTATCCACGTCGCGGCAGTCGCACGTCGGCACGAGGAGCCGTTAGCAGTCGGCTGTCAGCCGTAAGCACGGAAGTCCTCAGGCCGATCGCTGAAAATCACCCCCGGGTTCTTCCTTGGCTCCTTCGCCAGTCCCTAACCCCCAGCATACTCTCCGAGCACGACCCCCCCACGCGACGTTGACAAACCCGCGCAAAAAGAATAAACTCTCAGATACCTTAGTTGCTGATTTCAAAGCTGTATGACTCGCCGATTGGGGGCACCGGGAGGCCATCTGACGCTCCCCGGTGCTTTTTGTTTATAGACAGGGCCGCTAACCATGCGTATTTGTTCACCAGACTCGCATCGCAGGATAGAATCTGGTCCACTTGTGGGTAGGAAGTTCGGTGTGAAGAGAGAAGGACTTGACAGCATTGGAGCACCGGTAGGGTCCTATGGACCCTCTGTGCCTTTCGTTTTCACTGGCAGGGGTCGGCTACAAAGGTCTGGTGTAATGCTTGATTCACGTATTCAACCCTGACCCTGATCCAGACCCTGATCCACCCCCCTCGCCCACGGCTCCATGACCTCGAACCACCTCTGCATGGGCAATTTCATGGGAGGAACTCAAAGATGACCGCTCACTCGAAAGGACGCGATCTCTTCATCGTCGACAACAGCGTCTCGGGATGGACCGGACTCCGCTACCTGGAGGAATGGTCCAGCATCGCGCGGGCATTCGACGTCGCGACTGGTTTCTTCGAGATCGGTTCCCTCTTAGCGCTTGACGGAAAGTGGCAGACGCTCGAGAAGATCAGGATCCTGATGGGCGCGGAGACGACCCACCGCACGCGCAAGGCCCTGTTTGAGGCGGTTCGAACCACAGCCACGCAGGAGCTTGACGGGAGCATCGAGGACGAGAAGGAGGCGAACCCCTTCCTCCGCGGCGTTCCGGCGATTCTCAACGCTCTCCGGTCGGGCCAGATCGAATGTCGGGTCTACGACAAGGAGAAGTTCCACGCCAAGGCCTACATCACCCACGCCAAGCTGGAGGTGGTCGGTGCGCAGGCCCTGGTGGGGTCTAGTAACTTCACTCGGCCCGGTCTGACCAAGAACGTCGAGTTGAACGTCCAGATCCAGAGCGCTCGTGAGGTGGCCCAGCTCCAGGAGTGGTTCGAGGCGCACTGGAACGAGGCGAGCGAGGTGACCGACGCGGTCGTCGACACGATCGCGCGCCACACGCACCTTTTCTCCCCCTTTGACGTGTACGCCAAGGCACTCCAGGAGTTCTTCCGCGGTCACGAGCTGACGGCCACGGAGTGGGACGAAACCCGATCCCGGATGTTCCCGCTCCTCGACCGTTATCAGAAGGAGGCCTATTGGAACCTGATGAAGATCGCTCGCCAGCATGGCGGAGCGTTTCTGTGTGATAGCGTAGGCTTGGGGAAAACCTTCGTGGGGCTCATGCTGATCGAGCGACTGGTGATGCACGAGGGCAAGCGTGTCGTCCTTTTCGCGCCGAAGGCCACCACTGAGGGCGTCTGGGAGCCGCACATCCGGCAGTATTTGCCGCACATCGGTGGCGTCGGCGGCAACGCCGATTTCAGCAACCTGGCGGTGTTCAATCACACCGATCTCAGCCGCAAGGCCGACTTCCCCGATCGCTTTCGCCGTATCGCGGAGCTGGCGGACGCCGTGGTAGTCGACGAGGCGCACCACTTCCGGAACCCGGGCCCCAGGGGCGGCGAGGATGGCAAGGAACCCTCGCGCTACTATCGATTCTACGACCTGCTCGAACCATCGGTACGCCCCAAGACAGTTTTCCTGCTAACCGCGACGCCGATTAACAACCGGTTGGCCGACTTTCGGCACATGGCCGAGCTATTTACCCGACGGGACGAGGCCTACTTTGCGCGTACACTCGGCGTAAACAACTTCCGCGCCCACTTCAACAACCTCGAGAGGACGCTGCGGAGCCGAGTGGGCGGAGACGCCGTCGATCTCGCCGAGCACATGACAGACGTGCAGGAGATCCTGGCCACCGACGAGCTCTTCCGGCAACTCGTCGTCCAGCGAAGCCGCGCCTACGCGCGGGCGAGCCAAATCCGGGAGACGGGAAACGCGGCCGCGTTCCCAGAGCGGAAGGCACCGCAGGTGGCGGAGTACTCGATCCGGAAGACCTACGGCCGGCTACTGGATATGTTCGAGGGGGCCTTCCGGAAGCAGGGGCCGCTCTTCACTCTGCCGATTTACTACCCCCTGGCCTGGTACAAGGGCGACGACGAGACAATAGACCCCTTCGAGGAGAACCGCCAAAAGCAGGTCGTCGGGCTGATCCGAACACAGTTCCTCAAGCGGTTCGAGAGCTCCGTGGCCGCCTTCGAGATCTCCTGCGATCGGCTGATGAAGAAGCTCCTTGAGTTCCTTGAAGTGCACAGCGAGACCGACGCCGAGAGGAAGCGGCTTGAGCGTTGGAAGAGTCAGAACGCCGAGATCCTCGATTACGCGACCCAGCGCCAGCGCGACTTCTGGGGGGACGACGAGGAGGAGGCTGACGAGGACGTGGTGCCGCCCGAGCTGATGGAGGCAGTGGAGAAGCTCGACCGCAAGGAGTATGACGTCTCAGAGATGTTGCAGGAGACTTTCATCGATCTTGACCAGCTGGTCAAGTTCCTTGAGGAAACCAGAAAGTTCGAGCCGAAACACGACGACAAGCTCCAGAAGCTCCTTCGACTGCTCCGGTCGAAGGCCGTGGCAGGCCAAAAGGTGCTCATCTTTACCGAGTTCGCCGACAGCGCCCGCTACCTCCACCGGCAGCTCGTGGACGCCGGCATCGAGGGTGTCACGCAGGTGGACAGTGGGACTAAGGGCAGCCGCGCGGACATCATTCAGCGGTTCTCCCCCTACTATAACGGCCTCGCGCCAGCCGCTCTTGCCGCCCGGGGCAAGCAGGAGATTCGGATCCTGATCTCGACGGACGTGCTCTCGGAAGGGCTGAACCTTCAGGATGCTTCCCGGGTGATCAACTACGACATCCACTGGAACCCGGTGCGCCTGATGCAGCGGATCGGCCGGGTGGACCGGCGGTTGAACCCGGAGATCGAGGAGCGCCTCAAGCGGGATCATCCCGAAGTTGCGGACTCACGCGGCAAGGTCTGGTTCTGGAACTTCCTGCCGCCGGACGAGCTGAACGAGATTTTGAGCCTCTACACCCGGGTCACGCAGAAGACGCTCCTCATCTCTAAGACCCTTGGCATCGAGGGCAGGAAGCTCCTCACGCCCGAGGACGACTACGAAGCGCTCAAGGAGTTCAACCACGCCTACGAGGGCACGCGCACGGCGGTCGAGGATATACACCTCGAGTACCAGGCACTGCTACAGGCCGACCCGGAGTTGGAGGCCCGGCTGCGGGCCTTCCCCGGTGCTATCTTCAGCGGCCGCAAGAAGCTCGCTAAGGGCGCGCGAGGCGTCTTCTTCTGCTACGGGCTGCCGGCCCTCGACAAGGAGAAGAACGAATTTACCGAGGAGGCCGGGACCACCCGCTGGTATCTCTACGACCTCGACCGCGAGACGATCCTCGAAGAGCCGGGCGAGATCGTTGAGAGCATCCGCTCGAAGCCCGAGACGCCGCGCCGCTGTACAACGAAGGAAGAAACACTGCTCGACGTCCGCAAGAAGATCGAGAAGCACATCAAGAACACGTACCTCAAGCGCGTGGACGCCCCGGTGGGTGTCAAGCCCTGGCTCCGCTGCTGGATGGAACTGAACGAGGACTGACCCGATGGCGACCGACCACCGCAGCCGGCTGAGAGAGATTCGGACCTTCCGCCAGCTCGTGGCCTACCTGCGCGACGAAATGGACTGGCCGATCGACTCCGAGGACTTCGAGGACCTGACCTTCGACTACACCCCCGAGGAGCTCGGCATCGACGCGAAGAACGCGGCCAAGATTCAGGAGATCAAACGCCTGCGTCCCCTCTCGCCTAACCAGCCATGGGGCATCTTCTTTGTCAAGTTCGAGCCGAAGCACCTGCCGGTGGTGGCCATGCGCCGCATCCTCAGCCAGGTGGCGCTCAAGAAGCGCGCCTCCGCCAACAAGGCCGAGCGCCAGGCGTGGGCCGCCGACGACCTGCTCTTCGTCTCCAACTACGGCGAGGGCGACGAGCGCCGCATCACCTTCGCCCACTTCTCCAAGGCCCGTGACGGCCACGACCTGCCGACCCTCAAAGTGCTGGGCTGGGACAACCTCGACACACCGCTCCATCTCGACGACGTGGCCGAGAAGCTGACCCACGACCTCGCCTGGCCTGACGATGACGCGGACGCCGGCGCCTGGCGCGAGCGATGGCGTGCCGCCTTCACCCTGCGCCACCGCGAGGTCGTCGCCACCGCGCGAGACCTCTCCCTCCGTCTGGCCGATCTGGGTCGCGACATCCGTGACCGCATCAAGAGCGCCCTCGCCATCGAGACCGAGACCGGCCCGCTCACGAAGCTCATGAAGGCGTTCCAGGAGGCCCTGGTCCACGACCTCGACGCCGCCGGCTTCGCCGACATGTACGCCCAGACCATCGCGTATGGGCTCCTTTCGGCGCGCATCGCCGACCCGCGGAAGAAGACGGTCGACGACTTTGCCGCCCACATGCGGACAAACCCTTTCCTCAAGGAGCTGATGGAGACCTTCCTTCGCGTGGGCGGCCGCCGCGGCAAGGCCGGCGGGCCGGGAATAGACTTCGACGAGCTGGGCGTCTCCGAAGTGGTGGAGCTGCTCGACGACGCCAATATGGAGGCCGTCGTCCGCGACTTCGGCGACCGGAACCCCCAGGAAGACCCGGTCATCCACTTCTACGAACACTTCCTCGCCGCCTACGACAAGAAGCAGAAGGTGCAGCGCGGCATCTTCTACACTCCGCGCCCGGTGGTCTCCTACATCGTGCGTTCGGTGGACGGGCTCCTGCGCACCGAGTTCGGCCTCGAAGATGGACTCGCCGACACCACCACCTGGGGCCAGATGGCCAGCCGTCACAAGGACCTCAAGATCCCCGAGGGCGTCTCCCCCGACCAAGCCTTCGTCCAGATCCTCGACCCCGCCACTGGAACGGGTACGTTCCTCGTCGAGGTCATCGACCTCATTCATAAGCGAATGGTCGAAAAGTGGAAGACGCACGGTCACGGTGAGAGGAAGGTCCGGGCGCTTTGGAACGAATACGTGCCGAAGTATCTCCTGCCGCGCCTGCACGGCTACGAGCTGTTGATGGCACCCTACGCCATCGCGCATCTGAAAATCGGGCTCAAGCTCTACGAGACCGGCTACCTCTTCGGCAGCGACGAAAGGGCGCGCATCTACCTGACTAACGCGCTGGAGCCGGCGCACGACTTCTCGGGGACGCTCGAGTTCGCAATCCCCGCGCTCGCGCATGAGGCGGAGGCGGTCAACGAGATTAAGCGCAAGCAGTGCTTCACGTCTGTCATCGGCAATCCGCCATATGCCAACTACTCTGCGAACCTTTCACCTCAGGCACGGCGAATCGTCGACAAGTATCGCAACTTTGCTGGCAATGCGATTCGCGAGAGAAATCAGCTCCAGTTCGAGCGAAATATCCAAGACGACTTTGTAAAGTTTATCTCAATCGGCGAAGACCAGATTCAAGCCGCCAATATCGGTGTGCTTAGTTATATAACGAATGCGACGATGCTCGCATCCGCTTCACTGCGGGGTTTGCGGGAGCACATAGCTCACTGGTTTAGCACGATTTTTGAAATGAATCTGCATGGGGGCGTGAATGAAATCATTGTGGGTGTAGAGGACGATGAGAACATTTTTGACATTGCACAGTCAGTGGCCATCCATGTTTACGTTCGCTCAATGCCTGGCGGCAGTCAGACCATCAGCTACTGCGACTTGTTGGGGCGGCGGACTGGGAAGTATGCGGCTCTTGCATCGCAAACAGTTGGCTCCACGGAATGGAAGCCGGTTCAACCAGATTCTGAGAATTGTAGCTTTTTGCCACAAGATGCTGCGAGCGGAGATACATTGCGGCGGCTGGACTCGACTTTTGTGCGGTTCGGCGCAGGTATTAAGACTAATCGCGACACAGTCGTGATTGGATTCGATGACGACTCACTGCTCGAAGCAGTACGTAAGTTCCAGCCCAAATTGGTCTCTGATAAACATTATCGGAAACACATACATTCGCTTCTATATCGCCCTTTCGACATTCGGCGGATCTTCTACCACGAAGATGTCGTGGCCAGCCGGTCGTTGCCGACGATGGAACACATCGTCGCTGGCCCGAACATCGGGCTCGTTGCATCAAGCACCTGGACCACCCCAGAAAGATTCAGTGTTAATGTTTCTAGATTGATGGTCGAAATGAAGGCTGGCACCCACGACCGTGGAACGACCTTTTTGCCTCTGTATCGGTACGAAAGCCTTATGAGGGGCAAGGCCGAACGGGTACATAATCTCACGCAAGATTTCGTCAACGAATGGACGACAGTCACGGGAACCCGCTTTGTTCCAACCGGACGAGGAGACTTTGAAACCACGAGCGGACCCGAAGATGTGCTGTTTTGGTTTTTCGGACTGTTCCATTCGCCTGAGTATCGTCGCCGATACCGAGCCGCGCTTGCCCAAGGGTTTCCTCTCGTCTTACTCAGTTCCAACAAGCGCCTATTGCGAGAAGTGACCCGCCTTGGCGGCGAACTCGTGTTACTACACCTCATGGAATCGCCCAGGCTCGAAAATCAGCTCACCCGGTTTGTCGGCAGCCGGAATCCAGCGGTCGAAAAGGTCTCTTGGTCGCGAGACACCGTGTGGCTTGACAAGGCGCAGACGTGCGGTTTCCGTGGTGTACCCAAGGAAGTGTGGGACTTCCATGTCGGCGGCTACCAGGTTTGCGAAAAGTGGCTTAAGGATCGCCGGGCAACTGGCGGCAAGAACCCCAGCGGCGGCCGTGTGCTGACGGACGAGGACATCGCCCACTACGAGAAGATCGTCGTCGCCCTCAACGAGACGATCCGCATCATGCAGGAGATCGATGGGGTCATCCAAGCCCACGGCGGCTGGCCCGACGCGTTCCGGACTGCCGACGCGAAGAGCGATACCGCGCCGGTCGTGCGTTTCAGACCGCGCATCGTCCAGCCCCGCCGCGAGGATCGGTACGTTACCTGCGTGCCGCTGGTCCCGCTCGAGGCCGCGGCCGGCGCCTTCAGCGACCCGCAGCACCTCGAGGACGACAAATGGGAATGGGTCGAGATCGACTCGAAGCATCGGCTACGTGGGGGAATGTTCGTCGCTCACGTGGTCGGCCACTCGATGGAGCCGAAGATTGCCGACGGCAGCTACTGCCTTTTCCGGGCGCCGGTCGAAGGTTCCCGACAAGGGAAGATCCTGCTTGTCCAGCACCATGATATCCACGACCCCGAAACCGGCGGCAGTTTCACCGTCAAACGCTACTCATCTGAAAAGGTTACCAACCCCGACGGTACCTGGCGCCACACCAAAGTCACACTTTCCCCTCTCAACCCTGAGTATGAACCGATCGTCCTCACCCCCGACTCGGAGGATGAGGTTCGTGTCATCGCCGAGTGGGTTCAGGTGCTTTAACGGACAGCTGCGGTACATCAGCATGGCACAGGAGAGGACTTGACACATCAACGTTATCTGAAAGGCGACCCGAGGTGGAATTCCACTACACAGATTATGAGCCAGAAAGAATACGCCACTGTCCCGGTATGGTGGACACGTACATAGTGGCCGAGGCCTCGATCTATTCTGCGGAGGGTGTTCCTAAGATTGGCCTGTATTTCGTGGTAACAGCGCAGGACCTTAAGTTGAACGGCATTACAAAGGAGACCGCTATTGCGGAGGCTAGGCGGATTAGACCGCAAATCGCGGAAGAGTGGCAAGCACGAATGGAAGAGCAAAAAGAGACGATTCAGGTCGTATACAACTGGAGAGGCAACTACGTTGCCCAACGGTTGGCCACAGGATAAAGAGACATATCGTGGGAAAGGGAAAGAGGGGTCGTTGTCGAATTTCTTACGCTCCGGACAAGCAGGAGAAGACCACCCAGACGTTCCTGGAGCAGGCCCAACTTCTTGCCCTCGACTGGGCCGCCCTGCGCTGACAGGATAACAGTACCGCTTCGCACCGGTCGTCCTTCTACTCTCGGAACGGCTGAGGGCCTCATAAACGGGTAACCGTACTCCAGGGGACGAAGCTTGCTGGTATTTGTGGACGAGGCAGGCGATACCGGCCTCAAGCTACACAAAGGATCGAGTCTCTATTTCATCGTGACGCTGGTTCTCTTTGAGGATCACGATGAGGCCGAGGCTGCCGATGATCGAATCAGGCTCCTCCGCCGGGAACTCGGATTAAAGCCGGATTTTGAGTTCCACTTCACCGAAACACCCGAGCGGATCAAGGCGGCTTTTTTTGAGGCGATTGTCCCTTACAACTTCTTCTACTTCTCCGTCGTGATCAACAAGACCAAGCTCTACGGACCTGGCTTCAAGTTCAAGGAGTCCTTCTATAAGTATGCCGCCAGTTTGGTTTTTGAGAACGCGAAACAGCATCTTGTCGATGCAATTGTTGTCTTCGATGGCTCAGGAAGCCGCCAGTTCAAGCGGCAGCTCAAGACCTATTTGAGCCGAAAAGTGAAAGGTCAGGATGACAGAGGCAGGATCAGGAAGGTGAAGGTCCAGGACTCTCGGCGCAATAACCTGATTCAACTTGCGGACATGGTCTGTGGTGCGGTGGCCAGGTCGTTCAAAAGGAAACGCCGAAAGGGTCAGCAGGATTTTCGGCGTAAGATCGCCCACCGCGAGATCTACGTGCAGTTTTGGCCGAAAAATAAGAGCCCCGAACCCTAGCCTCTCGGCACGCGACCCACAAGGGGTACAGTTCAGGTTCGGGGCAATTCCATAAACAAGTATAGGATATAGACATTTTTTGTCAAGAAAAATTTGACAAGAGGAAATTCGAGTCGGGGTGGGGTCAGGCTCGCGAATTGCTATTTGCGACCGATCCGAGTGGAG
>JBHHYV010000127.1:0-9391 GCA_046757685.1 Myxococcota bacterium
AGTCCGAGATCGACGTCGAGAACGTCGCCGATAGCGTTGCCCTCGTCCTCCAGCCCGGCTCTGGCGACGCGCTACAGTTCATGAAGGCGGGAATCCTCGAGATTCCCGATCTGCTGATCGTGCACAAGTGGGATCTCGGTGCTCCCGCGGAGCAGACCCGCAGCGAGCTGCTTCGGGTCCTCGCGGCCCTCCCGCGACGACAGCCCGACTGGGAGCCCCCCGTGATCGGGGCCAGCGCACAGACGGGGGCTGGAGTCGCCGAGATCTGCGAGACCCTGGCGCGCCACCGGGCCGGCCTCGACCGCTCGGGAGAGCTCGAGGCGCGGCGCGCGCGGAGCCGCGTCGCCTGGGCGCTCGAGCTCTTCGAGCGGCGCTACGGGAGCTTTGGGTTCGAGACGCTCGGAGGCCGTGCCTCCGCGGAGCAGATCGTGCGGGAGACTCCGGGCTCGGCCCTCGACGCGTTCACGACGCTCGCCAGTCGAGCAGGACTCGAGTCTGCTCCGGACTGAGGCGAAGCGTGTCGAGGATCTCCGGGTAGCCGACCAACGCGCGGCTCCGCAGCCCCGCCTCGGAGAGGCGCTGCTCGGCCTCCGCGAACCCCCAGCTGACGATCGCCTGCACGCCTGCGACCTTGCCTCCTTCCTCCTGCAGGGCGCGGGCCGCCGAGAGGGCGCTGCCGCCAAACGAGAGCAGATCTTCGAGCACGATCAGCGTCTCTCCCTCGAGGGACCGCCCTTCGACGCGCTTGTGGCGGCCATGACCCTTCGCCTCACCGCGCACGTAGACCATCGGCAGGTCGAGCCGCTCGGCCACGAGGGCGGCCCATGCGATCCCGGCGGTCGCCGTCCCGGCGATCATCTCGACCCCCTCGAACTCCCGGCGCACCGCGCGGGAGAGGGCCTCCGCGATGCGGGCGCGCGCAGACGGAAACGAGAGCATGCGGCGGTTGTCGCAGTAGACAGGGGCGCGCCTTCCCGACGCCCAGGTGAACCAGTCGGCGGGATCGGGCCGGATCTCGATGGCGCCGTGCTCGATCAGCAGCTCCGCGAGCTCCCGTGCCTGCGTCATCGGCGGCGGCCGGACCAGAGCGGCTCTTCGATGTCCGCGCGGGCGTTGGCCACCCGAGCCATCACGAAGAGCAGATCCGAGAGTCGGTTCAGGTAGCCGATCGCCACCCCGGGGACGGACTCCCGGGAAGCGAGCCCCACGACGCGCCGCTCCGCCCGGCGTGCGACGGTCCGCGCCACGTGGAGGGCCGCCGCTGCACGGGTCCCTCCGGGCAGCACGAAGTGGCGCAGGGGCGTGAGCTCGCTCTCGAGGGAGTCGATCCAGTGCTCCATGCGCTCGACGTCGGCATCCTCGACGTCGGGAAGCGCCTCGGCCTTGTCGGTGCGTGCCTGGGAGACGGCGAGCCGTGAGCCCAGGTCGAAGAGACGCCGCTGGAGCTCGCAGAGGATGCTCTGGAGATCCTCGTCCGAGATCTCGCTCGCGGCCTGACCGAGCAGCGCGTTGAGCTCGTCGACCGCCCCGTAGGCCTCGACGCGGAGCGCATCCTTGCGGACCCGCTCGCCCCCGAAGAGAGAGGTCTCACCTCGGTCCCCCCCGCGCGTGTAGACCTTCACGCCGTCTAGTATAAGACAGCGCGTGACGGTCCAGGTGCAGCGAGACGCAGGGCGGCTCCGGGTCCGTACGCCGCAGCTGCGCATCGAGATCGACCGGGCCACGCTGCGCTTCGACGTCACCTCGCTCGACGGAAGGCTGCGGCTGGGGGGCTGCAGGCCGAGCGTGCTCATCGACGGACGCTCGCACTACGCGCGAGCGTCGCTGCTCGATGGCGTGGGGGAGATCCGGACCCGCCTCGGCGTGGCGACGCGAGTCCACCTTCGCGCGACCTGCGGAGGCGGGTTGAACCTTCTCCTGGACCTCGAGGTCGCCGACGACTGGCCCGGGCTGATCCTCGAGCTGGCCATCGAGAACCGCGGCGATGCGCCCCTCGAGATCGAGGCGCTGGACCCCCTCTGCTCGAGCCAGGACGACGGAGGCCGGCTCGAGCTCCCGGGCGACGCCCGGAGCCTGCGCTTCTACCGCATGGGGTACCAGTCCTGGTCGCCGGCTGGCCGCCTGACCCTGCACGAGCGCGATGCCCGGCCTCGCCCGGGCGTCGTGGGCCGCATGCACTTCGGCCCCTGGACTCCCGCGGCCCGGCGTGGGCTTCACGTCTCGGACTGGCAGGCCTCGCTCGCGGCGCCGGGCGAGCCGGGAGTCACGCTCGGCTTCCTGACCCACTCCCGGATGCTCGGACATGTGGCGCTCGAGCATGCCGAGACCGCACGCCGCCTCTACGCCCGCTGCGTGGCCGAGGGACTTCCCGTCGCTCCCGGAGAGAGCCTGCGCGCCGAGAGGCTGTGGCTGGGGCTCGATGCGGACGGGTCCGACGGGATGGCCCGCTGGGCCGAGCGAGCGGGCCGGGAGATGAACGCCCGCGTGCCGCAGGCGGTGGGCAGCGGCTGGTGCTCGTGGTACCAGTACTTCACGAGCGTCCGCGCCGAGGACGTGCGCGCCGAGCTCGACCGTCTGCGCCCCTACCGCGGCATGCTCGAGACCGTTCAGATCGACGATGGGTTCCAGTCCCAGGTCGGCGACTGGCTGGAGCCCCACGAGAGCTTCCCCGAGGGCGTCGCGCCCCTCGCGGACGAGATCCGGGACGCTGGCTTCCGCGCGGGACTCTGGCTCGCCCCCTTTCTGGCATCGCGCTCCTCGCGTCTCGCGCGAGAGCATCCCGACTGGCTGCTCCGCGATCCGAGCGGAAAGCCCATCTACGCGCTGGCGCATCCCAGCTGGCCGGGGCGCTGGATGCATGCCCTCGACCCCACGCATCCCGGCATGCTGCGGTGGCTGGACCGGCTGATCCGCGACGTCGTCGGGATGGGATACGACTATCTGAAGCTCGATTTCCTCTTTGCCGGGGCGCTCCGGGGCGGCCGCTACGATCCTACGCTTCGGACCGGAGAGGCCTATCGCCTCGCCCTCGCGACGATTCGCGAGGCGGCGGGCCGCCAGGCGTTCCTGCTCGGCTGCGGAGCCCCTCTCGGGCCGTCGATCGGCCTCGTCGACGGCATGCGGATCGGCCCCGACGTCGCACCCAAGTGGAGCTCCCGGATCGGAGACGCCCTGCTGGGCATGCATGCCGCACCCGCGGCGGTGAACAGCATTCGCAACGTGCTCGCTCGCAGCGCCTTGCACCAGCGGCTCTGGCTCAACGACCCCGACTGCATCCTGCTTCGTGACTCGGACACCCGCCTGTCGCTCGACGAGGTCCAGGCGCTCGCCGCTGCGGTGGCGATGTCGGGAGGTCTGGTGGTGGCTTCCGACGACCTGACGCGCGTCCCGCCCGCCCGCGCAGCGCTGCTGAAGAGGCTCTTGCCTCCCCTGCGACGCACGCCCGAGATCTCGCGCTGGAGCGACGGAGCTCCCAGCGAGCTCTCGATGCGCTTCCCGGACGGCGCCGTCCTGGTTCTACGGATCAACTACGAGGCGCGCCCCTGCGCGGCCCGCTTCGACCCGCTGGACCATGGCTTCGCGAAGCCGGTCCACGTCTACGATCTGCTCGCAGACCGCGACCTCGGGTCGCATGCGACCCGCTTCGAGACCGACAAGATTCCCGGCCACGGAGCCCGCTGGCTCAGGCTCACCCTGGCCGAGGGAGCCGCGCATGTCGTCGGTTCGACCCTCCACGCGTCGGGAGGGTCGTTCGAGACCGCGCGCCTCAGGACGCAAGCCGGCGGGGCCGTGGCCCTGCAGCTGCGCCTGCCGGGCGAGCGAATCGGATGCATACGGGTCGCCCCCCCGAACGCAGAGCCGGTGCCCGTCCACGTGCGCTTCGCCGACCGGTTGGACCTCGAGGTCTGGCCCGGAGTCGCCGATTCCGCGGGTCTTGTGGAATCGCAGCCGATGGCCGATTGAATCGGTCCATGCGCGAGCAGAGCGAGAGCCGGGCGCCGGTCAGCGGTACCTGCACACGCTGCGGCTGCAGGCTGGGCTTCCGTGCCACGAAGGGGGACGGAGGCTGGTTCTGCTGCGGCGCCTGCAGGGGCAGCGACCGCTGCAGCTGTGGCTGCAAGCCCCAGTTCTCCAGGAACGGGCCTTCGGACGACTTCGTTCCCGAACGCCGGATGTTCGGCTCGCGGCGCGCATCCGCCCTGAACACTGCGCCCCCGGACACCCCCGGCGGGCGGACGCACCAGGCCCAGCGGACGTTCCCCTTCGCGGACCCGCGCAGGGGAAGGTAGGCGGGAGCCCGCGAATCCACCCCGGCCGGCTCGCGCGGAGCTGGGCGGTTCCATGCCCCAGCGGAGCGCCGAGCCGCCGTCCTGGACGCGCGCGGATTCCGGGAAGATTCGCCATAATGGGCCGCCCTGGATTCGCGATCCTCGAACGAAAGGCAGATCCGGATGGACGTCTCCCTCACCAGCGGCCTCTCCGTGAGCACGATTGGAATCGTGACCGTCTTCATGGCCCTGGTCGTGCTCGTCGGCGCCGTGTCGATGACGGGCCGGATGGTCGCTCGCAGCCAGGCCGGCGCGCCGGAGGTCCCGGCTCCGCGAACGCCCGCGTCGAGCCTCGACGTCGCCACCGACGGGGATCTCCGCGCGGTCGCAGCGGCCGCCTTCGCGGCCCACCTGCGGCGTCGGGTTCCGGTACGCCGCGCGCACGGCGCCTTCTCGCTCTGGTCCAGCGCAGGTCGCCTGCGCCAGCTGGCTCGCTTCCAGCGGTAGCGCTCGAAGCCATGGCGACGTACACGATCAGGACCGACGGACACGAGTACAGCGTCACAGTCGTCGACCAGCCAGGCGGCCGGGCGCTCGTCACGGTCGACGGCGAAACCTTCGAGGTCGAGTCCGCAGGCGCGCCGGCCCTCGCCACGCCGGCCCCCCCGACGGCATCGCCTCCGCAGGCTCCGGTACCCGCAGCGCCGGCCCCGGCGGCGTCGACTCCCGCGAGCGCCGGCAGCGGCACCGTCGTGGCCCCGATCCCGGGGAAGATCCTCTCCCTCAAGGTGAAGGTCGGAGACGTGGTTCGTGTCCACCAGGTCGTCCTGGTTCTCGAAGCCATGAAGATGGAGAACAATGTTCCGTCGCCGGTCAGCGGCACAGTGAAGGAGATCGCGGTGAGCGAGGGCTCGGAGGTGAATACGGGCCAGACCATCATGGTGATCGAGTAGCCTGCCCGCCCATGCCCGAGGGCATCGAAGACTTCCTGGCGACGACCGGATTCGTGCACTTCCTGCGCGACCCGGCGGCCCTGCTCAACCTGGCGATGATGGGGGTCGGGCTGATCCTCGTCACGCTCGGCATCCGCAATCGCTTCGAGCCGCTGCTGCTGGTTCCAATCGGCTTCGGGGTGATCATGGGCAACATCCCCGACGGGGGAGCGTCCCCGGCCACCGAGGGAGTGATGCACTTCCTCTACTTTGGGGTCCAGCACGAGATCTATCCCGCGTTGATCTTCCTGGGCCTGGGCGCGATGACCGACTTCTCGGCGATGCTCTCGCAGCCTCGACTGATCCTGCTCGGGGCCGCCGCCCAGGTCGGCATCTTCGCGACCTACTGGGGAGCCCTCTACCTGGGATTCACCCCGCCCCAGGCGGGCGCGATCGGGATCATCGGGGGAGCCGATGGTCCCACCACGATCTTCATCACGGCCGCGCTGGCCCCTGAGCTGCTCGCGGCGGTCGCCGTCGCCGCCTACAGCTACATGGCCCTCGTCCCCATCATCCAGCCTCCGATCATTCGTGCGCTGACGACGCGCCGCGAGCGACGGATCCGGATGAAGCCACCCCGACAGGTCTCGCGGCGCGAGCTCATCTTGTTCCCCGTCGTCGCATTCCTGGTCTGCACCCTCTTCGCGCCCAAGGCCACGACGTTGCTGGGAATGCTCTTCTTCGGGAACCTCCTGAAGGAGTCCGGGGTCACCGACCGTCTCGCCGACACCGCAAAGACCGCGTTCATCGACTCGGTCACCATCCTGCTGGGAATCTGCGTCGGCTCCGGAGCCACCGCCGAGCGCTTTCTCACGACCCAGTCGCTCAAGATCTTCGCGCTGGGGATGGTCGCCTTCGCCGTGGCAACGGCCTCGGGCGTGCTCTTCGCGAAGCTCATGAACCGGGTCTCCCGCGACCCGGTCAACCCGATCATCGGCGCTGCGGGCGTGTCTGCGGTCCCGATGGCCGCGCGCGTCGCGGGAACGGTAGCGCACCGTGAGGACCCGACGAACTTCGTGTTGATGCACGCGATGGGGCCGAACGTGGCGGGCGTGATCGGCTCCGCGGTGGCGGCCGGCGTACTGCTCGGCCTCCTCGGCTAGCGGCTACGCCGCACGGCGCGGCTCGTGTCAGCGCTCGACGGGCAGGTTCTGCTCCCTCCAGCCGGACATGTCGCCCTGCATGTGCTCGACGTGCTCGAATCCAGCGGCCCGCAGGATGCCCGCGGCGATCGAAGCCCGCCCCCCGAGCTCGCAGTAGACGATCACCTCGCGCTCCCGATAGGGCTCGATCTCCGCGAGGCGCGACTGGACCTCGCTGTGGGGAATGTTGATGGCACCGGGCACGTGGCCGCTCGCGTACTCCTCGGGCGTCCGGACGTCGAGCAGGAGCGGAGCCTTCTCGCCCCGCGAGACCTCGAGAACCCGCTGCGCCGGGATGTCGGTGACCTCGGACGCGCCGGTCTTCGCGCCGCACGCAGCGACCCCGAGAATCCAGACGCTCGCCAGGGCGAGAGCCGGAAGCCCTCGAACGAGAGTGCGACATCCGTTCCCCGTCATCGGGTGTCTCCTTCCTGGGACCGGGGCTCCGCGGGCCTGGCCAGCGCAGCGGCGAGGTCCGCGATCGGTCCATCGATGGCCGTCACTCGGGAGTAGCCCATCTCGCGCAGAGTGCGAGCCGCACACAGGGCCCGCCCTCCACTCGCGCAGTGCACCAGGATGGGCCGCTCCGCATCGGGGCAGAGCTCCTGGACCTGGAACTCGAGCAGGCCGCGGGGGATCGGGTGAGCTCCCGGGATCGCCTGCGCCTCGCGCTCGGGCGGCTCCCGGACGTCGATCAGGAGGGTCTCGGGATTCGCGGAGAGCCGTGCGGGCACCTCCGCCGGGAAGCAGGTCGAGACGAGACGGCGAGCCTCATCGAGAATCTCTGCAGGGGTCCTGGGCTTCATGGGTCGTTCCTCTCGGTTGAAGTGGCACCGGCCTCGGCCTCGAGATCCCGGAGACCTGGGACGGAACACTAGATGCCGAGGCCCTGCCACATCTCGGCATCCCGGCGCCCGAAGGTCTCCGGGTCGAAGAGCTGACGGAAGATCAATCGCGAGCCCTCGCGCCGCCCCCTCCAGAGCCGAGCGGCGCCGAGCGGCGCACCCAGGATCGAGCTCGGAGGAGCGTACGATCTATTTCTAAATATATGAATATTGCTATAATATGTCCAGACAAATGTAGTGGAGCCCCGATGCCGCGCGCTGCCGCGTCCCCCATCCTCTCGGAAGAGGCCATCGACCTGGTAGCGCGTCGCTTCCGCGCGCTCGCCGACCCCAACCGTCTGCGCATCCTGAACGCACTGATGCAGGGCGAGCACTCCGTCGGCGACCTCGCAGCGCTTGCGGGTCTGGAGCAGCCCAGCGTGTCTCGCCACCTGGCCGTGCTCCGCCAGGCGGGGATCGTCTCGCGCAGGGCACAGGGCAATCGAGGCTTCTACCGGATCGAGGATCCCACCGTGATCCGCCTCTGCGAGGTCGTCTGCGGAGGACTGGTCGAGCGCCTCGCCGAAGACCTCGAGGCCCTCCCCGACGCCCGCGCATGGCGAGGCGCCCAACTCTGAGACTCCGCTCGGGCGATTCCCCGGATCCTCGCCATGGACGGAGAAGGGACTGGTATCCTCGCGCGAACCCACCGAGGAGGGCCGGGAATGGCGGGACGGCTGGCGGGAGAGGTCGCAATCATCACGGGCGGGGCCAGCGGGATGGGTCGCGCGACCGCGTTGCGGTTCCTTTACGAGGGCGCGCGCGTCGTGATCGCCGACATGAACGAGAGCACCGCCAAGGAGACTCTCGACCTCGCCGCCGGCGCCGGCCACGCGGAGGCGATTCGCTTCATCCGAACCGACGTCTCCGAAGAGTCGGACGTCCAGGCCATGGTGGCACTCGCCCTGGACGAGTTCTCACGCCTCGACTGCGTGTTCAACAACGCCGGGATCGGGGGCGCCTTTGGACCGCTCATCGACATGCGCGTCGAAGACTGGGACTACACGTTCGCCGTGCTCACGCGGGGCGTATTCCTCGGCATCAAGCACGGCGCGCGTGCGATGATCGAGCAGGGCCGGGGGGGCTCGATCATCAACACCGCCTCGGTCGCAGGCCTCTCGGGAGGCGGCGGACCCCTGTGCTACTCGGCCGCCAAGGCCGCCGTGATCAATCTCGGTCGCGCGGCGGCCCTCGAGCTTGCACCTCACCGCATTCGCGTGAACACCATCTGTCCCGGTGGCATTCTCACTCCGCTCGTCCATCGCGGAAATCCCGAGGCCGTCGAGAAGAACCTCGAGTCGCTGCAGCCCTGGCCCGAGGCAGGGAAGCCCGAGCACATCGCGGGCGCCGCGCTCTTCCTGGCGAGCCGCGACGCCGACTTCGTCAGCGGGGAGGCTCTCGTCGTCGATGGCGTCCTCACCGCCGCGGGTCCCAACCTCATGCGCCAGCGCCGCGAGAGCGGGCAGGGCGGTGGGATCTTCGCCGGGGTCTCCGGCGTCGACCGGGGCACTACCGGGCTCGAGCCCATCGTCCGCCAGGCGGACTGAGCCGGAAACAGAAGGGACTCCAGACGTGCCATGGATGCAAGCGCTCCTGTGCAGCCTGAACGATCGATTCTCGCCCGAGAACCTTGGCGCGCTCATCGACCGGAGGGACATCTTCGCACCGTCCACCGGCGAGGGGGCGAGCCGCGAGAGCTGGCTCGACCGGCTGGGCAGCCTGCCCGATCCTCCGCCCGACCGTGCCGGAGTCGGCTACCTGAGAGCCTTTCCGGCGGGTCTGCGCGAGATGCTGCGCGCCCTGATCTACGAGGACCTCTGCCGCGAAGACGAGGCGCTCCCGATCATCTGGGCCTGGGCGCCGGCCTACGACTGGGAGGTCCAGGCGTGGGAGTGTCCCGGGCGCGAGGGCAGCCTGGGGGCCTTCACCATCCTGCTCAAGAGCCGCTATCCGGGAGACTCCCTGCAGCCGGGAGATCCTCCGACGCCATAGCCGGACCGGATCCCGCGCCCTCTCGCGGCGAGTCTCACGCGAACGCCTCGGGGGGAAGCCCCTCGCGAAGCGTGCGCGCGCGAGCCGTCGCCCCGATCGACGCAAAGAGCCTG
>JBHHYV010000128.1:0-9366 GCA_046757685.1 Myxococcota bacterium
TGATGAACAATCTGCTGACCGAGACGAGCCGCCTGATCGGGGCGACGAAGGACGGGAAGCTCGACACCCGGGGCGACGCGGATGCCTTCGAGGGGGGCTGGGGCACGCTGGTTGGGGGCGTGAACGAGCTGATCGATGCCTTCGTGGCGCCGATCAACGTGACGGCGGAGTACGTGGACCGGATCTCGAAGGGGGACATCCCGGAGAAGATCACGGCCGAGTACAAGGGGGACTTCAATGAGATCAAGAACAACCTGAACGCCTGTATCGATGCGATCGAGGGTCTGGTGGCCGAGACGCGCCGGCTGGCGGAGGCTTCCGTTCGAGGGGAACTCTCGACGCGCGGGGAAGTCTCGCACTTCGAGGGGCAATACGCCGCGATGGTTAAGGGAATCAACGCGACGCTCGACGCGATCCTCGAGCCTATCCAGGAGGCCGCAAGGGTTCTCGAGATGTTCGCGGACTTTGACCTGCGGGTGGCGGTCGAGGGCGATTACCAGGGGGATCATGCCAAGATCAAGGACTCGCTCAACACGGCGATCTCCGCGATCCACCAGGCGATGGTCCAGGCGGGCTCGGCGGCGAATCAGGTGGCCGCAGCTAGCCAGCAGGTCGCCCAGTCGAGCCAGCAGGTCGCGGAGGGAGCGTCGGAGCAGGCCAGCGCCTTGGAGGAGACCTCGTCGAGTCTCGAACAGATGACCTCGATGACCCAGCAGAACTCCGACAATGCTCAACAAGCCCGTACCATGGCCGAGGAGACGCGAGGTATCACGGACAAGGGTGCGCAGGTGATGGGCCAGATGGGAGAGGCGATGGAGGGGATCCGAGAGGCCGCGGAGAATACGGCCGCGATCATCAAGGACATCAACGAGATTGCCTTCCAGACCAACTTGCTGGCGCTGAATGCCGCTGTCGAAGCTGCGCGAGCGGGCGATGCGGGTCGCGGCTTTGCAGTGGTCGCAGAGGAGGTGCGCAACCTGGCGCTGCGGGCCAAAGACGCGGCTCAGCGTACGGAGGGACTGATCCAGGAGTCGGTCAAGCTCGCCGACAAGGGAGCATCGCTTTCCGGCGATGTGGGCGAGAACCTGAACAGCATTCGCGGGTCGGTCACCAAGGTGGCCGAGGTCGTCTCCGAGATCGCAGCGGCGAGCGAAGAGCAGACCAAGGGGATCGCACAGATCAACAAGGCCGTGACCGAGATGGACAAGGGGGTGCAACAGTCCGCGGCAAACTCCGAGGAGGGATCGAGCGCCGCAGAGGAGCTCTCAGGCCAGGCCGAAGAGCTGTCGGCCATGGTCGGACGCTTCCAGGTCCGCGGCGGGGACGGCGCGAGATCGGTCCCGGCAAGCGCGAGGCCACGCTCCCCGAAGCGTGCTGCCGCCAAGCCCTCGGGCATCGCGCTCAGCTCCGAGGAAGCGATTCCTCTCGAGAACGATTCCGACTTCGCGGACTTCTGAGCCCACCGCCGGGCAGCGGGCGTTAGTCCGTTGTCCGGCAGCGGAGCTCTCCGCGCCTGAACCGCAATCCGCGTTGCCCCACTCTGGAGAGTGATCGACTGGGAGGCCATGCGAGACCGCCTCTTCAAGAAATTCTGCTCACTTGCCTACGCGCGCGCGGGAATTGTGCTGAAGCCGGGGAAGGAGGCGCTGGTCTCGGCGCGAGTAGGAAAACGCATACGGGCGCTGGGCCTCGACTCCGAGGAAGAATATCTGGAGCGCCTCGAGCGCGACCAGAACGGAGACGAGATCGTTTGCTTTCTCGATGCGATCTCGACCAACTTCACGAGCTTCTTTCGCGAGGCCGAGCACTTCAAGGAACTCTCCAAGACCGTGGGTGAGTGGGTCGAAGCGGGCCAGCGACGCATCCGCATCTGGTGCGCGGCGTCGTCGAGCGGAGAGGAGCCCTATACGTTGGCCATCACACTGGCCGAGGCCATTGGCAATCGGCCCGTCGACTACCGCATCCTGGCGACGGATATCTCGACCCGGGTGCTGGCGACCGCTTCTCGCGGGATCTATGCGGTAGAGCGGCTCGATCCGCTGACCCGCGCTCAGCGGACCCGCTTCTTTCGGCGAGCCGAGCCCGGCAAGCAGGGCGAGGAGCGTGTCGAGGTTGAGCCCACCCTGCGAGAACATCTGATCTTCAAGCGCCTCAATCTGGCGAAGCCTCCCTATCCGATGCGGGGACCGCTTGACTGCGTGTTCTGCCGCAACGTGATGATCTACTTCGATCGTCCGATTCGTCAGGGTCTGGTCGAGCAAATCGAGCGACTGCTCAAGCCTGGCGGGCTTCTGGCTATCGGACACTCCGAGACACTCTCGGGAATCACCACAACGCTTGCGTGCGTGCGTCCGACACTCTATAGGAAGCCTGACTGATGGGTGCTCCCGTATCGAAGGGCGCGGTCCCAAAGTCGATCACGATCGACATCGCCGATCTCCAGGTCTCGGACGATCCCGAGGTGGTGCTGGTCACCTATGCGCTCGGATCGTGCATTGCCGTGATGGTCCACGATCCGGTCCGCATCGCTGCTGGAATGATCCACTACATGTTGCCACTCGCGAAGACCTCTCCCGAGAAGGCGAAGAACAAGCCGGCCATGTTTGCTGACACGGGAATCCCGCTGCTGTTCGAGCAGCTCTACGCGCTCGGATGCTGCAAGGAAGACTTGGTCGTCAAGGTCGCGGGGGGGGGGGCGCTCTATGACGATCATGGGACCTTCGAGATCGGGAAGCGCAACTACACGGTGCTGCGGAAGATGTTTTGGAAGAACCAGATCCTGATCGCAGCCGAGGATGTGGGAGGGAACCGCTCGCGTACGACCCGGATCAGTGTACGAACCGGCGTGGTTACCGTCCGCTCCCAGGGCACGGAGGTGGAGCTATGATTTCGCGCGAGGAGCTTCAAGCCCGGATCGTATCACTACCCACATTGCCGATGGCGGCGGCGCAGCTAGCGACACTCCTCCGGGATGAGAGGGCGAGTGCGGCCGACTTCGAGCGGATTATTCGACCCGATCCCGCACTGACTGCCAACCTGCTGCGCATGGCCAACTCCTCCTTCTTCGGGATGCGCCAGGAGGTGACCTCCGTGCGGCGGGCGATTTCACTACTCGGTACCGAGCGTATCTTCGAGATCGCCATGGGCGTGGGATTTCAGAGCGTTGTTCCCGAGCGGATCGCGGGCTATGAGATCGACTCTGCGCAGTTCTGGCTACACAGCGTTGCCGTCGCCGTGCTCGGCGAGCGGATCGCGGCCGAACTGGGCCTGGGCTGCCCGGACCTGACATTTACCGCAGGCTTGCTTCACGACCTCGGAAAGCTCGCGATCGGGAGTCTCCTCGAGGGTCGAGAGACCGCGATCCGGACCCGGATCTCCGAAGGTTGCGACTTCGCGAGCCTCGAGCGGGAGCTCCTGGGAGTCGACCATGCCGAGGCGGGCGCACTGGTGGCTGAGGCCTGGAGCCTCCCGGCGGCCCTGATCCATCCGATCGCACACCATCACGAGCCAAGCTCGTGTCCCGAGCCATCCGCGCAGCGGATCGTGGATCTGGTGCACGTCTCGGATGGTCTGGCCTACGCGCTGGGTTTCGGCAGCGACATCGGCGAGTTGGCGAGACGGATCCAGCCTTCAGTGATCGAGCGGCTGGGTCTGCGTGTCCAGGCGCTCGAAGCGGTTGCGTGTGAGGCCATGGGGGCCATCCGCGTGATGGGGACAATGCGGGGCGAGCCCGATGGGGCGGGGTCTGAAGCCGATGGAGGGTGGGGATGAGCTTCTCGGTATTGATCGTTGACGACTCGAAGACGATCCGCTCGGTCGTGCGCCGAGCGATTGGCATGTCGGGAGTCGATCTGAGAGAGGTCTTCGAGGCGGGGAATGGTCACGAGGCACTCGAAGTCCTCAGGGCAAGCGCAGTGGACATTGTGCTTTGCGACCTGCACATGCCCGAGATGAGCGGGATGGAGCTGGTAGCCGCGATGTCCGGCGACGTGAAGCTCCGGGCGATCCCGGTCGTGATCGTCTCGTCGGATCGCAGTGAGGTGCGCATGGAAGAGATGAAGGCCAAGGGCGTGCGCGGCTATCTGACCAAGCCATCCAGGCCCGAGGCCTTCCGCGACATCGTCTCAGAGGTTCTCGGGATCGACAAGGTCAGCCATGTCAGCTGAGATAGGTGCCGAGGTCCTGGAGCGAACTCTAACGGAGATCCTCGAGCAGACCGCGTTCTGCTTCAGCGAGCGGACCGAAGACCCGCCGGAGTGGCAAGGCCCCGTCTTTGTCGCGGAGCTTGAATTCTCGGGGCCAGGAGGGGGCCGACTGTTGCTGGCGCTGCCCTCCGACTTCGCGACCGAGCTGGCGACCAATCTGCTCGGGCTGGAGCCTGGAGATCCGGACGGGGAGAAGAAGGCCGCGGACGCGGTGGGCGAGGTGCTCAATATCGTGTCCGGCGCAATGATGCCCGAGGTCTTCGGGGCGGCCGCTTTAGTGGAGTTCTCCTCTCCCCGCGTCGAATCTCTTGACGCGGCCGCCTGGTCGAAGCGTGCGGGGCCGGACTCGGTCCGGATCTCGCTCCTGGTCGACGAGCTCACACGGGTGGACTTTGCGTTCCTGAAACCGGGCGAGCCCGATCCGTGATCCGGGTCCTGGTCATCGACGATTCGGCAGTCGTGCGCAAGATCTTCTCGCAGCAGCTCTCGCGCGACCCCGAGATTGAGGTTGTCGGAGCGGCTCCCGATCCTTTCGCGGCCCGAGAGCTGATCCTGCGTCTCGAGCCCGATGTTCTGACGCTTGATATCGAGATGCCGCGCATGGACGGGATCACCTTTCTCCGAAAGCTGATGGCGAGCCGGCCGATGCCGGTGGTCATCGTCTCGTCGCTGACTCGAGCCCACTCCGAGCTCGTGCTCGAGGCCATACAGGCCGGCGCGGTGGAGGTCATGGCCAAGCCGGGCGCGGCCTACTCGGGGGGAGACCTCTCGATCGAGCTCTGCGATGCCGTGAAGGCTGCAAATCGAGCCGACGTGGAGCGTCACCGAACTCTCGCAACGGCCAAGCATCCCAGCGCCATCCCGAGGCCCCTCAGCCTCACGACCCACCGGATCCTCGCAATCGGTGCCTCGACCGGTGGAACCACGGCCCTCTCCGCGATCTTGCAGTCAATGCCGGCCAACTCTCCGGGTACGGTCATTACCCAGCACATGCCCGAAGCCTTCACGCGGGCCTTCGCCGAGCGGCTGAACGGGGAGTCGAGGATGAGCGTCAAGGAGGCGGAGGACGGCGACTCGGTTGCTTCGGGAATCGCACTGGTGGCGCCGGGCAACAAGCACCTGCTGCTGCGGCGCTCGGGCGCGCGCTACTACGTGAACGTCAAGGACGGGCCTCGCGTGAACCGCCATCGGCCGTCGGTCGACGTGATGTTTCGATCGGTCGCGAAGACGGCGGGGCGCAATGCGATCGGAGTCATCCTGACCGGCATGGGGGGCGACGGCGCGCGTGGTCTTCTCGAGATGCGCCAGGCCGGAGCCGATACGATCGCGCAGGACGAAGCGACCTGTACGGTTTTCGGCATGCCCAATGTCGCCATCGAGATGGGCGCGGTCGAGCAGGTGCTGCCTCTGCCGAAGATCGCCGCCGCCGCGGTCGCGGCGGCGGAGAAGGGTTAGGCCCTTCTCCCGTTCTGCGAGCGACTGCCTCGCGCACGGCTGCGTCTCAGGACATTCTGGACCGAGGGCGTTGCAGCTGCAACGCCGGTGATCTGGAGTCCAAGCTGCACACGCCGCACTGTGCGAGACGATTTCCTTCGACTCGTTGATTCCGAGCTTTGGTCCGTGCTGCAGCGAGCTTTGCTAGAACCGCGTCGCCTCTTCCGAAGTACATGTCGTCCGGAGTCTGCCCCTCGAACGCGGCATGGGGCATCACCTCGTTGTGCTGACGCACGTAGAAGTCCACGAGACGACGAAGCCCCTCAATACTCTCCAGTGAATGCAGGTACAGCCACGAATGCTTCATCGAGCGCCAGAACGCTTCGATCATCGAGTTCGAGAATGTGACGTCCACCTGGGCGAGGGTACGTCGGAGACCTTCATCCTCGAGCAGGTCATCGACGTCCGCATTGACGTTCTCGCAGCCGCGATCACCGCATGCAGGTAAGCTCTCGTCCCATCGAGGAGGCGAATGATCGTGACGTCCGGGTGGAGAAGCTCACCCGGTGCGGTTGCTCGGATTCCAACCTTCGGCTTGGCTGGGTAGACACGTCGACGAGGACGCCCCCTCGCGAGCTTCCTCGCCATTCGATACCAGGTCGACGGTGACGCGAAGACCTTGCCGACCCGCTGCGCATAAAGGGCCAGGGCGCGAAGCGACATGTGGCGATGTTCGGCGCTTTCGCTGAGTGCCCGCATGGTCTCGACTTCTTCCGACGTCAATCGCGTAGGTCTCGCTCGTGGGCAGCTGGGCTGGTCGTCGAGATCGCACCCGGCCTCGAGCTGGCGCCAGCTGTGGTATCGGGACGGGGAAAGACGCGCAACTCGAAGCGCCGAGCTGAGCGACAACACTTTCCCTGCTCGTTCGACGGCCCTGAGGAGCATCGCCTTCGAGGCGCCGTCGGCGATTCGTCCGTAGTCGAGGCGTCCTTTCGAGACGCGTAGCACGGCAGCGAACAGGCCGACGATTGCGGCCAGGAAGGCGGTTCGACGACGCAGAGCGTGGATCTCGACGATGAGCGACGCCCGATCGCAGGTCACCAGCTCCAATGTGACGACGTCCGGCAGACCCCGATGGACCCAGCTGCGGATCGTCGATCGTGGAATCTCGAGCTCGGGAAAGAGGTTCCGATCCCCTGTCTCGAGGATCGCCTCACGAATTCGGTGGTCGTAGGTCCGCCTCAGCTGTCCCGTCTGCATTCTGGGCGTATCGGCGGGCCGCGGGCGACAACGTCGGCCCGCCCGAAACGTCCTTGCGTTTCAGCGCGTTGCGACTGCAACGCTTGGCCTCCAGAATGTCCTGAGACGCAGCAGTGCTAGAGCGCGCGGCTACTCCCGGGCCGACTGAAGCACGCGCAGGAGGTCGATCTCCATCGCGGGAACGCGGAGGACATGCGTCGCTCCGTCTTCCAGCGCGCGAAGGACACGCTCGCGTGTGGGCTCCTTCATGCAGACGATGCAGCGACTCGTCCAGTGGTCGTTCGATGTGCGGATGGTGCGGACCCGTCCCAGGTCTTCGTCCGTGTCCCCTGGGAGCAGGATCACGTCTGCCTCGTCGATCTTCTCGTCGAACTCCTCCGCTTCGAAGGGGAGGGACTCGACCGAGAGCCGGGCGCTCTCCATCACGGCCGCGAGGGTTTCCACGGTACCGGCTTCGAGTCCGAGCAGAAGGAAGCGCCCCTGGACACGAGTCGATCGAAGGTCGGCCCCCTGCTCGAGAAGTCCGACGGGAAAACGGAGCGTGAGGTGAACAGCGCCCCCCCCGGGAATCCCGAGCGCCGCCGACGCGAGACCGGACTCTTCGGCAGCAAAGGCGCACTCGCCCGGATCATCCGTACGCCACCACGCCAGAGGACGACAGCGCAGGGCCTGGTTCAGGTGCTCGCGGAATGCGGAGTCTACTGCACCGATCATGAGGTTGAGGACCTCGCCGCACGCATCCAGATCGTCGCTGGTGAGTGCCCGCTCCTTGTCGGGCTCGTCGTCGCCGAGCATGCGCCTGCCGAGCGTCGCCAGCTCTTGCGTGGGAACACTGAGGGTGAGCGTACCGACCGGTTCGTCGTCGATCTCCGCCGCGACCGGAAGCACGGACAGCACGCCCTCGGGCGGATCGGACGAGCTCACGATCTCGGTCTCGCCGACCTCGAGTTCGAGCCCGATCAGGGGCCCGACATTCGCAGCGCAACCCTTGAAGGTGGTCGCGAAGAGAACTGCTGGCTCTCGCACCGGGCGGACTCGTCGATTAGCTCAGATAGGGCCCGAGCTTCTCGCGAAGCTGCTCCGCGGTGAACGGTTTATTCAGGTAGTCGTTGGCACCCGCTGCGAGCGCTTCCTGGACCGCTTCCAGGCCGCCCTCCGTGGTGATCATCACGATCGGGATGCTGTTGGCGATCTTCTTGATGAGCTCCTTGTCGCCAACCGTCGTGGTCGCGAGCTGCGTTTGGTCGCGCACACACTTCACGAAGCGGATTCCGTTCATGTTGGGCATGTTCACATCGGAGAGGACCAGGTCGAACGCCGCCTTCGACAGGGCTTCGAGCCCCTCGTTCCCATCGCCAGCCTCCGCGAACTCCAGCTCGCCGAGCCCAGCCTCCTTGAGGCCCTTCATGATGATCTTGCGCATGGTCGAAGAGTCGTCGACGACGAGAATCCTGGGCATGGTGGTGCTCCCCCGTCAGCAACCGTCGGCTCGGGTCGCCCCTGCCTCAGGTTCCCTTCGATAACAGCGGCAGCCGAGAGGTCGAACCTGAGCGGATGGCCAGGGGTTCGGCACTCAAGTTTGAGCACGGGTCGACGAGGAGCACTCAGGGTCGGATGGCTAGAAACAAGGGGGACGTCTCATGGACCTGACGCGCGGTGCCGCGCTCGTCGCTGATGCCGCACGTGACGTATTCGCTACCATGCTGGGCACCGAGCTGGCTGCTGGGGAGCCCTGCCTGGCGGTTGGCGCGTTCCCGGAGACCGAGGTCACCGGGCTGGTCGGGTTGGCCGGATCGATGGCCGCACAGGTCTCGGTCCACTGCTCGGTAGGTCAAGCGCGCGAGTTCACGGCTCGCTTGCTCGGCCTCGAGCCGTCCGAGGTCTCCGGAAACGAGGAGATCCGGGACGCGATCGGTGAGCTCGCGAACATGATCGCTGGGGGCGTGAAGACGGCCCTCTCGGCCGAGGCGACGCTGGAGCTTGCGCTCCCTTCCGTGTTCCTGGCGGAAAAGGGCTCGATGCAGATCGGACCGCTGGGGGCTTTCGTCGCACCACTGGACGGTCCATTCGGGTCCTTCTCGGTTGCGCTCGTCGTCAAGGAGAAGTAGCCGGACGACCTGCCCGATCCCGAACGTCGACAGAGCGACCTCGCTGGCGCCCGGCGAGCGCGCCCGACCCGTTGACTTCCGGGTCGAGGAGAGGGAAATGTCTGCCAGCGACATGCCTTCGCGATCGCTCCAGGAGCGTGGCTTCCGAGGCGCCGGGCCCGCCGGCGTCTCGTGCGCCACCGGGGGCGGCGGGGCGGGTGTCCTCGCGAGATGATCGAGTATTCCCAGGCATATCGCTGTGCTGCGGAACCTCTTCGAAGGGGAGTTCGCCCCTTTCTAGTTCATTCGCATGCGCTTATTTCCCGGGCTTCGGAAGCTCTCGGCTTCTGGTACCCTCGCAAACAGGGCGGCGCCCGAGA
>JBHHYV010000129.1:0-9208 GCA_046757685.1 Myxococcota bacterium
ATCCCCGATCGCTCCCGCTGCCGCCGAGAGAACGATGTTCCCGAGCTCGGAGAGAGCCGAGAGCTGCAAGGGATCGAGGGAGACCCCGAGATCCGACCCCACGAGCTGACGCAGCAGCGCGCCGACCGTCTCCCGCTCGATCAGCAGCCCCGCCTGTCCGCCCGTGGAGCCCTCGAGGTCGACGAAGATCCCCGCCACGCAGGTGTCGGGCGCGTACAGACTCGAGGCGATCTCCGCCATGCCGAGCCTCCGGCAGCGCGTGGGGCGCATGATCACGACGCGCTCGACGAGCCGGGCGATCGCCGTCGCGGCGTGACCCGCGCCGATGCTCGCGTACTCGCGGAGACGAGCGCACTCGTTCACGCCACGTCCTCCAGCAGCGCGGCAGGCTCGAGCACGAACACCGGCACGCCATCCGGCATGACCGCGACGCCGCCGAGCAGCGGCTGGCCGGCGAGCAGCTTGGGCACCGCGCGCACGGAGACCTCTCGCTCGCCGACGACCTGGTCCGTACCGATCGCGAGGCGAAAGCCCTTGATCTCGATCACCACGGCGACTCCACCGGGACCGGGCCCGGCCTTCGGGCCGGCGCTCGAGCCGAGCCGCAGGTGCGCCGCCAGCGGGAGCAGCGGAAGCGGCTCATCGTTCCAGACGAAGAAGGCGTCCCCGCCGGCACCTTCGACCACCCCCTCGTCGAGCGCGACCACGCGCTCCACCCGAGCCGCGGGAAGCGTGACGCGATCGTCGTGGAGGCGCAGGATCAGCAGGCGCTGGACCGCGATCGTCGAGGGCAGATCGAGCTCGAAGAGCGTCCCTCGACCCGCATGGCTCTCGACGTGCACCGCGCCCCCGATGGCCTCGACGCTGCGGCGAACCGAGTCCAGGCCCACACCCCGCCCCGACACACTCGTCACCTCGTCGCGCGTGGAGAGGGCCGGCTCGAAGATCAGCTCGATCAGGCGCGAGTCGGGAAGGTCCTCGGCAACCGCCTCGGGAAGCAGCCCACGCTCCACGGCCTTGCGACGCACACGCTCGACGCAGATTCCCCGACCGTCGTCGGAGACCCGCACGACCAGCCGCGCCCCGCGCCTCCGGGCCTCGAGGCACAGGCGGCCGGCCTCTGGCTTGCCACCGGCGGTGCGCTCCGAGGGGGTCTCGACCCCGTGATCGAGCGCGTTTCGGACCAGGTGGAGCAGGGGCTCGTCGAGGTGGTCGAGCACGGCCCGGTCGGCCTCGACCTCGTCTCCGATCAGCTCCACCTCCACCCGCTTGCCGAGCCGGCGCGCCAGCTCGGAGACGACTCTCGGAACCCGGTCGAAGAGCCGACGGATCCCGGTCGTACGGACGGCCAGGGCCCGCCGACGCAGATCGGCGGTGGCGCGCTGGGTCCGCTCCAGCTCCTCGATCAGCTCGCCGCGCCCCTCGAACCACGGGGTCGACTGCACCAGCGCCTCGACCCGGCTCTGGTGCTGCAGGACGTCCCCCGCTGCAGCCAGGAACCGATCGAGTGCCGCGGCACTGACCCGGACCGTGGGCGGAAGAGCCGCGACCGGGGTCGCGGGTGGGGACGTCCCGCCAGGGGGTGCGGCGGGCGCGCGACCGGCCGCGCGGCCCGGGAGCGTCCCCCCGGGACCCTCCCGCGGAGGCCCCGAGAGCCGGCGCATGAGGTCGGGGTCGGCGGCGCCGGGCTCTCCGCCGGCGGCGACGCTCGCGACCATCGACTCGAGCGCAGCCACGGCATCCCAGACCGGCGCGAGCAGCGCCGGGGCGAAGGCCTCCTGGGAGCGCAGCGGCTCCATCCAGCTCTCGAGCCGGTGGGCCAGCCGCTCGGTCTCGGCGAAGTCGAGCGACGCCGCCATCCCCTTGATCGAGTGGGCCATCCGGAACAGGCACTCGACCCCGTCCGCATCGTGGCTGCGGTCGTCGGTCTTCTCGAGCTCGCCGAGCGCGCGACCCATCTCGGCGAGGTGATCGCGGGACTCCTCTACGAAGAGGGCGCGGTACTTCTCCAGGTCCACGTCGCGCCGCTGCGGCTCAGGCGGGATCGTTCTTCTGGAGCGCGGACTCGAGCGCGGCCAGCACCTGGTCGGGCTTGAAGGGCTTGACCACGAAGTCGCGGGCGCCCGCCTCGAGGGCCTCGACGACGAGCGCCTCCTGGCCCAGCGCGCTGCACATCACGATGCAGGCTCCGGGGTCCTCCGCGCGAATCCTGCGCAGGGCGTCGAGACCGCTCATCCCCGGCATGACGATGTCGAGCGTCACCAGGTCGGGGCGGTGAGTGTGGTAGGCCTCCACCGCCTCCTCGCCGTTGGCAGCCTCGGCGACCACCTCGAAGTCCGAGGTCGAAAGGACGTCGCGCAGCATCTCGCGCATGAAGGCGGCGTCGTCGGCGATCAGAACGCGTCGTGACATGGTCCCTCTCTCCTGCTGGGGGGTCCCGGCTCGGCAGCGGCGGGTCGCACTCCGCGAGCCGCGGCACCGAGCAGGGCCTTGACGTCGAGCACTCCGATCGGACCGCAATCCGATGGAAGCCAGGTGGCGAGATCCGGGGTCACCCGCGGGTCGGGCGACTCGCAGGGGCGCCCGTCTTCGAGATCCCGCCGGATCCCCGAGATCTTCGAGACGGCGAGCCCCACGCGGCCCGGCTCGCCTTCGAGAACGAGCAGGTGGCTCGAGCCCGAGCCCGGCGTCCCAGTGAGCAGGAACCCGGCGTCGACGACGGGCAGGGGCTCGCCCCGCAGGTTGACGATCCCCCCCTGCTCGCGTGCCAGGAAGGGAATCGCGTGCAGGGGCAGGGCCTGCGCCACCTCGGCCACGTCTCCGAGGGGAAGCGCGAAGTGGCTCTCGGCGACCCGGAAGCAGAGGAGCTCCCGCACCGTCACGACCGGGTCCTGAAGCGACGAGCCACCTGGTCCAGGCGCGCTGCGGTCTGCGAGAGCCGCGCCGCCTGACCGACGGTGCGCTCCATCGACTCGATCTGCTGGGCGAGCTCGCGACGCACCGCCTCGGTCGCCCGCACGTTCTCGCCCGTCACGTCGCGGATCGCGTCGACCTCGCTCACCGTCGCCTCGATCTCTCCCGCCTGGCGGTCGGCCTGCTGCACGATCTCCTCGGAGCGGCGAGCGGCCGAGTCGACGGCAGCCTGGATCTGCTCGAGGGACCCGGAGATCGTGTCGAGGTCCTCGCGTCCGCGGCGGATGCCCTCTCCGATCGAGCGCATCGAGCCCGCGATCCCCTCCGACTCGGTCTCGAGCTGGCGCACCAGCTCCGCGATCTGGTCCGCCGATCCCGTCGCGCTCTCGGCGAGCTTGCGAATCTCCTCGGCGACGACCGAGAAGCCGCGGCCCGCCTCCCCGGCCCGCGCCGCCTCGATCGAGGCGTTCAGCGAGAGCAGGTGCGTCTTCTCGGCGACCGAGGTGATCATCTCGGTGATCCGATGCACGGAGCGGATCTTCTCCTCCAGGCGGAACGCCCGCTGGCCCGCCCCCTCCACGCGCTCGAAGAGCTTCTGCATCTCGGCGATCCCGAGCCGCGACACGTCGCCTCCGCTGGTCGCGCGCTGGCGCGCCTCGGCCGTCAGGTCGAAGGTCTCGCGCGCCGCGCCCGCGCTCGCCCGGATGGCATCCGCGACCTCGCGAATCCGCGCGGAGGTTCCGTCCACGACCTGTCGCTGGCGCTCCGCCCCCAGCGCCACCGACTCCACGGTGCTCGCGATCGCGCGGTGGGCCGCGTCGAGCTCCTGGGTCGATCCCTCGAGATCCCGGGCGGACTGGGAGACCTCTTCCGAGGCGCTCTGGATCAGCGCGACCAGGCTGCACAGGTCCTCGAGCATGCCTCGCACCGAGCGCGCGAGGTCGACGGTCTCGTCGGGGTAGCGACGGCCACTCGCCAGCTCGACGCTCGCGGTCAGGTCTCCGTGGCGGATCCGATCGGTGCAGCGGCGAAGCGCGACCACGTTGCGCGTGATGCGGGGCGCGACGACCGAGGCGACGGCGACCGAGACACCCAGCGCCGCGAAGAACGCTCCCCAGGCGGGCACCCCGAGCGACGAGAGCAGCGGGGGCAACGCCAGCGACACGCCCGCCACGCACAGGAAGCCCAGGGCGAGCTTGTGCTTCAGCTCGACGCGCACGCGCTCGGGTCCAGGTCCCGGGGGGAGAGGTCGGGGGAAGGCGGGCTCACGCCCTATGCTTCGGACCTCCCGCCGGACGTCTTGAAGTGATTCCAGCCCGGGATCGCTGCTCGAGCCCGATCCGAGCGGTCGGAGGCGCCGGGCTCTCTGCCACCGCCTCGCCCGGCCTCCACGAGCCGAACGCCGCGGCCGGCGTGGATCCGGCCGATCTCACGGACCGGGCAGGCGAGCCGACGCGCCAGGGCCGCCGCGCCGGGCCCGCGGGCGGGCGCGGTGAAGGCCAGCTCGTAGTCCTCGCCTCCCGAGAGCGCGAGCTCGATCGGGTCCAGCCCGAGCTCTCCGGCCCGTCGGCGCAGCCCTCGCGCCAGCGGGAGGCGGCCGAGGTCCAGCTCGACCGCCACCCCGCTCTCGCGAGCCAGGTGCCCCAGGTCCTGCAGCAGGCCATCCGAGACATCGATCGCCGCCGTCGCCAGGCCGCCTCGCAGCAGCTTCGGACCCGCCTGGAGGGGCGGGTCGGGCGAGCACTGCCGGCGCACGAAGCCAGCATCCCCGGGACCCACCGCGCCCGATTCGAGAAGCCGAAGACCGAGGGCCGCGCCGCCCAGGCTCCCCGTGACCCAGACGCGCTGGCCGGGTCGCGCGGCATCGCGGCGGAGCGCACGGCCCGGCGGCAGGGCTCCCACGGCGGTGATCCCGAGCGTCCACACGGGAGCCGCGACCGTGTCTCCGCCCACCAGTGGACAGCCCGTCTGTCGCGCGCAGCGGAGCAGGCCGGAGACGAAGTCGAGGAGGGTCTCGGGAGCCGCGTCCGCGGGCAGCCCCAGCGAGAGCAGGAAGCCCAGCGGCCGGGCTCCCATCGCGCCCAGGTCCGACAGGTTGACGCGCAGCGCCTTGGCTCCGAGGGCGCGCGCCGAGGTCGTCTCGAAGCGGAAGTGCACCCCCTCGATGAGTGCGTCGGTCGTCAGGCTGAGATCGGCCCTCGATCGGAGACCCAGGATGGCCGCGTCGTCCCCGATCGCGACCCGCCAGGGATGCCCGGGGCGGCCCGCCCGCCGGCGCAGAGCCCCGATCAGGCCGAACTCCCCCAGCTCCCGAAGATCGAGGCCCGCCACCTCTGCAGGGTACTCCAGGCAGGGCGCCACTCGCGGTCGCGGCGCCCTGGGCGAGGCGGGCTCCGCCCGCCCCCGGGACCGCGGAGACCGGCTCAGGCGGCTCCGGTTCCCGCCGAGCGGGCCGGGCGGACGTTGCGGGTCTGGCGCCGGGGCGGGATCGCGACCAGTGGCTCCTCGAGGGCCACCGCCAGGACGTCGTCCATGGTGTCGACCAGGTGGAAGCGGATCTGGCGCGCCAGCTCGAGCGGAATGTCGTCCAGATCGTGGCGGTTGGCGCGCGGAAGAATCACCTCACGCAGCCCCCGCCGCAGCGCCGCGAGAGACTTGGCGCGGACACCGCCAACCGGGAGCACGCGTCCGCGCAGCGTGATCTCGCCCGTCATCGCCACGTCGGAGCGCACCTTCACGTTGGAGATCAGCGACAGGATCGCCGTCGCCAGCGCCACGCCCGCAGACGGGCCGTCCTTGGGCGTCGCTCCGGCCGGCACGTGAACATGCACCTCGTGGCGAGCGAGCCGGTCCGCCATCCCGAGCGCCTCGAGCCGGCAGCGCGACCACGAGAGCGCCGCCTGGGCCGACTCCTTCATCACCTCCCCGAGCTGTCCGGTCAGTCGGAGCCCACGCCCCCGCAGCAGCGTGGCCTCGATGGGAAGCACCGCGCCCCCCGTCTCGGTCCAGGCCAGGCCGCGCGCGATGCCCGGCTCCGCCCCCTCGGGCAGCGGCTCCTCGAGGATCGGTGGCGTCCCCAGCACGCGGTGCAGGTTGCGCACGGTCACCGGGACCCGGTCGGCCTGCTGCTCTGCGATCTGGCGCGCGACGCGCCGGCACAGGCGACCCACCTCGCGCTCGAGCGAGCGCACTCCCGCCTCCTGCGTGTAGCCCGAGATGATCTGGCGGATCGCAGCCCGCGAGATCGAGATCTGGCCCGGCTGCAGGCCGCACTGCTCGATCTGCCGGGGTACCAGGTAGCGGCGAGCGATCACCAGCTTCTCCTCGGGCATGTAGCCGGGGAGGTGCAGGATCTCCATCCGGTCGCGCAGCGCTCGCGGAATCGGATCGACCAGGTTTGCCGTCGCGATGAAGAGCACCCGCGAGAGGTCGTAGGGGACGTTCAGGTAGTGGTCGCGGAAGCATCCGTTCTGCTCCGGATCGAGCACCTCGAGCAGCGCCGCCGCGGGGTCTCCCCGGTAGTCCGCGCCGAGCTTGTCGACCTCGTCGAGCAGGAAGACCGGGTTGATCGTTCCCGCCTGCCGCATCGACTGGATCAGGCGCCCAGGCAGGGCCCCGACGTAGGTGCGCCGATGGCCGCGAATCTCGGCCTCGTCGCGCAGCCCGCCGAGCGACATGCGCGCGAACTCGCGCCCCATCGCCTGGGCCACCGACCTTCCGAGCGAGGTCTTCCCGACCCCCGGGGGGCCCACCAGGCACAGGATCGGGCCACGAGAGACGCCATCGCCGCGCAGCTTGTGCACGGCCAGGAACTCGAGAATCCGCTCCTTGACCCGGTCCAGGTAGGCGTGGTCCCGCTCGAGCACCGCCCGCGCATGCTCCAGGTCGAGATTGTCGTCGGAGGCCGCACTCCACGGCACCTCGACCAGCCACTCCAGGTAGCTTCGGACCACATGGGTCTCCGACGAGTCCGGGTGCATGCGCTCCAGCCGGTCGAGCTGCCGCCGCGCCTCCTTGTGGGCCTCGTCGTTCATCCCCGCCGAATCGATGCGCACGCGCAGCTCCTCGAGCTCCGCCTGCCGCTCGTCGGTGTCTCCGAGCTCCATCTGGATCGCGCGCATCTGCTCGCGCAGGAAGTGCTCCCGCTGCGAACGGCTGAGCTCCTCGCGGGCCGCGGTCTGGATCTCGGACTGCATGGCGCTCACGGCCAGCTCGCGGCGCAGGTGGGCATCCAGCCGGCGAAGCCGCCGGATCGGATCCTCGATCTCGAGCACCTCCTGGGCCTCCTCGACCCGCATCCTGAGGTTGGAGGCGACGAGGTCCGCGAGCCGGCCGGGATCGTCGACGTTCTCGGTGACGGACAGGATCTCGGGCGGCAGCTGCCGAGCCGGAAGCAGCTCCTCGAGCTTGGCGCGAACCGAACGAGACAGCGCCTCGACCTCGACGCTCCAGCCTTCCGATTCGCGCTCGGTCAGCGCCTCGACCTCGACCTCGATATGGGGCTCGATGCACACGAAGCGACGGACGCAGAGCTTCTGGAGACCCTGCACGAGAACCTTCATGCGCCCGTCGGGGAGCCGCATGACCCGCATCAGCATTCCCACGGTCCCCACGCGGTGCAGGTCCTCCGGACCCGGCTCTTCGATCTCGGGGTCACGCTGGGTCACGAGCGCGATCAGGCGATCGCCCGCAAGCGCTGCGTCGATGGCGTCGATCGACACGTCCCTTCCCACGAAGAGCGGAAGGATCATCTGGGGAAAGACGACCGCGTCGCGAACCGGCAGCAGCGGGAGCGTCTCAGGAATCTCGAAACGCATGGGGGAGTCGTGGTGCAATGGGCTCTCCGAAGCTCGGGCATCCGCCGGGCCGCTTCTACGGTCCGCCATCCGCCGATCCTTTCGCTCTGAATCGACGGAGCGCGCGTCGAGCCTTAGCGCGCGTCGAGCGACGGCCCTGGTCAGGGCTCGATCTGCTCGATCGCTCCGCGCTTCACGGTCAGGAGGTACAGGGAGTGATGCGTACCGCCGGAAGCATCGAACGAGGTGAGACCGGCGACGCCGGGATAGTCCCGGACCTCGAGCAGGGCGTCGCGCAGGCGCTCGCGCGAGAGCGTGGGCTTCGCGTCGAGAATCGAGCGCAGCAGCCCGCCCGCATCGTAGCCGGTAGCCGCCAGCCGCTCCGGCTCGGCTCCGTATGCGGAGTAGTAGGAATTCACGAAGTCCTTCACGAAGGGAAAGGGACTCCCCGCGAAGAACGCGTCGGTAAAGACGGCGCCGCGAGCTTCGCGGCCGGCGATCTCGATCAGGTCGTTGTCGTTCCAATCGCTGGTCCCGAGAAGCGTCACGTCGCGCACATCGAAGAACCGCAGCTGGGGAAGGATCAGGCCGACCCGGCGCGCGGCATCGGGCACGAAGAGCGCATCGAAGTCGATGATCGGTGGAAGCTCGACCAGGTTGGGATCCGCGAGCGCCTCTTCGTTGCGGCGCGGATGGCGGAGGAGTCGGTCTCGAAGCTCGATCCGGGTTCGCTCCTCGGGAGTCAGCCAGTACAGACCCACCAGCTTCTTGATCTCCGGCTGCAGGTCGACCGCATCGCTCGGGTAGCTCTCGACCCCGACCAGCTCCGCTCCCAGGGCCTCGACCTGGTCCCAGAACCGGTTCTTGAAGTCGGTCCCGTAGGCATCCCGGGGATAGAGGATGGCGAAGTGTCTCCTGCCGAGGCGCTCGACCGCGTAGCGGGCAAGCGCGCGCACCTGGTCGTCGGCCGTGAGCCCGAAGCGGAACACGTACTCCCCCAGCTCGGGAAGATCGGGCTGGCGCGCCAGGCTGAGCAGCGGCACGCCGGCGCGCTCCGCGACGGGCGCCGCGGCCACCGAGGCCACCGAGCGCAGCGGACCGACGATGGCCACCACGCCCTCGCGGACGAGCGCCTCGACGGCGCCTGCCGCGCGATCGGGATCGCCGGCCGTATCGCGCACGACCACCTCGTAGGGGAACGGAGGATCCGCGAAGGTGCCGAGCCCCAGGACCATCCCCCGCAAGGCGCGCTCGCCGAACCCCGCGTAGGGCCCGGTCAGCGGGAGTGCGACCCCCAGCCGGCCGCCCCGCTCGCGGAGCCGCACGCGTTCGAGCAGTGCGCGACGCCGCTCCTCGTCGGCGGGCCGCAAGCGCTCCGGGAGCGGCCCGAGCTGCCTCTTCGCACGCTCCAGGTCACCTGCGTCGAGGGCCATCCGGGCCGCCTCGAGCTGGGCGCGGTCGCGCGAAGGCCCCGGGGGCATGCGCTCGATGGCGGCCTC
>JBHHYV010000130.1:0-9200 GCA_046757685.1 Myxococcota bacterium
GATCTCTCGCCGCAGGTCCGAGACCTCGCGCGAGAGCTCCTCGGTGCGCGCGGGCGCCTCGCCCAGCCAGAAGGGGATCGTGGGCGGGGCGCCCTGGGCATCGACGACGCGCACGCGCCCGGTCTCGACCCTGCGAATGCGCCAGCTGTGGGAGCCGAGCAGGAAGACGTCGCCCGGCATGCTCTCGATCGCCCAGTCCTCGTTCACCGTTCCGACGAAGGTGTCGTCCGGATCCAGGACCACCCGGTAGTCGCCCATGTCCGGGATCGCGCCCCCGGAGCGCAGGGCCGCCAGCCGCGCGCCGCGCCGCGCGCGCAGGCGGCCCGCGATCCGGTCCCAGTGGATCCAGGCGGCCCGCCGGCCCCGCGGCGTCTCGAAGCCGCGCGCCAGCATCTCGAGCACCGCCTCGTAGTCGCGGCGCTCGAGGTCGGCGAAGGGTGCCGCCGAGCGCACCCGCTCCAGCAGCTGCTCGACGCTGCGCTCCTCGGCTGCGCAGGCCGCCACGACCTGCTGCGCCAGGATGTCGAGCGGCGCCCGCGGGGGGTGGATGCGATCGAGGCGGCCCGCGCGGACGGCGCGCACCAGTGCGGCGCACTCGCCGAGCTCGTCGCGTGAGGTCGGATAGAGCCGACCCTTGGGACGGAGACCCAGCGCGTGGCCGGAGCGTCCGATGCGCTGCAGGAGCGTCGCGATGCTGCGCGGCGAGCCGATCTGGCAGACCAGGTCCACCGAGCCGATGTCGATCCCCAGCTCCAGCGATGCCGTCGTCACCAGCGCTCGCAGCGTGCCCTCCTTGAGCCGGCTCTCGACCCTCGCGCGCCTCGTTCGTGACAGGCTTCCGTGGTGGGCGGCGATGGCCTCCGCGCCCAGGCGCTCCGCCAGGCGCTGCGCCAGTCGCTCTGCCAGCCTTCGGGTGTTCACGAAGACCAGTGTGGTGCGATGCTCGCGGACCCGATCGGCCAGCCGGTCGAGCAGGTCGTCCCACTGCTCGGTCGCGGCGACGGCCTGCAGATCCTCCTGGCCCGGAACCTCGACCGCCAGGTCCAGGTCCCGCTGGTGGCCCAGGTCGATGATGCGGGGGGCCGCTGCCCGGGTCCCAACGAGGAACCTCCCGATCTGCTCGATGGGGCGCTGGGTCGCGGACAGTCCGATTCGCGAGGGCCGGCGCTCGGCCAGTGCGTCGAGGCGCGCCAGCGAGAGGGCGAGGTGCGAGCCGCGCTTGTCTCGGGCAAGCGCGTGGATCTCGTCGACGATCAGCGTCCGCACGCTGCGCAGCCGCTCGCGCGCCTTCTCCGAGGTCAGCAGCAGGTAGAGCGACTCGGGCGTCGTCACCAGGATGTGGGGCGGCCGGCGCAGCATCGACTGGCGCTCCCGCTGGGGGGTATCTCCCGTTCGGACGGCGGCGCGGATCTCGGGCAGGTCGAGCCCGAGATCCCGCGCCTGCTCGCGGATCCCGGCCAGTGGGAGCTCGAGGTTGCGGTGAATGTCGTGGGAGAGCGCCCGCAGCGGCGAGACGTAGACCGCCTCGATCCGATCCTCGAGGGTCCCCGCCAGGGCCTGGCGAACGAGCCGGTCGAGAACCACCAGAAAGCCGGCCAGCGTCTTTCCCGAGCCCGTGGGCGCCGAGATCAAGGTGTCGTCTCCGGCGGCGATCCGCGGCCAGGCCAGGCGCTGGGGCTCGGTCGGAGCTGCGAACCGGCGTTCGAACCAGCGGCCGACCGGAGGAGAGAGGTCGATCTCCATCGGCTGCAGCATACCCGGTGGCACACCGGAGGTGCGGCCCCGTCCAGGACGAATCGGAGCCTGTGGACCCGGAGCGTGGCTACCCGGTGCTGAGCCCCCGATCCTCGTCGAAGCCCAGCATCAGGTTCAGGTTCTGGAGGGCCGCTCCGCACGCGCCCTTGCCCAGGTTGTCGAGCACCGCCACCAGCAGCAGGTGTCCCTGCGGGTGGGCCGCTACGAGCAGCTCGATCCGGTTGGTGCGGTTGCACGCCTGCGGATCGAGCGCCCACTCGTCTCCCTCGAAGGTCTCCTGGAAGGGTGCCACCCGCACGAAGCGCTCCCCCCCATAGCGAGCGGCGAGGGTCTCCCAGACCGCACGCGCCGAGGGTGCGATCGCGGCGGGCAGCGGGATCTCGACGCGCATCCCACACGCGAAGGGGCCGACCGCGGGCACGAAGGCGGGCGGCCGCGACAGGCTGCAGTAGAGCGCCATCTCGGGCAGGTGCTTGTGGGGCCGGCCGAGGGCGTAGGGCGCCTCGTGCGGGAGTCCGATCAGGCCCGAGTCGGCGGACTCCCAGCGCTCGATCATCTTCCGGCCTCCGCCCGAGTAGCCCGAGAGCGCGTGAATCGCGAGCGGAGCGTTGGCAGCGAGCAGGTGCGCGTCGATCAGCGGTCGCAGCAGCAGGATCACCCCGGTGGCATAGCAGCCGGGATTGGAGACGCGGTGCGCCCGGGCGATGCGCTCGCGACGGCCCGGCTCGAGCTCGGGCAGACCGTAGACGAAGTCCGCCGCGACCCGGTGCGCGCAGCTCGCATCGAGGACCCGGGTGTCGGGGCTCTCGATCCACGAGACCGCAGCCCGAGCGGCCTCGTCGGGAAGGCACAGCACGACCAGATCGGCGGCATTCGCGGCCTTGCGCCGGGCGATCGGATCCTTGCGCTCGGCCGGGTCCAGGGTGAGCAGCTCCAGATCGGGATCGTTCTCGAGCACGCGATGGATCCGCAGGCCGGTCGTCCCCGCGTGCCCATCGATGAAGACCGTGGGTCGCCGCATCTGGCGAGGATGGCGCTAGTCGAGGGACGGGTCCAGAGCGGCGGGCGCGATGGTGAGACCGCGTTGCCGCGAGCGCGCCCGGGTCTCGCTCCGGGTCCGGTCGACCAGCTGCTCCAGGGTGGTGCCCAGCGTGCGATTGCGTTCCTCGAGCTGCGCCAGGTAGTGCTGCAGATAGCGCGGTGCGAACCAGACCCGAAACCGGTAGAGGGCGGCGAGCCCACCGGGGCCGAGGAGGCGCAGCTCCACGTCGTTGCCGCCCGGCAGCAGCTCCAGGTGACCCGAGAAGCTTCCCTCCGTCGAGTCGAGGGGGTCGCGAGGCTCGAGCAGCTCGGGCGTGATCTCGCCACTCGTCAGGTTGCGGGCGACCACACTCTGGACCCGAGTGCCGACCAGCGCCGGGAGCGCGGCGAGCATGGCGCCGGCCGAGGGAACGCGGATCAGCTGGCCGCCGGTCGTCTCGGAGAGGGACGCGTAGGGACGGGCTCGGCGGTCGGTCTCGAAGACCAGCGAGTGCACCTTCAGGCGGTGGCGATTGCGGCGGGCGAAGACGTGCATCTGGACCTGGTCGGACTCGCCATCGGCGTGCCGGAAGCGATGCGAGGCGGGACACTGCGAGCGGTTGCGACGCGCTCGGCACGCCTCGCGGCGGCTCTTGGATCCGCGCCTGCAGCTCGGGAAGCGCCCCGAGTAGGGAAAGTCGCCGTCGGTCAGCAGGACGATCTCGCGCGAGGTCCCGCGCGGTGCGTCGTCGAGCCACTCGCGAGCCAGCCAGAGTGCACAGATCGTGTCGGTCCGGCCCTCGCCCGCGGGGTGCGCGGCTCGGTCGGCGGCGAGCGCGGCTCGCAGCTCCTCGGGGCGGGCGCCGGGTCGCCGGACGCCGCGAACGGTCTCGCCGAATGCGATCGCCCCCACGCTCACGCGCTCGCGGTCGAGGTTGTCGAGCAGGCGGCCCAGGGCGCGCCGCTCGGCCTCGAGGACCGAGATTCGCTCACCCCGTCCGGCGGGTCCGCGAAAGCGGACGGAGGCGTTGGCGCTCGACGAGGCGTCGATCAGCACGACCACCTGCCGGGGACCGCGCTCGGGCGGCCCGACCAGCGCGCCGCGAATGGGGAGCGAGCTCTCGTCGACGACGGGTAGCAGGACCTGGTCCCCTGCGGCGACCGTCACCAGCGGGTGCAGCAGCCAGATCGAGACGCCCGGATCGACGGCGCCGAGGGGACGCCCCGGCTGCCAGCGCGCGCGAACCCGCGCCTCGAGGCGGGATCGGGCGTCCTCGGGCCAGGCATCGGGTCCCCCCGGGGGCAGCAGCCGGACCTGCGCCGGTGCGATCGCGTCCACCGCGTCCAGGCGCTCCGCCCGGTAGGGGTGATAGAGGCGGTGCGCCAGGTCGGAGTCGCTCGACCTCGAGCCCAGGCGAGAGCCCGAGCCCAGCGCAGGAGGCGCCGCCGCCAGGCAGAGCGCGCAGGCCGCCGCGACGGCGACGAGGGGGGAGGAGGCCATCTCGATCTACCGAGCGGCTACCCCGGCGCCGAACCTGAGCCCTACGCCGTCAGAATAGTACTCTAATATTGTGTGTAATTTGACAGCAATTCCCGACCCTCATACTTTGGGATGCAGCCCCAGGTCCGTCGGCATTCTCGCTCCCTCGCCACCCCGGGCCGGGGGAGGAGCCGGGTGCCGGCCACTTCCTGGCGGCGAGCCGGAGGAGAGCGAAGGGATGGTCGAGATCGTGTCCCAGCAGGGTTCGCCGGTTCCCGATCCCGTGCTTGCCGAGGTCCGGGCCGGGCTGCTCGAGAAGGCGAGCGCGGAGGAGATCCTGGAGTGGGGCATGGACCGCTTCGCTCCCCGCATGGCGCTCTCCTCGAGCTTTGGATCGCCGGAGGGGCTGGTGATCCTGGACCTGATGCATCGCATCGATCCCTCGCGGACCCGCGTCTTCACGATCGACACCGGTCGTCTCTACCAGCAGACCTACGATCTGATCGACCGCGTGCGCGATCGCTACCAGATCGAGGTCGAGGTCTTCTTCCCGGATCCCGCACGCGTGCAGGCGATGGTTCGCGAGCGCGGGTTGAATCTCTTCTACGAGTCGGTCGATGCGCGCAGGCTCTGCTGCCACGTCCGCAAGGGCGAGCCCCTGGAGCGTGCGCTCCAGGATCTGGATGCGTGGATCTCGGGACTGCGCTCGGGCCAGGGAGTGACCCGCGAGCAGGTCCCCGCGGTCGAGATCGACTCCATCCACGGTGACCGGATCAAGCTGAACCCCCTCGCGACGTGGAGTCCCGAGCAGGTCTGGAGCTACGTGCACCAGCACCGAGTCCCAGTGAACGCGCTGCACAGGCAGGGCTATCCGTCGGTCGGCTGCGCACCCTGCACGCGCGCCATCGAGGAGGGCGAGGACGAGCGCGCCGGGCGCTGGTGGTGGGAGAACCCCGAGACCCGGGAGTGCGGGATCCACACCGGCTACGAGGACCAGGGCTCGGGAATCTGAGTCACTCCGCCCAGGCGGCCTCGTGACTCGATACAGGCTTGCACTCTGGCTGCGGTGTGGGTGTATAATCCCCCTTCGACTGAGGTTGTAAGTCCCGCGCCCTCCCGGAGCTCCCCCGCGTGCGGACCGCAACGCGGTGCCTGGAGTTCCGGATGACAGGATTCCCTGGGCGTGGAAGAGCCAACCCACTGCTGTGGGTCGCCCTGGCTCTTCCGCTCCTGGTGCTCGCCATCGTCGCCGTCGCGACACCGTCGGATCGAGACGGAGACCGGCTTCCCGACGACCAGGACAACTGCGTCGACGTCTCGAATCCCGGGCAGCTGGACGGAGACGGCGACGGGTTCGGCAACGCCTGCGACTGCGACTTCGATCAGAACGGCATCTGTGACATCGCAGACTTCAATGCCTTCCTTCCCGACTTCCAGAGCGGCATCGATGGCGGTGCCGGAACCGATGCCGACGGAAGCGGCGCGATCGACATCAACGACTTCAACCTCTTCCTGGCGGGCTTCCAGGCAGGGGCTCCGGGGCCGTCCGCGTTTGTCGGGAGCTTCAGCGCCGATCCGGCGCCGATGGCGAACGCCGGGCCCGGCCAGACCATCGCTCCCGGCGCGACGGTGCGGCTCGACGGCAGCGGGTCGAGCGATCCCGATGGAGACGCGCTGGGCTTCCTCTGGTCGTTCGTCTCCCGGCCCGCGGGCAGCACGGCCACCCTCTCCGACAACGCGGCGGCTCAGCCGAGCTTCGTGGCGGATCTCCCGGGCGACTACGTCCTGTCGCTGGTCGTGAACGACGGCGTTCATGCGAGCGCAGCGGACTTCATCGCGATCTCGACGCTGGGATCGGCCCCGGTCGCGGACGCGGGCCTCGATCGCACGATTGCCGTGGGGGTCCCCGTCACCCTGGACGCCACAGGCTCGAGCGACGTGGACGGCGATCCGCTCTCCGCTGGCTGGACGCTCTTCGGCCCCGCCGGCAGCTCGGCCGCACTCTCGAGTTCGAGCGTCGCTCGCCCCGTCTTCACCCCCGATGTCGCCGGGACCTATCTGGGCGTCCTCGTCGTCGATGACGGCGGCCAGCCGAGCGTCGAGGACGTGGTCGTGCTGAGCGCCACCAACTCGCGACCGGTGGCGAGTGCCGGTCCCGACCAGACGGCCGCGACCGGAACCCCGGTCACGCTCTCCGGCGCGGCCTCCTTCGACGTGGACGGCGACCGACTCGCCTTCTCCTGGTCCCTCGGCTCCGTCCCTGCGGGCAGCGCGGCGGTCCTCGCAGACCCGACCGAGCTGGCGCCCTCCTTCACAGCGGATCTCGCTGGAACCTACGTCGTGCAGCTGATCGTCGATGACGGCACGCTCGCGAGCGTCGCCGACACGGTGGTGATCCGCACCTCGGGCTCGCGGCCGGTCGCCGACGCGGGCGCCGACGTGACGGGGGCGCTGGGAGCGGCCACCGTGCTCGACGGGAGCCGCTCCCGGGACGCCGACCTCGACGCCCTCAGCTTCCGGTGGTCTCTGATCGAACGGCCTGCGGGAAGCTCGGCGGCTCTGGTCAGCGCCTCGACGTCCAGTCCGACGCTCACCCCCGACGTCGCGGGTGACTACGTGGCCCAGCTCATCGTCTCGGACGCCACGCTCTCGAGCGCGCCGGATACGGTGGTCGTGAGCACCATCGACTCTCGGCCGACGGCCGATGCGGGGCCGGATCAGGTCGTGGCTCCCGGTCCGGCGGTCGTGCTCGACGGGAGTGCCTCGGGCGATCCCGATGGCGCGCTTGCGAGCTTCGATTGGGCGCTCATGAAGGTGCCTGCCGGGAGCGCCGCCGTGCTCGCGAGCCCGACGACGGTCTCACCCACGTTCACCCCCGATCGTCCTGGCGCCTACCTGGCTCAGCTGACGGTGGGCGACGGTCGCTTCGACAGCGTTCCCGACACGGTGCTCCTGGTCCGTTCGAATGGGGCGCCCCAGGCGAACGCCGGACCCGATCAGCAGCGGCCTCTGGGCAGCGTCGTCACCCTCGACGGATCGGGCAGCAGCGATCCGGACGGCGATCCGATCGTCTCCTTCGCCTGGACGCTGACGCAGAAGCCCGCGGGCAGCAGTGCCGCACTGTCGGACCCGAGCGTCTCGATGCCCAGCTTCAGCGCCGATCTTGCGGGGAGCTACGTGGCGGAGCTGGTCGTCGGAGACGGCGCGCTCCTGAGCGCGGCCGACAGCGTCACGGTCGTGATCCTGCCCCCGCCGACGATCACGGACTTCAACCCGAAGCTCGCCAGCATCGGCGACGTGATCGCGCTCACCGGCACGAACTTCGAGCCGGTCCCCGGGGCGTCGCTGAACGTGACCCTCCCCAAGCAGGGCGGCGGAACGATCTCGGCCCCGCTCATCAGCCGTACGGACTCGAGCCTGCAGTTCGCCGTTCCCACCGGCGCAGCGGGAGGGCCGGTGACCGTGACCGTCGAGGGTCAGGCCGCGACCTCCTTCGCGATCCTGGCCCTCCAGGCGTCGTCGAGCTTTACGCTGGGGGCCGCACCCGCGTCGGCGAGCGTGATCCGGGGTCAGAGCACGAGCTTTGCGGTCACACTGACCGGCCAGAGCGGCTTCGCGCAGCTGGCAGCGATCACGGTCTCGGGCCTGCCCACGGGCCTTACCGCAAGCGTTGCGCCGCAGATGCTCGCGCCCGGGGCGACCGCGATCGTCCAGGTCTCCGCGCCCGCAGGCCAGCCGCTCGGACCGGCGGCCTTCAGCATCTCCGCGAGCGCGACGGTCGAGGGCTTTGCGCTCCAGGACTCCGTCGGCCTGCAGGTCGACGTCCAGCCGATCACCACCACGTTCATGGGCCGGACGGTCGTCGATGACAATGCCCAGACCCCGCTCGAGGGAGTCACGATCACGTTCGTCGGAAGGGACGACACCGGGGCGACGACCGGCTGCGCGGGGCAGGCGACGTCGGACGCCGCGGGCAACTTCAGCCTCGGCAACCTGCCGGCGGCATGCGTCGGCCGCCAGCTGGTCCGCTACGACGGGTCGACCGTGACCAACCCTGCAGGCAGCTACGCGGGAGTCGACCTCGTCAACGTGCTCAGCGCCGGGCAGGTGACGCAGGCGCCCGTCCTGATCCACCTGCCGCGAATCGACACCGGCGAGACCGTCCTGGTCCCACAGAACGCGGCGAGCGACCAGACCTTCGTCTTCAGCAGCATTCCGGGCCTCGAGATCACGGTCCACGCGGGGACCACCATCCAGCTTCCCGACGGCAGCGCCCCCGATCCCTTCCCGCTGGTCGCCGTCGAGGTGCCGATCGATCGCCTGCCTGCGGCCTCCGGCAGCCTGGGTGGGACCACGGCCCCCTTCATCGTGGCGTTCCAGCCGGCGAACTCGGTGTCGAACATTCCGATCGCCGTCACCTTCCCGAACCTGACCGCCATCGACCCGCTCACCCCCGTCGACCTCTTCACGCTCGACCCGACGCTCGGCGCGATGGTCCAGTACGGGACCGGCAGGGTCTCGGCGGACGGCAGGCAGATCGTTCCCGACCTCGACCCCGCCAACCCGGGCCACCGCTTCGGGCTGGTGCACTTCGACTGGCACGGCCCCCGAGGAGGCCAGGGCGGAAAGCCCTGCGACTTCGAGTGTGAGATGGCCGGAGGGGGCGCGGGGGGCGGTGGAGCTGGCGGGGGCGGCGGACCCGGCGGCGGAGGCCCCCCCGGTCCTGGCTCCTTCGGTGGGGGTGGATCGAGCGGGGGTGGCGTCGGCGGTGGCGCAGGCGGGGGCTCGGGGCCTGGCGGGCCCGGCGGCGGGGGCGGATCCGCTGGCGGCGGCTTCGCCGGAGCGGGCGGTGGCGGAGCCGCGGGGGGCGGCGCTGCGGGTGGCGGGTCCACGGGCGGAGGCGGAGGCAGCTTCGGGGGCGGGTCCTCAGGCGGCGGTGCCTTTG
>JBHHYV010000131.1:0-9102 GCA_046757685.1 Myxococcota bacterium
TCGCGCTGGCGCCGCTGCCAGTCGTGGAGGACGCGCTGCTTCGGCTAGAGCTCGGCGATCTGCCCCTCGAGATCGGCATCATCGCTCGCGAGAGAAACGCTGGCGAGGGGCAGGGTCAGCATCACTGCCAGTGCGAGCACCGCGGCGCGGGAGCGGAGGACGGAATCCGATGGGGACCTCACAGGAGCCGCCAGGGATCCCACCGCTGCCGCCGAGCGATCGCGCTCACCGGCCCGCGAGGCGTGGGCTTCCCGCGAACCGCGAGACCAGGTCGCGCACGACCTCCCGTACGAGCTGGTGGTAGACGGCATCCTGGCCGCTCGCCGCGCGAGCGCCGAGGTGGACCGTCTCGTGGCTCCCCGAGATTCGCTCGGCTCGCCCGGGCCGCAGCAGCGAAGCCGGAAGCTGGAGGGTTCGCGCGACCACCGCGGCGAGGCCGGGGCGGGAGGAGCGGGGGGCCACCTGCGCGGGGGTACAGCGCTCCTTCTTGCAGCGCACCAGGACCTGAAAGCTCCGCTCGCCACTCTTGGGCTCGGCGTGCGTCCATTCGTAGAACCAGATCGCCTGGCCGTCTCGGACCCGCACCGCGGTCGCATTCACGGTCGCGCTGAGGCGCGGGGCGGGACGGATCTCCTCCTCGGCGGGAGCGACGATCTGCTCGAGCTGCTGGGCAATCTCGGGCTCGACCCGGGCCGGCTCTCCCTGGACCCCCTTCGCCGAGGAGCGATAGAAGCGTCGCTCCCAGAGCGCGCTCTGGCCCGAGTCGAGCGTGGAGCGCTCGAGCGAGTTGACCTGGAAGAGCACCTGCGCCCCGAGCGCCTGTGCGGCGGCCAGCGGCGTGACGTCGTCGTGGGTGACGCGGTTCTGGATCGCATCCCAGGAGGCGACGGCGTAGCCGGCCGCGGCCAGCGCGCGCTCCAGCTCCGACATCTCGACGCCGCAGCGGGTCTGCAGGATCCTCGCCACGCTCGCCGCCGAGCCGCCCGCAGCGGCAGCAGTCTGGTTGGCGCAGGAGTCGGGAGCGCGGATGGCGACCTTGTGGATCTGGGGGAGCGCGCGCGGGTAGTCGGGACTGGCGGTGATCTCGGGAGGCGGCTCGTCGTGGCTCGCCTCGATGAAGTGGGAGCTGACCAGGTAGAAGGGCGTGCAACCCGTCAGCCCGAGCAGGAGAAGTGCTCCAGCGTAAAGGTGTGATCGGGTGCGCCCGCCCGAGCCCCTTCCGGAAACCCCCTGGACTTCGTTCGGCATGGTCCTCTCCCGGCCGCGCAGTCTCGGGTCGTGCCCCGACTCGTCACGCGGCCCTGGGGGACAGCCGGGAACGGGCCTGTTTACGGCCTCGCCCGCGAATAGCTTGAGCGCCTCGGGAGCGGGCCTACGACACGTTGCACTCCCGAGGCCAGACGCGCGGAAAGAGGGGGCCGTGCAGGGGCTCGCCGTCGCGCGCGTCGATCTCGGGGAGCGTCGCGCGCAGGCGCGGGTTGTCGAGGAAGGTGCCGGGACGCGCGTCGTAGACGGTGCCCTCTCCCACGTAGCGCAACGCCAGGCCGCGCCGGCGTGTCGTCGCCGAGGCGTTGCCGGGCGCGTGGTGCAGCGTGAGCGGATGGTGGACCAGCACGTCGCCGGGCTCGAGGGTCCAGGCGAGCACCTCGTGGCGATCGATCTCGGCTTCCAGGTCCGGCAGGGGCTCGAGGCCCGCCTGCGCGTACACGTCCGCGTAGCCCGACTGTCCCCCGAAGGCACGCGGGGCAAACATGCGCCCCCAGCGGTGGGACCCGCGGATGTAGCGCACCGCACCGGTCTCGAGGGACGCGGGATCGAAGGGTACCCAGATCGACACGATCGCGTCTCCGCGAAGGGGCCAGTAGGGCAGGTCGTGATGCCATGGCGTCTCCTCTCGCGTTCCGGGCTCCTTGACCAGGAGCTGGTCGTAGAAGAGGTGCACCGTGCTTGCGCTCATCAATCGTGCAGCCAGGGCCGGGAGGGGGGACTCCGTCGCGAACGCGCGAAAGTCCGGGTCGCGCAGCCACACGAAGAAGTCACCGTAGTAGCGGCCCGAGGCTCCCGTCGGCGTGTACTCGACCGACGCGGGACCTGGCTCCGCGAGCACGCGATCGACGGCCCGGCGCATGCGCTCGATCCAGGGCTCGGGGACGACACCGCGAATCACTGCGGCGCCATCGGAGCGGTAGGCGGCGACCTCGTCGTCGTGGATCGCGCGGGGCAGCGTCATGGACCTTCCTTTCTGGCCGTATGAGGGGGTCTTGCGGGAGGCGAGCCTGTCGTAGAAGCGGGCTCAGTCGGATGGACGCTGATCGACGACGCGGCGGGCCTTGCCCTGGAATCGCTCGAGCGTCCCGGGAGGCATCACCTCGACCTCGGGGCGCAGGTGGATCCGCTGCTGCACCGCCTTGGCGAGCTGCGTCGCGATGCGCGCGTCCGAGTGCTCGGCGCGAATCCGCAGCACGTCGAGGGCCCCCGGGGCACGCGTGATCTCGATGCGCCACTCGGCCCCGTGCGGCAGGCAGGCGACCAGTGCCTCCTCGACGTCGAGCGGGTAGACGAGGGTGCCGCGAACCTTGAGGGCGTCGTCGATGCGGCCCACCGAGGTGCTCATGCGCGGCAGCCCCGAGGCGTCGCGCGGACCGTCGACGATCTCCGCCGCCAGGTCGCGCGTCCGGTAGCGCAGCAGCGGGCTCTGCTCGCGCGCGAGTGTGGTGACCGTGATCTCGCCCACCTCGCCGGGGGCGACCGGCTCGTCGGCGTCCGTGCGCAGGATCTCGACGATGAACGTGCGTGTGTCCACGTTGACCTGGCCGGCGAAGGGATCGCCGGGCGGGGCGTGCGCCAACACGGGGCCTCCCACCTCGGTCGAGCCCCAGAGCTCCTGCCACAGGAAGCCCTCGGGCAGGGCGGCACACACGCGCCTTCGCAGCGCGATTGAGGCGCCCTCGCCGCCGATGAACCCGACGCGAAGGGGCCAGCTCGAGAGGTCGACCTTCGCCTCGGCCGCCGCCTCGACCAGGTAGCGCATGTACGAGGGCGTGGCCGAGATTCCCGTCGCCGGCAGGTCCGGCAGCCACTCGAAGAGGGTCTTCGCGCCCGTCGGCCCGGCGGGAATCAGGGCGGCGCCCGCCGCATCGGCGAGTGCGTCGAGGGTCGGTCCACCGATCCACAGGCCGAAGCCGTGCGTGTTGAGGAGTGTATCGCCAGATCCGAAGCCGGCTCGGAGGGCCACCTGGCCGAGCTGCGCGCCGATGCACTCCCAGTCCCGCCGCGAGTAGGTGACGAAGAGACGCTGGCCCGTCGTGCCCGACGTGGCTGCGACCCGGTACACCTCCCGCAGCGTGCCGTCGCTGAGTGGGAAGCGCCCGTAGCCGGCGAGATCCGCCTTGCCGAACGTCGGGACGTCGGCCAGAGCGGTGCTACGCAGGTCCGCGAGATGCTCACGGTAGAAGGGGACGTCGCGGCGCACGCGGTCGATCAGCGAGGCGACGGCCTCTTCGCGCCCTCCCAGCTCGCCGATGCCCGGCGCCGCGTCCATCGGCCTCTCAGCTCCCCTCGCGCTCTCGCGCGGCACGCGCCGCATCGCGCAGACGAAGGTAGTCGCTGCCCAGCGCCACGGCGCGGACCTGCTTGGAGTCGGTGGGTTGGTGTCCGACGGGGTGGGCGGGGGCGGGTCCCTCGGCGACCCGGTTCGAGAGTCGGCCGAGACCGTCGACCTCGACCTCGACCCGATCGCCCGGGTCCATCGGCCGCGAGTTCGCAGGGGTTCCGGTCAGCACGATGTCCCCCGGCTCGAGGCGAATGTGACGGCAGAGGTCTGCGAGCAGGTAGTCGATTCCAAAGATCATCTCGGCGACCTTCGCCTCCTGCACGACGCGGCCATTCAGATAGGTGCGCAGGGTCGCCGCGCGCACGTCGACGCCGCGCACGATTCCCGGGCCGACGGGGCAGAATCCGTCCATGCCCTTGACCCGCAGCATCGAGCCTGCGTCGGTATCGCGAAAGTCGTGCAGGCCCACATCGTTGGCCGGCGCGAAGCCCGCCAGGTGCTCCCAGACCCGCTCGGGCGCGAGGTTGCGCATGGGGCGGCCGACGATCGCGGCGATCTCGCCCTCGTAGTTCAGGTAGCGCGTCCCCGCGGGGCGCAGGAGGTCGCCGCCGTGCGCGTTCAGGGCGGAGACCGGCTTCTGGAAGTAGGTCGGCGTATCGAGCTCTCGCCGGAACTCCTCGGCTCGCGAGCGGTAGTTGAGGTGCACGCAGAGGATCTTGGTGGGTGTGCACGGCGGCAGGTGCAGCGCCTGGCTCTCGGCGACGCGGCGTCCGTCCGCCAGCACCAGGTCGTCTCCCTCGGGGAGCACCCAGTGCGCGCACCCATCGAGCCAGATCCGGCGGCGCTCCTCGCGCGGTCCCTCGAGCACGTTCACCGGCTCGCCTCCCCTCCTGCGGAGATCTCGCCCTCCGTCGAGGATCCCAGGTCGAACCACACGTGGATCTCCCCCGTGCCGAGCGAGCTCTCGTAGGCCGAGAGGGGTCGCCCCGGCGCCTGCCAGGCTCGGCCACCGAGGGCGCCGGCCACGATCAGGTAGTGGGCGAAGCGACCCTCGGGCGCGAACGCCTGGAACTCCGGCTGCAGGTCGATCACCGCCGCGTGGTCTCCACGCCGCCAGAGCGCCACGATGCGCTCGTCGATTGCGCGAGCCTCGACCGAAACGACGTGCTCCGGCGAGAAGCCCAGGTGCGCGCGCAGCTCCCGAAAGGGCCAGAACCGGTGGCTCAGCGCGCCGCTCCCGAGCAGCGCCACCCTTGCGTCCGAGCGACGGATCGCCTCGCCGAGCAGGTCGCCCAGGGCGAGGAAGTCCTCGGCGTCGGCGGCCTGGCACACGCCCATCGACAGGATGCCCTCGGCCGCGCGCAGGTGGTGTACCAGGTTCAGGGTCGGGTACTCGCGGGGCAGCGAGTCTTCGAGCGCGTTGGTGGTGGGGATGCCGCGCTCGCGGCCCACCTGGTGGACGAGCCGCGCCAGCTCGGGGGCTCCCGGAAAGTCGTAGGCGTGATCGCGGATCGCGCGTGGAAGCTCCGGAGAGGTGTACACGCCACGAAAGTGGGCCGCGCCCGCCACCACGTGCTCGGTCAGGGTGAACCAGTGCGTGTCCACGATCGCGAGCGTGTCGGGGCGCGCGCGGTCGAGCTCGCGTCGCAGCCGTACGAGCCCCTCGACGAGCGTCGTGTCCTCTCCGTCGCCCATGCGGCGCCGCGCGGCCTCCGGGAGCATGATCGTCGGCACGTGCGCACAGATCGCGGCCGCGACGATCTCACCCATCGCCTCGCCCTCCAGGCTCGGGTGCAGCGTCGAAGCTCGTGCGGTCGATCGCGACGTTCTTGACGTCGCAGAAGAAGTCGAAGCTCCAGCGCCCGCCCTCGCGCCCGATGCCCGACTGTCGCGCCCCGCCGAAGGGGGCGGACAGGTCGCGCACGAAGTAGCAGTTGACCCAGACGGTGCCCGCGACCAGCTCGGCAGCCACGCGCTCCGCGCGCGCCCGGTCCGCGGTGTAGACCATCGCGGCCAGTCCGTAGTCGGTCGCGTTGCCCAGCGCAACGGCCTCGTCGTCGTCCTCGAACTCCTGCCAGGTGAGGACGGGTCCAAAGACCTCGCGCTGCACGATCTCGGCGTCGGGGGCGACTCCGGTGAGCAGGGTCGGCTGGTGGTAGAGCGCGCCGCATGCGTCCATCTCGCCTCCGAAGACGACGCGGGCACCCGCCCCGAGCGCGCGCTCCACGAAGCCGCGCACGCGCGCCAGGTGCTCGGGTGTGATCAGCGGACCGATCCTCGTCTCGGCGCGGCGCGGATCCCCGACCGGCAGCGCCGCGCTGGCCGCGCGCGTGCGTTCGAGCAGCTCCGACGCGACCGATGCCTGGACCAGCACGCGCGTTCCCGCCAGGCAGACCTGCCCGGCGTTGATGAACTGGCGCGAGAGGGTTCGCGCGGCCTTCTCGAGATCGGCGTCTGGGAACACGATGAAGGGCGACTTGCCGCCGAGCTCGAAGCTCACCGGGACCAGGTGCTCCGCGGTGGAGCGCGCGATGCTGCGCGCGGTCTCTGGAGATCCGGTGAAGCTCAGGCGCGCGATCCCCGGGTGAGCCGCAAGGATGGCGCCGGCACACTCTCCCGGGCCCTGGACCACGTTCAGGACGCCCGCCGGCACCCCCGCCTCGAGCGCCAGGTCGCCGAGCAGCGAGCCCGTGAGCGGAGCCCATTCGGGCGGCTTGAGGACGACCGTGTCGCCCGCGGCCAGCGCGGGTCCGATCTTCCAGGTGCTGAGCATCAGCGGCGCGTTCCAGGGCGTGATCAGCGCCGCGACGCCGGCGGGCTCGTAGCGCACGCGGTTGTCGACGACCGGACCGCGGATCACCGGGGGCTCGAGCTGCTCGGCGAAATCGGCGAAGAAGCCGATGTTGGTGGCCGCTCGAGGCACGATGTTGCGGCGATTGCCGAGGAGCAGCGAGCCGTTGTCCTCGGTCTCGACACGTGCCAGGTCCTCTCCGCGCGCGCGGATCGCCGCCGCAAAGCGTCGCAGGATCGGTCCGCGGCCCTCCGGACCCAGGCGCGCCCACGCGGGGAACGCGGAGCGAGCGGCGTCGATCGCCGCGTCGACCTCGTCGGGACCCCCGGCCGAGACCTGCGCGAGCTCCCGGCCATCGATGGGCGAGCGCACCGCGAAGTGCGCCGCAGACGCATGGCGCTGGCCTCCGATCAGGTGCCCCGTGGCCACCTGGACCCCGGCGATCTCGGCGCTCTTCGAGCTCACCCGCCGTGCTCCTCCCAGAACTCATCGTAGAGCGTCCAGGTCTCGCTGCGCTGTGCCGCGGCGTGCGCCACCTGGTACATGCGCGGGGCCGAGGCCAGGTAGAACATCTCGTAGAGCTCGCTGCGGGCGCCGAGGGCGGAGCCCACGAAGTCCCACGCCGTCCGGAACAGGCGTGCGCGCTCCTCCACACCCATTCCGTGCGCGCCGGGCAGGTAGCGCTCGAGCAGCGGCCGCAACGTCGCATCGGCAAGCTCGCCGGATCCAGGCGCCGCGAGCAGGTTGTGGGCGCCGATGCGGCGCAGGATCTGGTTGACCCGGACGAACCAGCCGGGCAGGGTGGGGCGCAGCGCCCGGAAGGGCCGGTCGTCGCAGAGCCAGAGGTCGCCGGTCGGACCCGCACCCGCCTCGGCGGCCGCGAGCGCGGCGCGGGTGAGCTCGTAGTACGACCACAGCTCACCCAGGTCGCGAGCCGTCGGTGCATCGTCTGCGCCGATCGCACGCGCCATGCGGGTCGCGAGCTCGTACGCGAAGCGGAGCTTGACGGTCGCACGAATGCAGGTCTGCTGCATGATGTTCGCAACCCAGCCTCGGGTCATCACGCGGTTGTACACGTGCGCGCTGCCGTCCAGGAACAGGCGCTCGCGCGGCACCTCGACGTCGTCGAAGATCACGAAGGCATCCTGCTCGTCGAAGCGGCTCGAGAAGGGCCGATCGTCGGGCGAGCCCGCGACGGAGCAGCTGTCCCGGCACAGGAAGCGCAGCCCCGGAGTCGCCATGGGCAGCGAGAAGGCGAGCGCGTAGCGCTCCGCTCCGGGGGGCAGCGGTTGGCCCGGGTAGACGGTGAGCTCGTCCGCAAACGGGGCCAGCGTCGCGAGCACGCGCGCGCCCCGCACGAGAATCCCGTGGGCCGTGTCCTCGACCTTGTGCAGCGCGATCTCTCCCCCACCCGCCGCGACGTCGGGCTGCGACTTGTCGACGGTCGGGTGGACGATGACGTGGGTCAGCGCCAGGTCGCGGTCCGCGACCTGGCGCTGGAAGGCCACCAGGTGCGCGGCCCCCTCCTCGTTTCCGTCCTCGGCCCAGAGCGCCGCCAGGCCCGCGAAGCCCGCGAAGCTGACGTTGACGTAGTCGGGTGTGCGCCCGAGCGTGCCCACGTGAAAGCGCGCCATCCGCTCGAGCCCCACGTGGCGCCGCTCCAGGTCCGCGCGCGACCGCGGAATCAGGTGGCTCACGTTCGTCTCCGCGCCGGTCGCAGGATCGCTCACGAGGCACTCGTCCGCGTGCGCGTGCTGGAAGTCGTACCACGCCGCAAGGCTTCGGGCGCCGCCCCGCAGCGCCGGGTGCGTGGTCACGTCGGAAACGCGCTCCCCCTCGAGCCAGATCTCGCGAGCGTCGCGCAGACCCTGCAGGTAGTCCCGTCCCTTCCTGGCCGTCATCGACCCTCCCTCCGCGCCTGGCTCAGCCGTCCCGGGGGGGATGCTGGTCGAGCAGACGTCGCAACAGGTCGGTGAGCAGGCGCTGGTCCCTGCGCGGCAGGGCGGCTGCCCACTCGCTCTCTCTGCGATTGTGGTCGGGGTAGGCGCGGCGCAGCCGCATCCGCCCTCGCGGTGTCAGGTGCACCGTGACCCGGCGCCGGTCGGGCGCCTCGCGCCGTCGCTCGACCAATCCGTCCCGCTCGAGCGTGTTGAGGACGCTCGAGACCGCTGCACGCGACACTCCCGAGAGACGTGCGATCGCCCGCGGCGAGAGCGCTCCCACGACCCAGAGGCTGAAGAGCACCCGAAATCCGGCCCAGCTCCAGCCGGCGGGTCGGTGGACGCGGGCCTCGAGATCCTGGATCAGGCGGGTCGCGAGCCGGATCACGTCGAAGACGAGGGTCATGGCGTCGAGGTCGACTTCGGCTTCGAGCGCCTCGACGCGCGCCCGTGCGCGGGCTTCGAACGTGGCGCCGTCGAGCGCCTCGTCGACGGAAGAGCTCAGCTCCTCGGTCGCTCTGGCTACGGCCTGCTCGCCGCTCATGCCGCCTCCTCGGCGGGCGCGGGGGCCGGCAGGTCGGCGTCGGCCAGCACGACGGTCGGCCAGATTCCGTCCATCGGGTGGGGCGTGAAGTCGACGATCACCTCGACGACGGCCGGTCGGCCCGCCGATTGCGCGCGAGCGAACGCGGCCGGAAGCTCCTCGAGGCGCTCGACGCGCTCCGCGTGGCAGCCGAAGCCCTCCGCGACCCGCGCGTAGCTCACGTCTCCGAGGCGCGTGCCAAAGTCGGGGTTCTGGAAGACCTGCTCGCCGAGGG
>JBHHYV010000132.1:0-9041 GCA_046757685.1 Myxococcota bacterium
GGCGACCACGTTGACCGACGAGGCCAGCCCCATGGCTGCCACGGGCCAGCCACCCAGCGCCAGGATCCGCCCTCCCTCCCAGAGCGCCAGTGCCGCCGGAATCAGGCAGCCCCCGACGTTGACCGCGATCACAGTCTCGCTGCGAACGCGACGCAGGATCGCGCGCGGTCCGTAGAAGCCGAGGATCGAGAGTGGCGCCACCGGCTGCAGCTCCTCGCGCTCGAAGCGACGCACGGGCAGGTTGATCGCGCTGCCGGCAAAGATGGCGAAGACGGTCCAGAGGGCCGCAGCGGGCGAGAGCGCGAGCCTCTGCAGTGCCGCGAGCAGGCTCTCGGCCAGCAGCAGGGGCATGGCCACGAGCAAGCCCAGGATCGCCACCAGGGTCAGACAGCCTAGCGTCGGCACGGGGTCTCCTGCGAGGTCGGCCCGCGCCGGTCGGCCGCGGGGGCTCGAGTGCAACCGCCGGGAACGCTCGATCGGCTCACGCGCGGGACTCGGCGGGCGGTGTCGTCCGATGCGCGCGCAGGAAGGACTGTAGGGCAGAGAGCAGCTCGGGGCTTCGCACCGCCTGCATGGGGTCGGCCCCCTCGACGAGGACGATCCGATGGTCCGCGATCTCACCCTTCATGGCGTCGACGCCCACCGCGAGCGAGTCGCGGGTTCCCACGACGCTCAAGACCGGAGCGCGGATTCCCCGGAGCTCCTCGCGCTCGAGAGTGATGCCGCGGAGGGCCCGGATCATCGCCGCGAGCGCCCGGCCGTCGTTCAGGTAGCGCGTCATCGCCTTGACCCAGAGCGTGTGCAATCGCCCCGGCGGCTCTCGATCCTCGCCCAGGTTCCCGGCCAGCGGTGCGATCGCTCTTCCCGATTCGAGCGCCTCCGCCAGCCCCGACATCGCCTCGAGGAAGCTGCTGTTCTCGGGGCTCTCCCAGCCGGAGCCGAGCGCCGCCAGGCTGACCACACGCTCGGGGTAGAGCGTCGCGAGCTTGAGTGCGATGAAGCCTCCCAGCGAGTACCCGACGATGTGCGCACGCTCGATCCCCAGGTGATCGAGCAGCCGAACCACGTCCTCGACCCTCTCGACCCCGTAGAGCCCGGGATCGTGGGGCTTGCCGCTCCGGCCGTGACCCCGAAGATCGGGTGCGATCCGCTGGAGCTCTCCGGCCAACGCCCGGGTGATCCCCGGGAGCCGCCAGTTCAGATCGGACTGCACCGCGAAGCCGTGCAGCAGCACGACCGGCTCCCCGCGACCGGAGCGCGTGTAGTAGATCGGCACGCCCTTCGAGTCGAAGGTCTGGCCGGGGGTGCGACGCAGCAGGCGCCAGAGCGCGAGCCCGATCGCCCCAGCCGCAATGGGCTTGCCGGAGAGAGATCCTCCAGCTCCATGCGCTTCCTCCCATGCCCCTCGAGATCCATTCCCGCCGGAACCCGGTCCGCAGGATATGCTCGAGCGCCCGAGGAGAGAAGCCATGGGCTCCGTTGCGATCGTGGGCGCTGGACCGGGAGGTGCCACCCTCGCCTACCTGCTGGCCCGCAACGGCGTGAAGGTGACGCTGCTCGAACGCCACCGTGACTTCGAACGGGAGTTCCGCGGCGAGGTCCTGATGCCGAGCGGCCTCGAGCCCTTCGCCCAGATGGGGCTGTGGAAGCCGGTCGAGGCCGTTCCCCACGTGCTGCTGCGAGCGGCCGCGATCTACCTGAAGGGCGAGCCGAGGGCCCGGATCGACTTCGCCCCCGACGCCTTCGGGGCCTACGCTCCGCGCTGGATCTCGCAGCCGGCGCTGCTCGAGATGCTGGTCCACGAGGCGGGGCGATCCCCGGGTTTCGCTCTGGTGCGAGGAGCCTCGGTGAACGACCTGGTCCAGGAGCAGGGTCGCTTTGTGGGCGTGCGCTTCGCGCGGGACGGCGAGCCCGGCGAGATCCGCGCCGACCTGGTGGTGGGGGCCGACGGCCGGGGATCGGTGGTGCGGCGGCGCGCCGGGCTTGCGGTCGCGCGGGACTCGCTTCCGATGGACATCGTCTGGACCAGGCTTCCGCTGCTGCCGGAGCTGGAGAGCGACCCCGTCTTCCGCGTGTACCTGGGCGACGCCCACCTTCTGATTGCCGCTCCGATCTACGGCGGCCAGCTCCAGATCGCCTGGATCATCCGCAAGGGAAGCTACTCCGACATACGCAAGCGGGGAATGCCGGCCTGCCTGGACGAGATGGCGAACCACGTCTCGCCGGACCTTCGGGATCACCTGCGCCGCCACCGCGACGGGTCGATCGAGTCCTTCCTGCTCTCCACGGTGTCAGATCACGTGCTGCAGTGGTGCCTTCCCGGCCTGATGGTGCTGGGAGATGCCGCGCACACCATGTCCCCCGTGGGCGCCCAGGGTCTGAACGTGGCGATCCGCGATGCCGTGGTGGCGGCCAACCACCTGGCTCCCGCCCTCTCGGGCGAGGTCGACCCGGCCCGCATCGACGCTGCGGCGTGCGCGGCCGAGGCCGAACGTATTCCAGAGGTCCGGATCATCCAGCGCGCACAGGCGCTGCCGCCGAAGATCCTCTTTCGCAGGAGCCGATGGGCCCAGGCGCTGCTCGCGGCCGCGGTCGGCCTCGCTGGCTCGCGCTTTGGGCAGGTGCGCGCCGGCCGGGCACTCGCCCGGGTCGCCGCGGGTCAGACGCAGGTTCGAGTCGAGGTCTGATGCCGCGCGACTCGAGGCGCGGGCTCGCGCGGGGAGCGCCTCAGGACCGGGAGAGCCCGAGGCGTGCCGCGAAGGCCGCCTGCCACTCGGCGCGCGGCTGGAAGTCGGGCGTGCCCCGGTAGCGCGCCTCGGTGCGCTTCAGGATCTCGTCGTCGGAGAGCGACAGGTCGAGCGCGTCGGTGACGGGCTGGCGGGTGTGGAAGGGCGTGGGCAGGAAGCACTCGATGGTGTTCTGCTCGGGGTCGGGAAAGTAGAGCGACCAGGCGTTCCCGTGGCTCATCGGCAGCAGGCGCGTGACGCCGTCGGCCTCGAGCCCGGCGCGCAGATCGCGCAGGTCCTGGAGCCGGCCCACGCGGTAGGAGATCTGGTTCAGCGTTCCCTCCTGGCTCGGGTCGCGGCCCGAGACGAGGGCCAGCTGATGGTGCTCCTCGGGGTCGCGGCTCAGGAACGCGATCTCGGGCTCGCCGGGCAGGGCGTGGAGCCGGCCGCGATCGGTCAGCTGCATGCCCAGGTGACGACCGTAGAAGTCGATCATGCGGTCGATGTCGCGAACCAGGAAGCCCACGTGGCTGAAGCGCAGGTCGGGGATGCCCATTCGGCTCTCCTTTCTCGGAGCGCGCCCGAGGGGACGCTGGGGTGATCAGATCAGCGCGTCGTTGGGAGGGAGCCCGAGCTGGACCCGCCCCCAGAGCTCGCTCGCCTCGTCGGGATTGAGCTTCGCGTGCGCAGACATCGCCATCAGGTCGCGACTCGCGCGCTGCAGCGGGTTCGAATCCTGGAGGGCGCCGCCGCCGCTGGCCGCCATCAGTCGCTCGACCGCGCGCTTGCAGAGCAGCACCAGGTACGACGCGTCGAAGCGATAGCGGCCGCGCTGTGCGAACGTCGGGAGCTGACCGGTGGCGACCTGACCCTCCATCTCGCCTACGTCGCGCTCGAGGAGCATGCGCGCGCAGTCGATCTCGCCCGCGGCCTCGCCCAGCCGAACCTGTGTGGGGGCGAGCAGCGCCTGTCGCTCGCGCGAGTAGGCGAGCAGTCGCTTGGAGGTGCGCTCCCGGAACGCCTCGAGCGCTCCCTCGGCGATCCCGACCGCCGAGACGGCGATCGCGTACGCGAAGACCGACGCGAAGGGCAGCCGGTAGAGCGGCGCATCGTGAAGCTTGCGGCCCGGCTCGGTACCCCGCAGCGTGTCGATGAGCGCGAGCACCCGATGCTCGGGCACGAACGCATCGGTTACCCGGAGGCTCTTCGAGCCCGTACCGCGCAGCCCCGCCACCTGCCAGTCATCGACGATCGCGTAGTCCGACACGGGCACCAGGAATACCCGGAAGTCGGGAGGTCCGTCCCCCGACGAGCCGAGGATTGCGCCCAGAATCGCCCAGCGGCAGTGGTCGCAGCCACTCGCGAACCCCCACAGGCCCGAGAGCCGGAACCCGCCCGCGACCGGCTCGACCCGGCCCGCCGGCATGAACGAGGTCGCGGTCAGCACGTCCGGGTCGGTCTCCCAGACGTCGCGCTGGGCCGGCTCCGCGAACATCGCCAGCATCCAGTTGTGGATGCCCAGCACGCCGAGCACCCAGCCGCTGGAGCCGCACGCCCGGGCGATCTCGATCTGGGCCTGGTAGAAGGCCGAGAGAGGCTGCTGGTCCCCGCCGAACCGGCGCGGCTGCAGGGCGCGCAGCAGCCCCGCGTCGCGCAGCTCCGCGATCGTGACATCGGGCAGCCGCCCGAGCCGCTCCGTCTCCTCCGCGCGGTCGCGCAACGCGGGTACCAGCGCGCGCGCCCTCTCGAGCAGCGTCCCCTCAGCCATCGAGCTCCTCCCCGCTGCGTGCGCACGCCCTCAGCAGCTCGACGAGCGCATCGGTCAGCTGCGGCTCCGGAAGCGGAGGCCCGGGATCTCCCGCGCCCTGGAGCTCGCGGCGACTCTCCCATGCGATCCAGCCCTGCACGCACAGGCTGACCAGGTGCGCCGCGGCGGTCGGGTCGGAGAGCGCGAGCCGACCGTCCGCCACCAGGCGCTCGAGCGCGGCGGCCGAGCGCTCGGTCACGCACCTCTCGACGGCGTGGGCCCGCGCGGCAATCCGCCGGTCGCTCACGTGCCGGTCCCAGGCGAGGATCCCGCGCAGCAGCGGGTCTTGCGCAAAATGACGATTGAGAGCTCGGATCGTGTCGACGAAGAGCTCGAACGCCTTCTCGGGGGGCTCACGGCCGTCGGCGATTCGCTCGAAGCGCTCCGAAAGTGCGAGCGCCGGGCGCAGCCGCTCCGTGACCAGCTCCTCGAGCAGCCGCTGCTTGTTCGGGAAGTGCGCATAGATGGTCGCCGTCGAGACCCCCGCCTCGCGCGCCAGGTCCCGCATGCCCGTCTTGTGGAAGCCGACCGAGGCGAAGAGCCTCTGGGCCGCGTCCAGCACCGCATCGCGCTTGGCCGCGGAGCGGGCCGCCAGAGGTCGCTCGACGCCCTCCCCCGCCATCGGCACCTCCCGAGCCATGATCCCTCCGTCCATCACAACCGAAACATATCCGTCTGTTTGTATCAGATCAAGCGAAATCAGCACCCGGCGGCTCAGGAGGGAGCGTCCCGGGATCGGGGGCGGCCGCCCGAACCGGGAGGTCAGGCGCGGGGCCGACTCGAGCGGGTCCTCACACCGTCCAGAGCCCGCAGCTTCGCGGGTCGTCGAACCCTGGACCCGGTCCGCGGGCCCCTATGACTCCCGTCATAGGCGACACGCCCGGTGAGACCAAGCCTCTCGACACGATCCTCGGAGGGTTGCGATGCGACGAGTCGTCTGCTCGATCTCGATCTTCGCTCTGCTCACGGCAGCGTGCGCAAGCTCGACCTTGATCCACTCGATTCCACCGGGAGCCAAGGTCTACGTCGATGGCCAGTACCTGGGCCGCGCGCCGGTGACGCAGAAGGACACCGCTCTGCTGGGGACCGCGAAAACCGTCCCCTTGAAGCTCGAAGGCTACAAGGACCGCGTGGGAACCATCCGCAAGGAGGAGCTGAAGATCGGACCGCTGATCGGCGGCCTCTTCGCGCTCGTTCCGCTGCTCTGGGTGACCGGCTACCCGGACCAGTACACCTTTGAGCTCGAGAGGAGCGAAGCGCCGGTGCGAGATCGATGACCTCGACGACGCGCGAGCGCGAGCCCTCGAGCCCGGTCCACGGAGCGTGCCTCTGCGGGGCGATCCGCTACGAGATCGAGCTTCCGACGCTGGGCGCGGTCCACTGCCACTGCACCATGTGCCGGCGCTGGAACGGCGCGGGGTACACGACCTGGTTCGCGGTCCAGAAGGACCATCTTCGGATCCTTGAGGGCAGGGATCGCCTCGAGCGCTACGCATCGTCGGACCACGCCGGACGCTTCTTCTGCAGCGTGTGCGGCAGCTCGCTCTTCGGCGATTCGTCGCGGACGCCGGACCAGATGTTCATCGTGCGCGGCCCCGTTCGGGGCGAGATCGATGCGGCGCCGGGGGCCCACATGTGCATCGAGTCGCGGGTCTCCTGGATCGAGATCGGAGACGACCTGCCCCAGATCGAGGGTGCCGGAGTCCTGACGACTCCGCAGGACTGACACATTGCGCTCGGATCGAGCGCGGAACCAAGGAGGGAATCGCCTGCATCATGGGAACGCTGCGATGAGCGAGCAACCGCTGGAGTCGACCCCGCCGGAGGACGAGGGGGTTTCACGGGCGGCCGGGCTCTATACCCACATCAACGAGCTGCTCGCTACGCTGGGAGAGATTCGAGGCTTCGTCCACTACCACCTGGGCTTCCGATACGCGACGGAGGCACTCGCGAACGAGCTCGCGCGTGTCGGCGTCGACGCGTCCTGGCATCTGCTGGATCTCTGTTGCGGCTGGGGCGTACCCACCCGCTACCTCGCCGACCGCTTCGGCTGCCGGATCACGGGAATCGACATCACGCAGCGCTCGATCGACTTCGCTCGGGCAGCCACCCGGGGCAGCGACGTCGAGCCCCTCGTGACCTTCCGTCAGGGGAGCGCACTCGCCCTTCCCCTGGAGGACGGCGCGGTCGACGGGATCTGGAGCCAGGATGGCTTCTGCCACATTCCCGACCGGCCGCGCCTGCTGGCCGAGTGCCTTCGCGTGCTTCGCCCGGGGGGCTACCTCGTCTTCACCGACTGGCTGCGCGGGGAGTTCATCACCGCCGACGAGCTTCGCGCCTTCTGCGACGCGTGGTCCTTTCCCGACCTCGAGACCCTGGACAGCTACGTCCCCCTGTTGACGACGGCGGGCTTCGAGGTCGCGAGCCGGGAGGAGGTGGGGCGCGAGTACGCGGTCGCCGGAGACTCCGAGGCCATCGGCCAGGGGCTGCGGAGCTTCATCCAGCGGGTCGGCGCCGACGATGCCGCCGCCGTCTCGCAGTTCATCGCGGCGCACGGGCGGAAGGCCTACCTGGAACGCCTGGAGCGCGAGAAGATGGACATCCACTTCGCCCAGGGAAAGATGGCGCTCGGCCGCTTCGTCTGCGTCAAGCCCGCCTGAGCCACCTCAGGAGGCAGGGAGCGGCTCCGCGAGCTCTTCCCACGCCGATCCGCGTAGCCGCGAGAGAAGGCGCCGATCGGCCGTCACTAGCTTCACGTCCTCGAGCTCTGCAAGGGCGAGGTAGAGGCAGTCGTAGACAGGATGCTGGAGCTCGACGGCGAGGGCGAAGGCGCGAACCGACAGCCGCGCCGCCCCCACCAGCGCCGAGAAGGCCGCGGGCACGGCGGCGGCGATTCGCGCACCGTGATCGCCAGTGATCTCGCCCGCCCGGACCAGCTTCCAGGCCGCGTTCACGACCTCACCAACGACGAGGTCGGGCGCGAGCAGAGGATCGCCACCTTCGAGCAGGGCAATGGCGGGTGCGGAGTCGGCCGCCGCCACGTACCAACGCAGCGCAACGCTGGCGTCGACGACGACGCTCAGCGGTCTCGATCCTCGCGCACCAGCGCTTCGAGATCGACGGAGGTGAGCTTGCTCTGAAGTCGGCGAATGCTCTCCGCAGAGCGGACGATCTCGTCGCGCGTGGGCTGAGCCGCCTCGGTCAGCAGGAGCCGGAGCTCCTGCTCCAGAGAGCGACCACGGGCCGCGGCACGCGCCTTGAGCGCGCGGACAGTGGCCTCATCAAGGTTACGAACGAGCACCTGCGCCACTTCCAAACGCTATCAAATTTGATAGCGCCCGCAAGCTGCTGATGGATGGATCCGAGCCCTGGGCGGGACCGAGGCCGTTCGAGGACAGGCTCGTCCTGAGCGCAGCGCAGGGCGCCACCCTCGGCGCTCCCCTCTGCGGTCCGGAGAATGCGGTCCACTCCGCGTGGTGATCCAGCTCGCCTTGAGCATCGAGACAGGACCCTACCGGGCGGAGCTTGGACCTGCCCTGCTCCGCACCCGGCGCTGACTCACCCGTCGGCACGTTCGAGCCGATAGGACCAGTGGAGGTGCCCGATGGCCGCGTACTCGATCACGAAGAACCACAGCACCCTCCCGCTGAAGCGCATCTCATGCGCGGACGAAGAGCAGGAGCTCCAGCAGCTACTCGAGAAGACGCCCGACCTTCTACCCGGCGAGCAGATCCAGCCCGACGACCCCTGTCGCTGGCTCCTTATCCGTCGCGAGCTTCCCGTCCCAGACCCGGCCACCGGCAGTAACCGCTGGAGCATCGATCACGTTTTCGCGGACCAGCACGCGATCCCAACGCTGGTGGAGTGCAAGCGGTTCCTCGACAGTCGTGCCCGCCGAGAGGTCGTTGGTCAGATTCTCGAATACGCAGCCAACGGACCCTACTACTGGTCGGCGGACGAGATGTTGCAGTACGCGTCCCAGACGGCCACCCGGGCAGGACAGAGCCTCGAGGAGAGTCTGACCTCACTCGATCCCTCCGTCGACGCCTCGCCGGAGGAGTTCTTCTCCGCATTCGTCGAGAACCTTCGTGAGGGGCGACTTCGGCTCGTCTTCTTCATGGAGCAAGCACCCGCTGAGCTCAAGAGCATCGTCGAGTTCCTGAACCGTCAGATGGAGCGCAGCGAGGTACTGGTCGTCGAGGCGCGCCAGTATGAACTCGACGGGCGACGCATCGTGATCCCCTCCCTATTCGGCTTCACCGAAGAAGCCCGTCGCGCCAAGAGGATTGGAGGGCGAGATCCGTCTCATCGGGCGTGGGATGAGGAGTCCTTCTTGGCCTCTGCTCGACAAGTGCTCTCTGTGACCGGGTATGGCGCGGTCGAGCGCTTGCTCCGATTCTGTCGCGACCAGCAGTTCGAGATCCGGTGGGGTATGGGGAAGCAGGTAGGGTCCTTCAGCGTTGTCGTCTCCGAAATCTCTCGCCGAGCTTCGTTCGCCGTCTTCACGA
>JBHHYV010000133.1:0-8917 GCA_046757685.1 Myxococcota bacterium
GAGGGGCGGTCAATCGGTCGGCTACACTGCCGCCCGATGGAAGCCCCGGTGAAGCGAGAGCGCGTCGTCCTGCGCGAGCGGGGGGTGGAGCTCGCCCTGCTCGACTTCGGAGGCCAGGGCCCCCTGGCCCTGCTGCATCACGCCAACGGCTTCTGTGGGGCGCTCTGGGAGGGGGTGGCGACGCCGCTTCGCGAGCGGTTCCGGGTGGTCGCATTCGACGCGCGGGGCCACGGAGACTCCTCGGTGCCGCCCTGGCCCGAGGGCTACGACTGGAATCAGTTCCCGCTGGACCTGCTGGCCCTGGTCGAGCACCTGCTCCAGGCCCGGGGCCTGGAGCGCGTGGCGCTCGGGATCGGCCACTCCTTCGGGGGCACGACGACTGCGGTCGCGGCGGCGCTCCGACCCGACCTCTTCGAGCGGGTCGCGATGATCGACCCGGTCCTGACCCCGCCCGAGTGGCGGGAGGGCGAGCTGCCGCCCGAGCTCCGGGAAGCGGGGTCCGACCACCGGGTCGGCATGGCCGAGGCCGCACGCACCCGACGCCACGTCTGGCCCTCTCCCGAGGCGGTCGTCGACTCGTGGTCGAAGCCGGGGCGCCCCTTCTCGCGCTGGCGCCCGGACCTGCTGCAGCTCTATGCGCGCGAGGGCTTTCGCCGACGGCCCGATGGCTCGATCGAGCTCAAGTGCTCGGGCGAGGTGGAGGCTGCCGTCTACGAGGCCGGCGGCAGCCTCGACGCGTTCCCCTATGCCGCCCGAATTCGCTGCCCCGTACTCATCCAGCGCGCCAGCGAGAGCCAGTTCCCGCTCGAGGTCTACGAGCGCTTCGCCGAGCCCATCCCCGACGCACGCATCGAGACGATCGAGGGAAGCCACCTGATCGTGATGGAGCGGCCCGACGAGGTGGCCGCCTCGCTGCTTCGCTTCGCGGGCGGGGAGCACTCCCGCCCCTCGGCCGAGCCCTCGAGCGCTCAGATGCGCGAGTAGCCCGAGCCCGGAAGGTCGATCCCGAGCCCCCTGCCCTTCTCGATCCAGCCGAACTCGGCGAGGATCTCCTGGCTGTAGGTCACGCGGCCCGCCACGCGCTCGAGGGGCTCGCTGGCGAGCAGGAGCGCCGCGCGCGCCATGTACTCGACCGGCTCGGCGCGCGGATCGTCCTCGCGCTCGAGCAGCCGGTGGTGCATGACCCCGGGTGTCGCGACCACCTGGGAGGGGCTGACGCAGGTGACCGAGATCCCGTGCTCGGCGACCTCGCAGGCCAGACCCTGGGTGAAGCGCTCGAGCGCGGCCTTCTCGGCGCCGTAGAGGGTCCCCCCCCGCAGCGGGCTCTCCGCGTAGGGACCGCGGCCGGGCCCGATCGCCGCTCCGCTCGAGATGTTGACGATCGCACCGGAGCCGCGCGGGATCATGTCGGCCAGCGCGAGGCGACTCAGGAAGAAGGGTCCGTGCACGTTGACCGCGAAGGAGCGCAGCCAGCGCCGCACCGGGAGGCGCGCAATCGGCTCGAAGTAGGTGAGCGCGGCGTTGTTGACCAGCACGTCGAGGGGACCGAGGGCCCGGTGCACGTCCTCGACGATCCGCTCGCAGGCGTCTGGATCCGAGACGTCCCCGACCACCGCGATCGCGTCGCCCCCGGCTGCGCCAATCTCGCTCACCGTGGCCTCGAGCGACCCGGGCAGGGGATGATCGCCCTCCCGCAGAGTGCGCGCCGTACACGCCACACGCGCGCCTTCCCCCGCAAAGAGCGCTGCGATCGCCCTCCCGATGCCTCGGCTCGCCCCCGTGACCAGCGCCACCCTACCCTCGAGCTTGCCCATGTCGCGTCCTCCGGGCGGGATCGTATCAGCCGCGGGCCGTCGCGCGCCGCGCCAGGGCGCGAGCCAGGTGACGCGCGTCCGGACCCTCCCCACTCCAGCCCTCGCGGTAGAAGGCGAGCTCGAGGGGCGCGAGCAGCCCGGGAAGCTCGCCCTCCTCGAGCAGGAAGCGAGGGCCCGGATGGGCGTGACGCTCCAGGTTGCGGCGGGTCGCGATCTCGACCGCGAGCCAGCCCCCCGGAGCCAGGCGCTCGATCAGGGCGGCAAAGAGGTCGCGCTGCAGGTAGGCCAGGCAGGTGATCAGCACGAAGGGCCCGGCGGGCAGCGGTGCGGACTGCAGGTCGAGCGCGAGCGTGCGAATCGGCAGCCCCTCGCGCCGCGCGTCCTGCTCCAGGCGCGCGAGGGCGACCGGAGAGAGATCGACGGCGAGCACCTCCAGACCCCGCCGGGCCAGCCACCGCGCCCCCCGGCCCGGTCCGCAGGCGACATCGAGCGCGCGGCCCCGGTTGGGGAGTGCCAGGCCCGAGGCGTCGATCCAGTCGGGCGGATCCCCCGCACCGTGACTCCCCTCGCTCCAGCGACGGTCCCAGCGCTCCCGATCGCTCGGGCCTCCCGCCCGCGGTCCCGCCGGACTCAGCTTGGGCTCCTCGACGCCCTGGGACGGAACACTAGTGGTGGAAGAGCCGGATGTGGGTATGGACCATGGCGATCCCGTACTCGCGACACGCGGCGGCCACGTCGGCGTCGCGGGTCGAGCCTCCCGGTTGCGCGATGAAGCGAACGCCGTGACGCTGAGCGTGGTCCACGTTGTCGCGGAAGGGAATGAACCCGTCCGAGGCGAGCGAGACCCCGTCGAGCTGCTCCAGCCAGGCACGGCGCTCGTCGGAGCCGAGCAGCTCCAGGGGACCGTCGAGGGCCGCGGCCAGGGCCGACCGCTCCGAGGGAACGAGGTCGCCCTCGATGTAGCGGACCCGCCAGTTGATTCGCTCCTGGCGCTTGACCCCCGACCTGAAAGCCAGCCCCAGCACCCGGGGATGGCGACCCAGGTGCCAGACGTCCGCCTTGGCGCCCGCGAGCTTGGTGCAGTCCACGCGCGACTGCTGGCCGGCGCCGATCCCGATCATCTGGCCGTCGAGCGCATAGCCGACCGAGTTGGACTGCGTGTACTTGATGGCGATCAGCGCCAGCACCAGGTCTCGACGCGCGGCCTCGCTGAGCTCCCCGCACTGGACGTCCTGCAGGTCCGCAGGGACGATCGCGCGGTTGTTGCGCGTCTGCTCGAGGCGCATGCCGAAGAGCTGCCGCGCCTCGCTCGGCGGCGGCTCGAAGTGGGGATCGGATCGGAAGACGATGAAGGCGCCCCCCTTCTTCTTTCTCAGGATCTCGAGCGCCTCGGGCTCGAAGTCCGGGGCCACGATCCCATCGGAGATGACTCCGCGCAGAAACTCCGCGGTCGCCCGGTCCACGGGATCGGAGAGCGCGACGAAGTCGCCGAACGAGCTCTTCGGGTCGGCGCCGCGCGCTCGCACGTAGGCGAGCGCTGGACCCGTCAGCGGCCGACCCTCGACCTCGTAGGCGCGCGCCAGGTCCGCCGGAAGATCGACGGCCACCGCCGCGCCCGCGGGCGAGACGTGCTTGAAGCTGGCGGCTGCGGGAAGCCCGAGGGCTCCGCGGAGCTCGTGCACGAGCTGCCAGGCGTTCAGTGCGTCGAGCAGGTTGATATACGACGGATTGCCGTTCTCGAGGCGAAGGGGGACGCGCTCGGGATCGATTGGCTCCGCGGAGGCCTGTGACTGGTGGGGATTGCAACCGTACTTGAGCCTCATCGCCTCCGCCTCCCATCCCCCGCCCGCATTCGGGCTTCGGGCTCCGGCATCGTAGAATGGAGGCGACACGGCGGCCAGCCCCGGGGAGGATCGGATGACGCTCGAGGAGCTCAAGCGACGGGCCTGCGACACGGTCGATCAGCTCCGCGACCCGCTGCTCGAGATCTCGCACCAGATCCACGCGCACCCGGAGCTGGCGTTCGAGGAGCATCGCGCCCAGGCGCTGCTGGTGAAGACGCTCCGCGACGCGGGCCTCGAGGTCACGGCTCCCGCGTTCGGCCTCGAGACCGCCTTCGTGGCCGAGTTCGGCGACGCTCGCGGCCCGCGCGTCGCCCTGGCGGCCGAGTACGACGCGCTTCCCGGGATCGGTCACGCCTGCGGCCACAACATCATCGCGACGGCATCGGTCGGCGCGGCGCTCGCGCTGCAGGCGCTCGGAAGTGATCTGCCCGGGCGCATCCGGCTGCTGGGAACACCCGCCGAGGAGCGCGGCGGAGGCAAGGAGCGCATGGCACGCGCCGGGGCCCTGGACGAGGTCGACGCCGCGATGATGGTCCACCCGGCGGGGATCGACCTGGTCTCGATGCCCTGCCTCGCCATCGCCGAGGTCGACGTGACCTACTCCGGCGTCGCCGCCCACGCTTCGGCCATGCCCCAGCGTGGGATCAACGCCCTCGACGGCCTGGTGACGGCCTACCAGTCGATCGCGCAGCTCCGCCAGCACATCCAGCCCAGCGAGCGCATCCACGGGATCATCACCGACGGAGGCCAGGCCCCCAACATCGTGCCCGAGCACGCGGCGGGCACCTTCTACGTGCGCGCGCGAAACGCGGCCGAGCTCGAGCCGCTCAAGGAGCGGGTCACGGGCTGCCTGCGCGCGGGCGCGGAGGCGAGCGGTGCCAAGCTGGAGATCCACTGGGGAGAGGCGGACTACCTGGACCTGCGCACCAGCTGGCCGCTGGCCCGACGCTACCGCCGGAACGCCGAGGCGCTGGGTCGCAGCTTCTTCCCGTGGGACAAGCTCCCGGCCAGCGTGGCGGGCTCCACGGACATGGGCAACTTCAGCTACCGGGTCCCCTCCATCCACCCCATGATCTCGGCGGCGCCCGCCCACTGCACGATCCACCATCCCGAGTTCGCGCGCTGGGCGGGCTCGCAGATGGGCGACGCAGCGGCGCTCGATGGCGCCAAGGCGCTCGCGATGACGTCGCTCGACTTCTTCGTCGACGGCGCACTGCGAGACGAGGTTCGAGAGCATTTCGAGTCCGCGGCCGAGGACGCGGAACAGGAGATCTGACATGGCGCTTCCGGAGCACGGCATTCCCCCCGACGATCTGTTCGCGCGCATGCGCGAGCGCAAGTCCAAGGACGCAGACTGGGAGGCGGGGCGGACCTTCAGCCTGGTCTACCCCGCGAGCGCCGAGGTCGATGCGCTCCTGAAGCGCGCCAACGACCTGTACGTGTTCGAGAACGCGCTCAACCCCTTCCGCTTTCCGAGCCTGCGCCAGATGGAGAGCGAGGTCGTCGACATCGCCTGCGAGCTGGTCCACGGGGGCGAGGAGAGTGGCGGAGCGATGACCTCGGGCGGCACCGAGAGCATTCTGATGGCCGCCAAGACCGCGCGCGAGAGGGCGCGCGAGGAGCGCGGGGTGACCCGACCCAACATGGTGGTCCCCTACACCGCGCACCCCGCCTTCGCCAAGGCCTGCCACTACCTGGGGCTCGAGCACCGTCAGGTCCCGATCGACGGCGACTTTCGCGCGCGCGTCGACGCCGCCGAGGCGCGGATCGACGACCAGACCTGCCTGGTCGTCGGCTCCGCGCCCAACTACCCCTTCGGCGTGGTCGATCCGATCCCCGAGCTGGCGGCGCTCGCGCTGGAGCGCGGCATCTCGTTCCATACCGACGCCTGCCTCGGGGGCTTCCTGCTGCCCTTCCTGGAGCGGCTCGGGGAGCCGGTTCCGCCCTTCGACTTCCGGGTGCCGGGAGTGACCACGATCTCGACCGACGTGCACAAGTACGGCTACGCCACCAAGGGCGCCTCGGTGATCGCGCACCGCGACCGCAGCCACCTGCGCTCCTACCAGCTCTTCCTCTACGAGAAGTGGCCCGGAGGGCTCTATGGCTCCTTCGCCCTGGCCGGCGCTCGGCCCGCCGCGCCGATCGCCGCCGCCTGGGCGGTCCTGCACGGGCTCGGGTGGCAGGGCTACCTGGATCTCGCGCGCATCCTGGTCGAGACGACCGCGCGCTTCCGGGCGGGGATCGATGCGATCGACGGGCTGGCGGTCAACGGCGATCCAGTGATGAGCGTGATGTCGTTCGGCTCCGCCACCCACCCGATCGCCGCGATCGGAGACGCGATGGACGACCGCGGCTGGAACCTCGACCGCCAGCAGGAGCCCGACGCGCTACACCTGATGCTCTCTCCCATCCACGCGCGCGTGGTCGACGACTTCCTGCGGGACCTCGCGGAGGCGGTCGAGTCACACGGTCCCTCCCGGGGCGTCGAGGCGCGCTACAGCTGATGGCGAACCTGCGCTTCGGCCTCTGGTACGACTTTCGCAATCCCCCGCGCTGGCGCCAGGACCCGACCGCCCTCTATCGCGCGATCGTCGACCAGATCGTGCGGGCCGAGCAGCTGGGATGGGACGACGTGTGGCTCTCGGAGCACCACTTCATCGACGACGACTACACGCCCTCCATGCTGCCCCTCGCCTGCGCGATCGCCGCTCGCACCGAGCGCATCCACATCGGGACGAGCGTGCTGCTGCTACCGCTGCACGACCCGTTGCGGGTCGCCGAGGACGCGGCCACCGTCGACGTGATGTCGGGGGGGCGGCTCGAGCTCGGCGTCGCCGGCGGCTACCGGCTCGCGGAGTTCCACGGGTTCGACGTGGCGACCGGATCGCGGGCGTCGCGGATGGAAGAGGCGGTGCCACTACTGCGCGCACTGCTCGCCGGGGAGCGGGTCCAGCACGAGGGACGCCACTACCGCTACCGGGACGTCGAGCTGCACCCGCGCCCGGTCCAGCGCTCCCCGCGCCTGTGGATGGGCGGCTTCTCGGAGCCCGCCGCCCGGCGCGCCGGGCGGCTCGCCGACGGCTACATCGGAATCGGCCCCATCCGCCCCATGGTCGACCTCGCGCGCGAGGCGCGCGAGCGGGCCGGCCTGGATCCCGGGGGCTTCGAGGCGGCGGGCGGACTCTCGTGGCTGCTGGTCGCGCGCGATCCCGAGAAGCGCTGGCGCGAGGCCGAGCCGCACCTGCTCTACCAGCAGAACCTCTACGCGCGCTGGTTCTCCGAGGCGGGCCTCTTCATTGGAGCCCCGGCGCAGTCCGCCGCCGACCTCCAGCAGCAGGGAGCGCTGATCGTGCGGCCGGAGCAGGCCTGCGAGGCGATCTCGGCCTACGTGCGCGACCACGGGGTCACGCGCTTCTATGGCTGGACCGTCCCTCCGGGCCTGCCGCCCGAGTGGAGCGACGAGCACCTGGAGCTGATGGCGCGCGAGGTGATTCCCCAGCTGCGAGCCAGCGACGGAAGCCCCGCCACTTGAGCGCGCTACGCGCCGTGATCTTCGACCTCGGCGGAGTGGTCGTCGCCTCGCCGCTCGACGCGATCCGCCGCTACGAGCGCGACCTGGGCCTGGAGCGCAACGCGATCAACCGGGCGATCGTCCGGCTCGGCGAGAGCGGCGCCTGGTCGCGCCTGGAGCGGGGGGAGCTCACGCTCTCGGAGTTCTATCCGGCCTTCGATGCCGAGATGGGCTCGCTCGGCCTCGAGCTCTCGGGGGAGCGCATGATGGAGTACATTGCCGAGCGCTCGGGACCCCGGCCGCAGATGCTCGAGGCGATCCGGCGGATCCGCGGGCGTGGGCTCTGCGTGGGGGCGCTCACCAACAACTGGGCCAGCCCCGACCGCGAGCCGAATCCCCTCCGCGAGCTCTTCGACGCGTTCGTCGAGTCGAGCGTCGTGGGGCTGCGCAAGCCCGATCCGCGCATCTACCAGCGGGTCCTCGGCGACCTCGGCGTCGAGCCCGAGGAGGCGGCCTTCCTGGACGACATCGGCCGCAACCTGAAGCCCGCCCGCGCCCTCGGGATGACGACGATCAAGGTCGAGGACCCGGACACGGCCCTCGACGAGCTTGCAGAGACCCTCGGGTTCCCGCTCCGGTGAAGGCCCGCCCCTCGCCCGCACCGGCTTCGCGCGCACGCGCGGCGCATCCACGCGCGCCGATCGGGTTCGCCCATCGCGGGGCCCGCGCGCATGCGCCCGAGAATACCCTCCAGGCCTTCCGACTCGCGCTCGAGCTGGGCGCCGGCGGCCTCGAGTCCGACGTTTGGCTCACCCGGGACGGCATCGCGGTGCTCGACCACGACGGCCGACTCCCCGACGGCCGCTCCATCGGGGAGGCCAGACGCAGCGAGCTCCCCGCCCACGTTCCCACCCTGTCGCAGCTCTACCTCGAGTGCGGCCGCGCCTTCGAGCTCTCGCTCGACGTGAAGGACCCGGCCGCTGCGTCCCGGGTCGCCGCAGTCGCTCGAGCGCACGGGGAGCCTTCGCGGCTCTGGCTCTGTCACCCGGACTGGCAGACGCTCTCCGGCTGGCGCGCACTCGACTCCGAGATCCATCTCGTCGACTCGACCCAGCTCCGGCACATTCCCGAGGGGATCTCCGCGCGCGCGGAGCGCCTGGCCGCGTGCGGCGTCTCGGCGATCAACCTGCACGGCCGGGAGTGGACCGCCGCGCACGTCGTCGCCGTGCAGCGCGCGGGTCTTCGGGCTTTTGCCTGGGATCTGCAGACTCCGAGGCACCTCGAGCGGGTGCTCGAGCTGGGCGTCGACGCGCTCTACAGCGATCACGTCGACCGCATGTGCCACGCGCTCCAGGGGAAGGCGGGAGCCGAAGCCCGTACCGGCTGAGCGACGCGCGAGGGTGGATGGCTGCGGCCCCCAAGCCCGGACGCGGCACCCGGACGGACAGACCCCGTGCACCCGCCCGTCCGTCTCCCCTCCGCTTGGCGCGGGTGACGCCGCGGTGCACGGTTACCGCATTGCCCTGAGAGTCCCAGCGGGCGAGTGCACGGGGCAAACCCCGCGACTCCGACAGGTGAGGCCTCCGAAGTTGCGAAGACCCTCAATGGTAGTCCCGCACCCCCGCCGCGGCATCCCCCATGTGCGGGACTTCTTCCGGCGGAACCCCCGAGACCGCTACCGCGCGTCGACCCGCAGACTGTGGCCGCCCGAAGCCTATTCCCGTGCACTTGCACGGAGTTGCGACCTC
>JBHHYV010000134.1:0-8784 GCA_046757685.1 Myxococcota bacterium
CGTCTCGCGGCCGCTTCGGACGGCCGCCTCGCGCCGCTCGCGCGCCTTGTGGTCCTCCCACGCGCGGCTCTGGGCTTCGGCCGTCTCGACGCGCTCGCTGCCGAAGACGTTCGGGTGCCGCCGCACCAGCTTGTCGCAGATCGCCTCGACCACGTCGTCGAACCCGAACTCGCCCGCCTCGCGCGCCATCTGGGAATGGAACACGACCTGCAGCAGGAGGTCACCCAGCTCGTCGCGTAGCGCCCGGGAGTCCCCCGCCCGGATCGCGTCCTCGACCTCGTAGGCTTCCTCGATCGTGTAGGGCGCGATCGTCTCGAAGGTCTGCTCCAGGTCCCACGCGCAGCCTCCGCTCGGATCGCGCAGCCGCGCCATGATCTCGAGCAGCGCGTCGATCCCCCGCAAGGGGCGGGCTCGCGGATCACTCACGTTCGAGACCGGCGCTCGAGCCGGCGACGCTCGCGGGACCGGTCGAGCGCGGCGCGGAAGCGAGCCGCAGCACCCGTCCGCCGAGCCGACGGCTCAGGACGGGCTTCCGCGCCGGCTCTCGAGGAACCCGATCAGCGAGAGCACGTCCGTGGCATCGAGGCGGCCGATCGGCCCCGTGCTGTAGGTCGCGGAGAGGACCGTCCCGTCGCTGCGCAAGATGAGCTCGGAGGGCTGAATGAAGTTGCGCCGCCCCTCCCACCAGGCTCCGATGGCCTCCGCGTCATCGCGGGTGACGCCGTACGCGACCGGGAACGAGAGCTCCGAGCCCACCTCGAGCGCCTTGTCCTCCGCGTCCACCGACGCGGCGACGACGCCGATCCCCTTCTCGGCGAGCTCGCTCCGCAGCGCCTCGAAGCCGGCCAACTGCCGGCGGCAGTAAGGTCACCAGTAGCCGCGATAGAAGAGCACGACCTGGTAGGGCGTCTCGATTCCTGCCGGCAGCGTCAGCTCGCCGCCTCCGGCCAGCTTCAGCCGCACCTCTGGAAAGGAACTCCCGGCGTCGAGCTTCTCGGCCATGCGACTCCTCCCCCGCGCCTCGGATCCGGCGCGCCCGGCACATGAATCCCCCACGGCGCGGTCCCGCACACAGCGCACACAGTATAGGGCGGAGCGTCGCAGACCCCTCCGAGCCCGTCGCGCTCAGGGACGGGGACCTCCGGAGGTCGTGCCCGCTGCCTTGCGCAGGGCGCGGTCCGTGCGGCGGTCGGCTCCGAGCATGGCCGCCCGAAGCAGCCCGACCGCACCCCAGGTCAGGGGCTCGGGGGGCCAGGAGAGGGCCCGGCGCCGCACGCACTCCTCCAGGGGATGGCGGCCTCCCGCAATGCGTTGGGCCAGCACCGCCCCCATGAGGGTCCCCTGCGCGACCCCATGGCCGCAGTAGCCCAGGCCGAGGAGCAGGTTCCCGCGCCCCGCAGACACCCCGAGCACGGGCCTGAAGGCGGTCGTCTGGGCGATCCAGCCGCTCCAGAAGCTGCGGAGCGGCACGTCTGCGAGCATGGGGAAGCGCGCCCGGAAGCCCTGCTCCAGGCAGCGAAAGTCCGCCGGAGCGTAGGCCGCCGGCCGGCGCCCGCCGAAGCGATGCGTGAAGACCTTCGAGGTGCCTGCCACGCTGCCGCGCTCGGTACGCCGATAGGACTCGAGCACCTGGTGCATGGTGTTGAGCGCCTCGAAGCGCCGCCAGCCGAGCGCCTCGAGCTGAGCTTCGCCGAGCGGCGCGGTCTCGAAGCCCGAGATCCGCAGGGGCAGCACCGTGCGGGGCCGCCGCCGTAGCTCGCGGGTATAGGCATTCGTCGCGAGAACGACCCGGTCGGCCGTGACCGTCCCGCCGGCGCAGCGCAGGCGCACGCGACGTCCGGGCTCGACGCGGCGAACATCGGTCTGCTCGAAGATCGCTGCCCCCGCGGCGAGCGCTGCGCGCCGAAGCCCCAGCGCCAGCCGGCCCGGGTCGAAGACCCCGCCGGTCGCGTCGTAGGCCGCGCAGAGGAAGGTCGAAGGGATCCCGCGCTCGGCCAGGGCCTGACGCGGCAGGAGGGCCAGGTGGAGCCCGAAGCGACCGCAGAGCGCGATCCACTCCCTCACCCGACGTTCCTGGCGTGGATGTACGGCGGCCATCAGCAGACCCGACGGCCGGTAGTCGCAGTCGATTCCCCACGCGTCGAGCTGCCGCTCCAGGTAGGCGACAGCGGCGCGCGCAAAGCGGACGAGCTGCTCGGTACGCCGCCTCCCGTTGAGCCGCACCACGAGGGGGAGGTCCATCACCGCCGGTCCCGCCAGGTGCCCGGCGTTGCGCCCGGTGGCTCCGGAGCCGGCGAACTCGCGCTCGAGGACGACGACGCGCGCCCCGTGCGCGCGCAGGTGGAGCGCCGTCGAGAGCCCGCTGCATCCCCCACCGACGATCGCGACGTCTGCAGAGAGGTCCTGCGCAAGTGGCGGCCGAAGGTCCGACGGAGGGTCGGGCAGCCACGGACTCACCGGCTCGAAGGGATGGCGCGAGGGGCAATCGCCGGCTGCGCGCCGGGCCCCGCGCCCCGCTTCCGTTCTCTCGCCTCCCACGATGCTCGCCCTAGCCATTCAGTGCGTGAAAGATCGGCTTCAGCGCCTCGTGAGCCTTCACGTACTGCTCGGAGAGCGCGTCGTAGAGCGCACGGTGCTCGGCGCGCGGCTCGCAGGTCGGCTCGAAGCGCAGCCAGGCGGGAAAGTCCTCGAGGTCGAGCCGGCCGAGCCGGTGGAAGGCGAGCATCGCCGCGCCCCGACAGAGGGTGTACTGGGGCTCGGCCATCGGGCGCACCGGAGTGTCGCAGACGTCTGCGAGGATCTGGGCCCAGGCCTGGGAGCGCGCGCCGCCGCCGCCGAAGTAGAAGCACTCGCAGGTGTGGCCGGTGAAGTCGGCGAGACCGGGCAACGCCCAGCGGAGCTGGTAGGCGACACCCTCGAGCGTCGCGCGAAGCAGGTGCTGGCGCGTGGTCCGGAGCGACAGGTTCAGGTAGCCGCCGCGGGCCGCGTCGTCGGCGACGGGCATCCAGGATCCAGTCAGCCAGGGAAAGAAGAGCACTCCGTCGGAGCCGGGCGGCACCTCGGTCACCGCCTGCTCGAGGGAGGCGAAGGGATCGCGCGTCCGGTGGTCGCCGAGGCGGTCGTGTGCGTAGACGACCTCGCCCAGGAGCTGCTCGAGTGCCTTGCCGGCCAGGCCCAGCTCGGCCATGACCAGATGATGCCCCTTGGGGCTCGCGAGCGGGGCCGGCTGGGGCAGGAGCAGGCTCGAGAAGTCGAGGGGTCGCAGGCGGTCGCCCTTCGCGTCCAGGCGATCGACGAAGGTGATGGGCACCAGCGTCGTCCCGATCGACAGACCCAGGTGCGTGCCGCGGTACGAGCAGGTGCCCATGGCGAGCGCCTGGCTGTCGTTCACCGCCGCGACGACCTGGGTGCGCGTCGAGAGCCCCGTCTGTGCGGCCACCGAAGGCTGCACGGCACCCAGCACCGCTCCCACGGGCGCGAGCTCCGGAAGCCTGGAGGGGTCGATGCCCGTGGCGGAGACCAGCTCGGCGCAGTACTCGCGGGTGTCGAAGCGGCGATTGTCGCCGACGAGCATCATCTCGACCGTGCACTGGTTCGCCGCGCAGTGACCCGTGAAGCGCGCGGTCACGTAGTCCATCGGCTCGAGGAAGCAGTGGGTCTTCTCGAAGATCTCGGGCCGCTCCTCCTGGACGTAGAGCATGCTCGAGAGCGAGTCCTCGCCGCTCCCGGTACACGGGCGCCCGTGGACCTCGAGCCAGCGACCCCAGAGCTCGGGGTGGCGCTCCAGCATGGCACGGGCATGCGGCGCGCCCCGCTGGTCCAGGTAGAGGAAGAGGGGGCCGACCGGATCGCCGTTCGACGCGACCGGGACGACGGACGAGTACTGGGAGTCGCAGATCAGTGCGACGATACGCTCGGGCGGAACACGAGAGGCGGCCACCGCACGGGCGACCGCGCCGAGGGTGGCCCGCCAGATCGCCTCGGGATCCTGCTCCGCCCCGTGCTCGCCCACGAACTCGAAGCCCACGCTCTCGGAGTGCGCACCGCGAATGGCGCCCCGCTCATCGATCACGGCCACCCGCGGTCCGCTCGTGCCCAGGTCGATGGCCACGACGCACGCGCCGGAGTCCGACACCTCTCGCCTCCCGGCGCTGCGCCTACAGGTCGAGCTGGTAGGTGGGCCGCCAGATCTCCCCACCGTCCACGGTGAACAGCTCCCCGTGGCAGTAGGAGCCGGCGGGACTGGCCAGCAGCAGGGCCATGCCGGCGATCTCGTGGGGCTCGGCACAGCGGTGCATCATGTTCTGGCTCCAGTTGTCCTGCTCGAAGTACTGGACCATCGGCTCCGCCGTCTCGGTGCGCGTGAGTCCCGGGCAGATCGCGTTGGAGCGCACGCCGAACTTGCCCCATTCCTGGGCCATCTGGACGCTGAGGATGCCGATCGCAGCCTTCGAGGCGCTGTAGGCGCCGATGTAGGGATCCGCCTTGATGCCACCGTTCGAGGAGATGTTGATGATCACTCCCTCGTGCTTCTCCTTCCAGCCGGGCAGGCAGAGCTGGGCCAGGTAGACGGCGGCCCAGGTGTTGAGGCGCAGGGTGGCCTCGAACTCCTCGCGGGTGATCTGGCTGAGCGGCGCGAGCGCACCGTGGGCCGCGTTGTTCACCAGGATGTCGATGCCGCCGAGCTCCGCGACGACCCGCTCGTGGAGGGCGCGGACCTGGTCGTCCTGGGCGAGGTCGGCGGGAACGGCAAGGCAGCGGCGACCCGCCTTGGCCTCGATCTCGCCGCGGGCCTGCTCGAGGGCATCCACGCCGCGGGCCGAGATCGCCACGTCGGCCCCGTACTCGGCGAACGCCAGGGCGATGGCCCTGCCGATCCCCTTCGATCCGCCGGTCACGAGTGCGGTTTTTCCCGCGAGCGAGAAGTCGACGCTGGGCATGGGACTCTCCTTCCTTGGCATGTGTGCGCCGAGCGGTCCTCGGTGCGGCTCTTCTCGTTGGCTCCCGAACTCCTACGTGACCGCCCGCGCACGCTGCACGGCGCGCTCCGCAGTGACCAGCGTCGCCTCCATGTGGGTCCCACCGTAGGCGCTGCTCACGAAGGATACGCCGAGCAGGCGCTCGGCCTCGCGGCGGAAGCGCAGGATCCGGCCGTAGGCGCCGCGCGTGTACCAGGCCGTTCCCCAGGTATGGCGCACCAGCGCTGCGTCCTCCACCCAGCCGGAGACGCCGGGCAGGATGTGCTCCAGGTCTCCCAGGGCGGTGCGGAGCACCTCGTCATCGGGCCGGGCCATGAGGGTGTCCATGCTCGGGTAGTGGGGCCAGACCGTGAGCAGCGCCTTCCCGCTCGGGACCATCGCGGGCATCTTGGCGGCCTGGTCCAGCGCCAGCATGAAGGGGCGCTCCTGGCCCGGGTCGCTGAAGTAGCTCCAGACGTCGGGATGCAGGGGGCGATCCAGGAAGAAGACCGGGATCGGAATCCGCAGGTAGTCGAAGCCGGCCAGGAAGCTCCGGGCGTCCCCGAGGGCATCGGGCAGCAGGCGTGCCGCCGCCTGGGGAGGCACCGCGACGATCACGTGGCGCGCCCCGATCTGGCTGCCGTCCTCGAGCGCCACTCCCGTGACGCGGTCCCTCTCGTAGAGGAGCGACCGCACGGGAGCCTCGTAACGAACGACCACGCGCTCGGCCAGGCGCTCACAGAGCGACGCAACGCCCTCGCTCAGCCCGAAGAAGTCGGTCATCGTCGTGAGCCGGAGCTGGTGGATGAAGTGATAGAGGCTGGTGTCGTCCGGGCCGCACTGGGTCTCGCCCCAGCAGACCGGCTTGGCCAGCAGGTCCAGGAAGCGTCCCGGCGGCACGACCTCGCTCAGCATGGCGCCGTCGTACTCCGGAATGTCCCGGCTGATCTGGTACATGGGGAAGCGCTTGCCGAAGACGACGTAGCGCAGCAGGAAGCGCAGGAGATCGACGTGACCGCGCACGCCGAGCGGGCGGATGTAGCGCGCCTTGTGGCCGAAGCAATAGCTGGACCCATCGGCGAAGCGGTACTGGGTCTTGCCCTGGATGGGCGACCGGCTCGCCGACAGCCCTGCCACCTCGATGAGCTCCAGGCAGTGACGGTAGTTGGAGTGGAAGAACTGTGCGCCCACGTCGACGCGGTCGCCACGGCGCTCCAGCGTGCGCATGCGTCCGCCCGGCCGGTCGCTGGCCTCCAGCACCTGGACGCTCCGGCCGAGCTGGCGGAGCCAGGTCGCCGCTCCCAGGCCACCGAGCCCGGACCCGATCACGACGACGTCGGCGTCGGCCATGGAGGCTCCCGGCGGCCCCGAGGCCGCCAAACTGGTATGTTCGTACCAGATTGGAGGGATCCCATGCAAGCGGGTACGCACCCACGCGGCCGGGAGCCTCGCAGGGCGGAAGGCGGCACCGGAGCCCGCCCGCGTCCCGGGAAGGGGCGCCGCGGTCCCTACGCCCCGGGGGTCGAGCGGCGGGAGCGGCTGCTCGCGGCGGTGCTGCGGATCGTGGCCCGAGAGGGCCTGGCCGGGGTCACCCACCGCGCGGTGGCTGCCGAGGCCGGCACCTCGCTCACGGCGACCACCTACTACTTCGAGAGCAAGGACGCGATGATCCGCGCGGCATTTCGCCACTTCGCCGCGTGGGACCTGGAGCGCATCGACCAGAGTGCCGCGACCCTGTCGCGCGAGAGCCTTCCCGTTCGCGAGGCGGCGGCACTCCTCGGAGCGATCGCCTCTGAGGAGCTGCGTGCGCCGGAGCGCTCCCTGGCGGTGGACCTCGAGATGATCCTCCGCGTGGCTCGCGAGCCCTCTCTGGCGCCGGACTACGAGGCGTTCCAGCGCCGTCTCGAGGAGCGAACCGAGGAGCTGCTTCGGGCCGTGGGCTCCGCCGAGCCCGCCCGAGACGCGCGCATCGTGCTGGCCTTCTACCGCGGCTACCAGATCGAGCAGCTCGCACGCCCGGTGCGGCGCCGCTCCCGGCAGGCGCTCGAGGCCGACGTGGCCCGCCTCATCTCCGCCCTCGTCGCCGGGTCGCCCGGGGTTTGTTCGGACCCGGCCGATCCAGTATAGAAGCGCCGGCGCGGCGAACGGGGCGAACGGGGCGCGTTCGTCTCGCGATGCAAGCGCACTCGCACGCCGCCCCATGCGGCCACGGCGAAGCGGAGAGGAAGCCATGCAGCGTGCTGTCGGTGCTGATGCAGTGCCTCGCGCTGACCGCGCTCATCACGGTGCTCTGGCTCGCGTTCGGCTACAGCCTGGCGTTCGACGATGCCGGGATGCGAGCCGGTGTCACGAACCTCGCCTCCTTCGTGCGTGGGCTCTCGAAGGGCTTCCCGATCGGGGTCGACGCGGAAGCGCCCTGGGTCTCGCGACCGGCGCGATCGCGGGCCTCGCCGCCGTCGCCCCCGCCTCCGGGTTCATCGGCCCGGCGGGGGGCTTCGCGATCGGTCTCGCCTCGGGCTCGATCTGCTGGTGGGCGTCCACAGCGGTCAAGCGGCGCTTCGGCTACGACGACTCGCTCGACGTCTTCGGCGTGCACGGCGTGGGAGGCTTCGTCGGCACGGTGCTGGCCGGAGCTCTCGCAGCCCCGGCCCTGGGCGGTACCCGCGGGGATCTCGCGATCGGGAGGCAGGTCGGCGTCCAGCGGCTCGCTGCAGTGGGCACGGCGCTCTACACGGCGGGCGTCTCCTTCGTCATCCTGAAGGCCATCGACGCCACGATCGGCCTCCGTGTGGCCCAGGCCGACGAGGTCGGGTACAACCTCTGACCCGCGGCCGCTCTCGATCCCGATCGGCCCGAAGAGCCGTCGCCGGGGAGCGCGAACCGCCTTCCCGCTACCGGGCCAGCTTCGCGACCGCCATCGAGGCGATCCCGATCAGGAGCGCCGCGAGGGCGTGGCCGCGGCCCGCCTTCTGCTCGTGCACGTGGGGGAGCATGTCATCGGTTGCGATGTGCAGGAACGTGCCCGCGGACAGGGCCACCACGGCGCCGAGCGCCGACCCTGGAACCCCACGAAGCAGCAGGAGCGAGAGCCCCACCCCGATCGGGACGGTCGAGGCAAAGCCGGCGACCAGCCACGCCACGCGCCCGCGAGAGAGGCCGTCATGGAGCAGCAGCGTCGAGAGCGAGAAGGTGGCGGGCGCCTTGTGGGCGAGGATCGCGAGAAAGAGGATGCCCCCCAGCTGGGGAACCTGGGTGCCCGCGCCCAGGGCGACACCCGCCACCAGACCGTGCAGCGAGAGGCCCAGGAACGAGACGAGTCCCAGGTTCCGGTAGTCGCAGGCTTCGCCATGGGCCGAGCTGCCGCCCAGGGCAAAGTTCTCCGCAACGTAGAGGAGCAGGAAGCCGGTGAGCAGGTAGGCGCCCACGGACGGGCCCAGCAGCTCGGTCGCCTCAGGGATCATGTGCAGGAACGCGGCGCCGAAGAAGATCCCCGCCGCGAGGCTCACCACCAGACGCAGGCCTTGACCGTGCCAGTGAACCCCCAGCGGGACCATTCCCGCGGCCAGCGCCACCACGAAGATGACGAGGGACTCGTAGATCACTGGTGGCACGGCCGCCCGGTCCTCCCTCCCCCAGGATTCCACAGTGAGGCGGGGACCGCCCAGAAGACGACCGGGGCCGCGGACCGGCCCTGTGGCAGGGCCGACCGGTGGAGGCCAGCGCTCGCGCGGTGCCTACCAGCCCGTTGAAGAACTGAGCTGGTGAGCCGGGCGGACCACGGGTGCAACGGAAACGTGCAGCCAGAGGTGAAGTGAGGTTCGACGGA
>JBHHYV010000135.1:0-8758 GCA_046757685.1 Myxococcota bacterium
CGTCGCCTCGACGGCGATCCTGCTGGCGGACTGACCCGGGGCGGGCGCTCTAGGCGGGGTCGCGAAAGCGCGGCTCGCGCTTCTCGAAGTTGGCGCTGACGGCCTCGACCTGGTTGGGGCGGCCGATCAGGGTGCCCTGGAGCTTCTGCTCGAGCGCCAGTCCGTCGCGAACGCCCGAGACCCAGGCGGTGTTGAGGAGCTGCTTCGCCGCGCGCACCGCATCGGGAGAGCGCCCCGCGATCTCGCGCGCCAGCGCCAGGGCCGAGGCGCGCGGATCGTCGACGACGTGCGTCGCGAGACCCAGCTCGACGGCCTCGGCTCCCTCGACGATCCGCCCCGTGAACGTGAGCTCCTTGGCCACGTCGAGTCGCCCCAGGTGCCGGAGGGTCTGGGTGATCGACATGTCGGGGATCAGCCCCCAGCGGATCTCCATGATGCTCATGCGGGTGTCGGTCGCGACGAAGCGGATGTCGGCGCCGAGTGCGATCTGGCAGCCGCCTCCGAACGCGACGCCGTGGACGCCCGCAATCACGGGGACCGGCAGCTCCTGCCAGATGTAGGCGGCGCGCTGGGCAAAGTTGGCGGGACTCTCGTCGCTGCCGTCGAGCAGGCTCGAATCGGATCCTGCGCGCGCGGCGCGGCCGCCCGCCATGGCCTGGAAGCTGGTCATGTCCAGGCCCGCGCAGAAGGCGCGCCCCGCCCCGGTCAGCACGACCGCGCGCACCGAGGGATCGTGCGCGAGAGCGCGGCCGCTCTGGATGAGGGCCTCGAACTGCGGCGTATCGAGGGCATTCAGCTTCTCGGGGCGGTTCATCACCACGTCGGCGACGCCGTCCGATACCTCGACCGTGACTCGCTCTGCCATCGCGCACCCTCCCGCGGGTCGTTGGTGGGGCACGCAGTCTACACTGTCGCGCGCGTGAAGCCGGTGCGTCGCGGAGGCGGGGTCGATCGGGGAGCGAGAGCTCCCGAAGTCATGGCCGACTGGCTGCGCGGCCACCCCCTCCGGGGCCGGGTGCTGGTGGTCGACGACGACCCGCTCGCCCCCGAGAATGCCCTGCTCGACGCGGGAGCGGAGGTGGACCTGTGGCGGAGGAGGGCCTCGCCCCGAGGCGCCGCCACCCCCTGGCCGCCGGAGGGGCCCTTCGATGCGGCGGTTGCGCGTCTTCCCGCCGCGCGCGAGGCGCTCGAGATGACGCTTCACGCAGTCGGCGCCCGTCTCGAGGCCGGCGGACTCCTCTACCTCTACGGTGCCAATCCCGAGGGAATCCGGTCGGCCGGGCGCCGGCTGGAGCGCGTGCTGGGGGGAGCCGCCGAGAGCGTCGAGACGCGCCGTCACTGTCGGATCTGGGCGGTCCGAAGAGGGGTCGAGGCGAGGCCGCTGCGCTCCCGCCTTCGAGACTGGCGCGTCGCGGTCACGCTCGAGCTCGAGGAAGGAGACGCTTCGGGAGTCGAGCGGCTGGTCTCGTATCCCGGAGTCTTCTCGCACGGCCGGCTGGATCCGGGCTCCCGGATGCTCATCGAGGCCCTCGCGCAGGTGGCGCCCGGAGCGCGCGCGCTCGACTTCGGCTGCGGGATCGGGGTCCTCGCGCGTGCCCTGCGTCGGCGCTGGCCCGAGCTGGCGCTGGACCTCGTGGACTCCGATGCGCTCGCCGTCGCGGCCGCCGCCGAGAACCTGCCCGGCGCCCGGGTCGTCTGCGGGAGCGGGCTGGCCACGCTGCCCGCCGGCTCTCGCTACGGGCTGATCGTGAGCAACCCTCCGCTGCATCGCGGCGTGGCGCGCGACGCCTCGGTCCTGCTGGAGCTGTGTGCCGAGGCGCCGTCGCGGCTCGCGCCCGGGGGCTCCCTGGTGCTGGTGACGCGCCGAGTGCAGCCGCTCGGCGAGATTCTCGGGGACGCCTTCGCGTCGGTGGAGGTCCTGCGGCAGGACTCTCGTTACCGCGTCTGGAGGGCCTCGACCTGAGGCGCACGCGCCTCCGGGACCGCCGGCTGTGCGGAAGGTCGGCCTCTCCGCGCGCTCAGCGTGAGGTGTCGAAGAGCTCGAGCTGGTCTCGCAGGGGTCGGCGAAACCCCGCCGTGGACAGGGGTGGCGGCCCGGCCTGGAGCCCGCACCGCCTGCGCCACAGCGAAACCCAGGACGCGAGCTGCCGGGCCAGCGGGCCCTCGCCCCGCATGCGCGCCGCTCCTCCGCCGCCCCGGGCTCCGCGCGGGCGAAGCTGCTCGAGCTTGCTCAGGATCGCGCGACGCCGCGCCGGGCGATGGTCCTCGAGCCAGCGGGAGAAGAGCCCCTCGACCGCGTGCGGGAGCCTCAGGATCGCGTAGCCCGCGAACCGGGCCCCGGCCTCCCGTGCGGCGCTCAGGATGCGGGGAACCTCGTGGTCGTTCAGCCCCGGGATGAGGGGAGCCAGGCTCACTCCCGTGGGGACTCCGGCCGAGGCCAGCATGCGCAGGGCGTGGAGTCGCGCGCGGGGCTGGGCGGCGCGCGGCTCCATGCGGCGGGACAGCTCGGGGTCGAGCGTCGTGATCGAGAGGAAGACCGACACCGCGCTGCGCGCCGCGAGCCTACGGAGCAGGTCGACGTCGCGCGCGACCAGCCCGCTCTTGGTGATGACCGAGACCGGGTTGGCGTGCTCGGCCAGCACGCGCAGGCAGGCGCGGGTGATCCGCAGGCGGCGCTCGATCGGCTGGTAGGGGTCGGTCACACCCGAGAGGGCGATCCCCTGGGGCCGCCAGGAGCGCCGGGCGAGCTCGCACTGCAGCAGGCGGGCCGCCTCGAGCTTGACGACGATCCGCGTCTCGAAGTCGAGCCCGGCCGACCACCCCAGGTACTCGTGGTAGGGACGCGCGTAGCAGTAGCTGCAGCCGTGCTCGCAGCCTCGGTAGGGGTTGAGCCCGACGTCGTAGGGCACGTCCGGGCTCTGGTTGCGGGAGAGGATCGAGCGCGACGGGTCCGCGAAGTAGCGGGTCGCCGGCGTCCCCGCAGCCTCGCTCTCGGCCTCCAGCTCGATCGCGAGCCGCTCGAAGCGGTTGACGGGCCGTTCGGGGGTCCCGCGTCCCGGTATGGGTAGGGGAAAGCGGGGGCCGGGATCCATCTCGAGCCTCCCTGGAGGCGAATAGAATACGAAACTTCCGCCCATCCAGGCAAGCAGACCTGGGGGTGCCTCTGCGAGGCGAAGCGCTGCCGGTGTGGCGGCCGCGCGCCTACTCGACGAGCAGGGTCTGGAGGGCGCGCTCGGTGGCCTCGAGCGAGAGGCCCATGCGCTGCGCGTAGCTCTGCAGCTGATCGCGCCCGATCTGCGAGATCGAGAAGTAGCGGGCCTCGGGGTGCGCCAGGTAGAGGCCGCTCACGCTGGCGGCGGGCGTCATGGCCAGGTGCTCGGTCAGCTCGATTCCGATCGGGGGTGCGTCGAGCAGCTCGAAGAGCGTCCGCTTGGGAGTGTGATCCGGGCACGCCGGGTAGCCGAAGGCCGGGCGAATCCCGCGAAAGCGCTCCTGCAGGAGCGCCTCGAGATCCAGCCGCTCGTCGGGCGCGTACCACTCGCGGCGCGCGCGCTCGTGCAGCCACTCCGCGGCCGCCTCGGCGAGCCGATCGGCCAGCGCCTGGACGGTGATGGCCTGGTAGTCGTCGTGCTCCCTCGTGTACGCACTCGCGAGGGCCTCGACGCCGATGCCCGCGGTGACCGCGAACGCGCCCACCCAGTCGTGGACCGGAGCCTCGCGCGGGGCGACGAAGTCGACGAGCGAGCGCGCGCGCTCTCCGCGACCGGCCAGGCGCTGCTGCCGGAGCATCGGGAAGCGTGCGCACTCCTGGCGGCGGTCCCGATCGGCGAAGAGGACCAGGTCTTCGCCCTCGCGCACGGCCGGCCAGAAGCCGTAGACCGCGCGCGCCTCGAGCAGCTTCTCGTCGACGATCTGGCGCAGCAGCCGCTGGCCGTCGGCATAGACCCGGCGCGCCTCTTCTCCCCGCGTCGGATGGTCGAGGAGGGCCGGAAAGCGCCCCCGGAGTCCCCAGGCCGTGAAGAAGAAGGTCCAGTCGATGTACCGCTCGAGCGCGCCGAGATCGATGGCCTCCACGACCCGGCGCCCCAGGAACGCCGGCTCGCAGACGTTCTCGGGGCGGAACTCGAGCGACGGGGCGCGCTCGAGCGCCTCGGTGTAGGAGAGCAGCGGCCGGCTCGTCTTGGAGCGGTGGATCTTGCGCAGGCGCTCCTGCTCGCGGCGGTTGGCCTCGAGGAACGCGTCGTTGCGCTCGGCGTCGAGCAAGGTCGAGACCACGCCCACCGAGCGGGAGGCATCGAGCACGTGCACGGCGGCGCCGTCGTACTCGGGGGCGATCTTGACGGCGGTGTGGGGCTTGCTGGTGGTGGCGCCGCCGATCAGCAGGGGGATCTCGAGCTCGCGCCGCTGCATTTCCTGCGCGACGTGCACCATCTCGTGGAGAGAGGGCGTGATCAGACCCGACAGGCCGATCAGGTCGGCCTTCTCGCGCTCGGCGGCCTCGAGGATGGTGTCGGCGGGGACCATCACGCCGAGGTCGACGACGCGGTAGCTGTTGCACTGCAGCACGACCCCGACGATGTTCTTGCCAATGTCGTGCACGTCGCCCTTCACGGTCGCCGTCACGATCGTGCCCTGGCTGGCGACGCTCCCGGAGGCGCCCTGCTCCATGTAGGGCTCGAGGTAGGCGACCGCCTTCTTCATGACGCGTGCGCTCTTGACGACCTGGGACAGGAACATCTTGCCCGACCCGAAGAGGTCCCCCACGATCCCCATCCCGTCCATCAGCGGCCCCTCGATCACGTCGAGGGGCCGCGCCGCGGAGAGCCGCGCCTCCTCGGTGTCCTCCTCGATGAAGTCGACGATGCCGTGCACGAGCGCGTACGAGATCCTCTCGCCGACGGGCTTCTTGCGCCACGACAGGTCGACGGAGCGCTCGCGACTCGAGCTCTCGACGCCGTGTGCGAACTCGGTGAGCCGGTCGGTCGCATCGGGACGCCGGTGGAAGAGCACGTCCTCGACCCGCTCGAGCAGGTCGCGAGGGATGTCGTCGTACACCGTCAGCTGGCCCGCGTTCACGATCGCCATGTCCAGGCCCGCCTGGATGGCGTGGTAGAGGAACGAGGAGTTCATGGCCTCGCGGACGGTGTCGTTGCCGCGGAAGGTGAACGACAGGTTCGAGATCCCGCCCGAGAAGCGGGCGCCCGGGCAGCGGGTCTTCAATATGCGGACGGCCTCGATGAACGCCGTGGCGTACTCGGCGTGCGCCTCCATCCCGGTTCCGACGGGAAAGACGTTGACGTCGAAGATCAGGTCCTCGGGCTCGAAGCCCGCTTCGTCGATCAACAGTCGGTACGCGCGCTCGCAGACGCGGACCTTGTGCTCGACCGTCTCGGCCTGCCCGGTCTCGTCGAAGGCCATGACGAGGACGGCCGCTCCGAAGCGGCGCGCCTCGCGGGCCTGGTCCAGGAAGACCTGCTCGCCCGCCTTCAGGCTGACGGAGTTGACGACCGACTTGCCCTGCACGCAGCGGAGCCCCGCCTGCAGGACGGACCAGTCCGAGCTGTCGAGGACGATCGGCAGGCGGGCGACCTCGGGCTCGGTGGCGATCCAGTTGAGGAAGGTCGTCATGCAGCGCTTCGAGTCGAGCATGCCCTCGTCCATGTTCACGTCGAGCAGGTTCGCGCCGCCCCTCACCTGATCGAGCGCCACCTGGACGGCGGCCGCGTAGTCCTCCTCCTGGATCAGGCGCAGGAAGCGCCGGGAGCCCGCCACGCTCGTCCGCTCTCCGATCGTCACGAAGGTGGAGTCCGGCTCGATCACGAACGCTTCGAGCCCCGCGTAGCGGCTGCGCGCGGGCACCTCGGGAGGCACGCGGGGCGGGAGGCCGGCGACGGCCTCCGAGATCGCGCGGATGTGCTCGGGCGTGGTTCCGCAGCAGCCCCCCACCAGGTTGACCCAGCCGTTCTCGGCCCAGGCGCGGACCTGGCGGGCGGTCGTCTCGGGGGCCTCGTCGTAGCCGCCGAAGGCGTTCGGGAGCCCGGCGTTCGGGTAGCAGTGGACGGGGATCGGCGCGATGCGCGACAGCTCCTCGACGTGGGGACCCAGCTGGGCAGCCCCGAGCGAGCAGTTCAGGCCGATCGAGAGCGGCCGCGCATGCGCGACCGAGATCCAGAAGGCATCGAGGGTCTGACCCGAGAGCGTGCGCCCCGACAGGTCGACGATCGTGCCCGAGATCACGACGGGCAGCCGCAGCTCGATCGCCTCGAAGGTCTCCTCGATCGCCACGATCGCCGCCTTGGCATTGAGCGTGTCGAAGCAGGTCTCGAGCAGCAGGATCTCGATTCCCCCGTCGATCAGGCCACGTACCTGCTCGGCGTACGCGTCGCGAAGCGCATCGAAGCCCAGCGCCCGGAAGCCCGGGTCCGAGACGTCGGGCGAGATCGAGAGCGTGCGATTGGTGGGTCCGATCGACCCGGCGGCGAAGCGCGGCCTGGAGGGATCGCGCTCGGTGAACTCGGCACAGGCCTGGCGCGCGATCTCGGCCGAGGCGCAGTTCATCTCGTACACGTGGGCCTCGAGCCCGTAGTCGGCCTGCGAGACCGCCGTGGCCGTAAACGTATTGGTCGTGACGATGTCGGCTCCGGCCTCCAGGTAGCGGCGGTGGATCCCGAGGATCAGGTCCGGCTGGGTGAGCGAGACGACGTCGTTGTCGCCCTGCAGGTCGTGGCCGTGGCTCGCGAAGCGCTCTCCGCGAAAGCCCGCCTCGTCGAGGCCGTGCCCCTGGATCTCGGTGCCCTTCGGTCCCTCGAAGACGAGGATCCGCCGCCCGAGAAGATCCCGGAGGCGGGCGGGGAGCGTGGCTCGAGGGTCCGTCATGCGGCGAGCAAGTGTAGCGTCGCCCGGGCCCGAGGCTGCACGCGTCCCGAGCCGACCTCGATGGCGTAGACTCGTCCCAGGCTCGCTCCCGGGCGCCGGCCGCTCGCGAACTCGAAGGGGAGGCGACGATGCACGATCTCGTGATTCGCGGGGGCACGATCGTGGACGGGACGGGCGCCGCCGCCTTCGAGGGCGACATCGCCCTGGAGGGGGGGCGGATCTCGGCCGTCGGAGAGGTGTCCGGGGCGGGTCGCGAGGAGATCCAGGCCCGCGGCTGCTGGGTGACGCCGGGGTTCGTCGACATCCACACCCACTACGATGGGCAGGTCACCTGGGACCCGCATCTCACCCCGTCGAGCTGGCATGGCGTGACGACGGTCGTCTTCGGAAACTGCGGTGTCGGCTTCGCGCCGGTGCGCCCCGGCCGCGAGGACTTCCTGATCGGCCTGATGGAAGGCGTCGAGGACATTCCCGGAAGCGCCCTCTCCGAGGGGATTCGCTGGGACTGGGAGACCTTTCCCGAGTTCCTGCACAGCGTCGAACGCCTGCCCAAGGCGCTCGACGTCGGAGCCCAGGTGCCGCACGGGGCCATTCGCGCCTACGCCATGGGCGAGCGCGGCGCGCGCAACGAGCCCGCGACCGAGAGCGACATCGCGGCCATGGCGGAGCTGACCCGGGAGGGGATCGAGGCGGGCGCGCTCGGCTTCTCGACCTCGCGCACGATCGTGCACCGGGCGGTGGACGGCGAGCCGGTGCCCGGCACCTTCGCCGCCGAGGACGAGATCTTCGGGATCGGCCGCGCCCTCGGGAGGCTGGGGCGCGGGGTCTTCGAGCTGGCGCCGGTGGGGGCGGCGGGCGAGGACGTGATCGCCCCGCGCAAGGAGCTCGACTGGATGTGCCGGCTCTCGGCCGAGATCGGGCGTCCCGTCAGCTTCGCCCTGCTGCAGGTGGATGCGGCGCCCGACCTGTGGCGAGAGCTGCTGGACGCCTCCCGGGAGGCGTCCGCGCAGGGCGCACAGGTCTACCCCCAGGTCGCCGGCCGGCCCTTCGGCATGCTGATCGGCCACCAGACCGACATCCACCCCTTTGCCGCCAAGCCCAGCTACCGCAAGCTCGCGTCGCTGCCGCTCGCCGAGCGCGTCGCCGAGCTGCGCCGGCCCGAGGTGCGCGCGGCGATCCTGGCCGAGCCCCTCCAGGACGCGGAGCCCATCGCCCAGCTGATCTTCGCGAGCTTCCACAAGATGTTTCCGATGGGCGACCCGCCGGACTACGAGCCCGAGGCCTCGCAGAGCATTGCCGCGCGAGCGGAGCGCGAGGGACGCGAGCCCGCCGACGTGCTCTACGATGCGATGCTCGAGAAGGACGGCCGGGCCCTGCTGCTCTTTCCGCTGCTCAACTACAGCGAGCTCTCGTGCGATCCCATCTACGAGATGCTGCACCACCCGCAGGCGGTGCTCGGCCTGGGCGACGGCGGGGCCCACTGCGGGATCATCTGCGATGCCAGCATCCCGACCTTCATGCTGAGCCACTGGGTGCGCGACCGCAGCCGGGGACCGCGGCTGCCGATCGAGCTCGCAGTGTGCCGGATGACGCGCGACACGGCGCGGCTCTATGGGCTGCACGACCGCGGCCAGCTGCGGCCCGGCTTCAAGGGCGACCTGAACGTGATCGACCCGGACCGGGTCGCGCTGGAGCTGCCGGAGATGGTGCACGACCTGCCCTCGGGCGCGCGCCGGCTGATCCAGAGGGCGCGCGGCTACCGGGCGACGGTCGTGAGCGGAGAGGTGATCGTCCGCGAGGGAGAGCTCAGCGACGCGCGTCCGGGACGGCTGATTCGAGGCGCGCAGCCCGCGCCCGCCGCTTCCTGGCGGCGAGGGGCGAG
>JBHHYV010000136.1:0-8755 GCA_046757685.1 Myxococcota bacterium
GTGGGCGTCCTGTGTGTGGGCGTCGCGCTGGCGCTCGCCCTCGGCTGCGGGCGCTCCCCGCGCGAGATCTACGAGGGTCGGGGACGCGTGATCGAGATCGATCGGGTCGACGGTCAGATCCGGATCGCGCACGAGGCGATACCGGGCTTCATGCCCGCGATGACGATGACCTTCGATGTGCCGGACTCCAAGCTTCTGGACGCGGTCGAGCCGGGCGCCCAGGTTCGCTTCTCGCTCGCTCGCAGCGAGGAGTCGCTGCGCATCGTAGCGCTCGAGAGGATCGGCTCCGGCGAAGCCGGCACGGCGGGCGTCAGCGGGGTGAGCGGAGTCCTCGAAGGCGCGGCTCCGGCGCCCCTCGAGCAGGCCTTCGACTTCGAGGCCACGGACCAGGCGGGCCGGCCCTTCGCCCTGGCCGATCACCGCGGGCAGGCGGTGCTCCTCGACTTCATCTTCACGCGCTGTCCGGGCCCCTGTCCAATCCTCACCAGCTCGCACGTCTCCCTGCAGCACTCGCTGCCGAGCGATCTGGCCGCACGGACCCACTTCGTCTCGGTGACGCTCGATCCGAGCTTCGACACACCGGCCCGGCTGCGGGGCTACGCCGAGACCCGGCACGCGAACCTGGAGAGCTGGAGCTTCGTCACCGCCTCGCCTCCCGAGATCGCAAAGATCCTCGACGCCTACCATGTGGGGAGCGTGCGCAAGCCGGGCGGCGAGATCGACCATGTCGTCGCGACCTTCCTGATCGATCCCCAGGGCCGCATCGTCCGCCGCTACCTGGGCCTCGAGCACACGCCCGAGGAGATCCTCGAGGACCTGCGGCGGGCGCTGCGTCCGGCCTCGCCCGACTCCGCCTGAGCCCGACCCGGCCGGGGCTCCGTACCGGCCGGCCCGCACCCTGACTGCGAAGAAGCCGCCATGTCGATTCCCGTTCAAGTCGATGCGCACGCCGTGCCCCGCCGAGCGGCCGGGGGCGTCTTCGAGATCTCGAACCTCGCCTACCCCGTCGTGCTGCAGACCCTGGCCGAGACCTTCATGCAGGTCATCGACTCGGCGATGGTGGGCCGGTTGGGGGCGACGGAGCTCGGGGCCATCGGCTTCGGGGGCGTGTGGATGTGGACCCTCTTCGTGGCCTTCGTCGGCGCCGCGCAGGGCGTCCAGGTCTTCGTCTCTCGGCATCATGGGGCGGGTGAGCCGCGCTCTTGCGGACGCTGGGTGTGGCAGGCCATCTGGATCCTGCTGCCGGCGATGACGCTCTGGTGCGTCGTGATCGCGTTCGGCTTCCCGCAGCTGATCCGTTGGATCGGCACGTCTCCGGAGCTGGCCGCGAAGGCCACCGAGTACACGAGCGCGCGGGTTCTGCAGGGACCGGCGCTGGTGATCGGATTCGCGATCGTCAGCTTCTTTCGCGGCATCGGCGACACGCGAACGCCGCTGATCGCGGGCCTGACAGCCATCGGGGTCAACGTCGTCTCCGCCTATGGGCTCATCTTCGGGGCCTTCGGGCTGCCCGCATGGGGCATCTACGGAGCCGGAGTCGCCATGACCCTCTCCACGTGGGTCAACGCCGCGCTGATGGTGCTGCTCTTCGCGCGCCGCCGCATCCGCACGCGGTACGTGACGCGACCCGTGCGTCCCGAGCCGGCGGATCTTCGGCGATTCGGCAGGACCGGGCTGCCGATCGGGGGCCAGTGGCTGCTCGAGATGCTCTCGTTCGCGATCTTCTCGTCGATCGTCGCCCGCATGGGCGACATCTCGATGGCAGCGAGCCAGGCGATGCTGCAGCTGCTCTCGCTCTCGTTCATGCAGGCCGTCGCGATCTCGATCGCGACGGCGACGCTGGTCGGAAGGTACCTGGGTGCCGGCGACGTCGCCTCGGCGGAGCGCTCCTACCGGTCTGCGCTCAAGCTCGCGTTCGTGCCGTCCGCGGCCATTGCGGCCCTCTTCCTCTCGGTGCCCGAAGCTCTGCTGCGGATCTTCAGCGACGATCCCCAGGTGCTGGCCCTGGGACGGCCGCTGCTGGCCCTGGGCGCCTTCTTTCAGCTCCTCGACGCCACGAGCATCGTCGCCGGGGGGGCGCTGCGCGGGGCCGGAGATACCCGCTGGTCGTTCGCCACCTCGGTCGTCGCCGCCTGGGGCGTCCGCCTGCCCCTGCTGTGGCTGATCGCCATCCACCTGGACGGCGGGGTGATGGGCGCGTGGATCGCCGAGCTCTTCCTGGTCGGATCGCTCGCCGGGGCCTTCGTGCTGCGCTTCCGGGGAGGGCGCTGGAAGACGCTGACGCTCTAGCCGGCGTCCAGGCGGATCACGGAGCGGATGACCGATCCCGCGTGCATGTGCTCGAACGCGCGGTTGATCTGCTCGAGCGGGAGGGTCTCGCTGACCAGCTCGTCGATCCGGATCCTCCCGTTCATGTAGCGATCCACGAACTGCGGGAGCTGCGTGCGGCTGCGGGTGCCGCCGAAGGCCGTCCCCATCCAGCGCCGGCCGGTGACGAGCAGGAAGGGCCGAGCGTGGATCTGCTCACCCGCGCCCGCCACGCCGACCACGACGGCCGTCCCCCACCCCCGGGCCGCGGCCGCCAGGGCCTGGTTCATGACCTCGACGTTGCCGATGCACTCGAAGGTGTAGTCCACCCCCCCGTCGGTCTCGTCGACCAGGAACGCGACGACGTCGTCGAGCCCGGCGGGGTCGATGCAATCCGTCGCTCCGAGCTGCCGGGCCAGCTCGAACTTCCGGGGGTTGGTATCGATCGCGAAGATCCGCTCGGCGCCGGCCATCAGCGCGCCCTGGATCACCGACAGACCGACGCCTCCGAGGCCGAAGACCGCCACGCTCGCCCCGGCCTCCACGTGAGCCGTGTGCAGCACCGCGCCAATCCCGGTCGTGATCCCACAGCCGAGCAGACACACCTTGTCGAGGGGCGCGTCCTTGCGGATCTTCGCGACCGAGATCTCGTGTGCGACGGTGTACTCGGCGAAGGTCGAGGTCCCCATGTAGTGGCGGAGCGTCTGCCCCCGGCACGAGAGCCGGCTCGTTCCGTCGCGCATCCAGCCCTGGCCCTGCGTGGCCCGCAGGACGTTGCACAGGTTCGTCCTGCCGGAGAGACAGTACCTGCACTCCCGACACTCGGGCGTGTAGCACGGGATCACGTGGTCCCCCACCTGGAGCGAGCGCACCTCGGGACCCACCTCCTCGACGATGCCCGCGCCCTCGTGCCCCAGGATCGTCGGAAAGAGCCCCTCGGGATCTCGGCCCGAGAGCGTGTAGGCATCGGTATGGCAGACGCCCGTCGCGACGCCCCGGATCAGCACCTCTCCCGCTCGCGGAGCCGCGACCTCCACCGACTCGATCTCGAGGGGTCGGCCGGCCTCCCAGGCCACGGCCGCACGCATCCTCATCGCTCGCTCCCCCCGGCCGCGGAGCCCGAGGCGGCCTCGGCGCGCGCCGAAATCCGGTCCTTCCGCGCCGGCCGCATGGGGATCTGGAGCTGCTGTCCCGGGTAGATCCTCGCGGGATCCTTGATCTGATCGCGGTTGAAGCGGTAGATGAGCGGCCACATCAGCGGATCGCCATAGACGCCGGGCGCCTCGGCAATCGACCACAGCGTCTCGCCGGGCTGCACCACGTGCTCGAGGATCTCGTCGGCGTGGCCGCCGAGCGCCGCCGCGGGGCCGGCGAGGGTCGCTCCGGCCAGGAGGGAGGCGGCGGCGAACGGGAGCTTCACGCGTCCTCCGCGGCCACCCGCCGCACCCGCAACCCCAGCTCTCGGAGCTGCTCGGGATCGACCTCTCCAGGGGACTCCATGAAGAGATCCTGCCCCCGCTGGGTCTTGGGAAACGCGATCACGTCGCGCAGGCTCTCGCCCCCCGCGAGGAGCAGGCACAGGCGATCGAGGCCAAAGGCAAAGCCCCCGTGCGGGGGCGCGCCGGAGGCGAGAGCGTCCAGCAGGAACCCGAATCGCTGGCGAGCCTCCGACGCGTCGTAGCCCAACACCTTCAGGATCTCGAGCTGCACGTCGCTGCGGTGGTTGCGCAGGCTTCCCGAGCCGAGCTCGACACCGTTCAGGACCACGTCGTAGTGGCTTCCGCGAACCGTCAGCGGGTCGCTGGAGATCCGCTCCAGGTCCTCCTCGACCGGCGCCACGAAGGGCATGTGCATGTAGGCGATGCGCCCGTCGGCGCCACGCTCGAAGAGCGGGAACTCGAGGACGAAGAGCGGCGCCCAGTCGCGATCGTCCACCCGCCCCAGCTGCTGGCCAAGCTCGACGCGCAGCCGGCCCAGAACCTCGGAGACGACCGCCGGTCGGTCTGCGCCGAAGAGGATCACGTGACCGGGCGCCAGGCCCGCGAGGTCGGCGATCTTCTGCTTCTCGTCGTCGGACAGGAACTTCGCGATCGGGGACTGCCAGTCGCCGTTCTCGGTGATCCGGGCCCAGGCCAGACCTCGCGCCCCCCAGTCGCGAACCCGTTCCTGCAGGCGGTCGAGATCGCCACGCGTCAGGTCGCGCGCGTCGGGAATCGGCAGGGCCCGCACGACGCCACCCTTGCGCACGGCGTCGGCGAAGACCTTGAAGCCGCTCTCGGCGACGACCCCGGTCAGGTCGACCAGCTCGAGCAGGATGCGCGGGTCGGGGCGGTCGGACCCGTAGCGGTCCATCGCCTCGCGGTAGGAGAGGCGTGGAAAGGGTCGCGGCAGCTCGACGCCGAGCACGTCGCGCAACGCCCGGCTCAGGATGTCCTCGAGCACCTCGAGGATCTCCTCGACGCCCACGAACGACATTTCGAGGTCGAGCTGAGTGAACTCCATCTGGCGATCCGCCCGCTGGTCCTCGTCGCGAAAGCAGCGTGCGATCTGGAAGTAGCTCCCGAATCCAGCCACCATCAGCAGCTGCTTGATCAGCTGCGGCGACTGGGGAAGCGCGTAGAAGCGGCCGGGGTGCAGGCGGCTCGGCACGAGGAAGTCGCGGGCGCCCTCGGGCGTCGCTCGGGCCAGGAGCGGGGTCTCGATCTCGAGCATCCCGTGCGCGCGACAGCTCGCTCGCAGCGACGTGATCAGCTCGTGACGGCGGGCGAGGCGCCGCTGCATTTCGGGCCGGCGGAGATCGTGGATCCGGTGCCGGAGCCGAATCGACTCGTCGACGTCCTCGGCCTCGTCCAGCGGAAAGGGAGGCGGGGTGGCGGAGTTCAGGATGCGAAGCTCCCGCACGATCACCTCGATCTCTCCGGTCGCGAGCTTGGGGTTGAGCGCATCGGGGGCCCGCGGCTCCACGCGTCCGCGAACCGCGACCACGAACTCGCTGCGCAGCCCGCCGGCGCGAGCGTGACACTGCGGAGCCGCGTCGGGCTTGAAGACCACCTGGGCCAGCCCCGTCCGGTCCCGGAGATCCACGAAGATCACCCCGCCGTGATCCCGCCGGCGATGGACCCAGCCGCACAGCGCCACCTCGGAGCCCACGTGCTCGGCACGAAGCCGGCCGCACTCGTGGGTACGTCGGAGGGGGCCGAGGGAGTCGAGGGAGTTCACGCGTCCTCCGAGGCGGAAGCTCGCCTCCGGAGGGCGCAGGCTATCACTCGGCCCTGCCCGCGGCCACGCCCCCGGGGCCCCCGGGGGGGCTCGCGTGGCGGGCGCGTTCAGTCCAGGTCGTCGGCCGTGCAGACCCGGTTGCGGCCGCGCGCCTTGGCCAGGTACATGGCCTGGTCCGAGAGGTCGAGCAGACCCTCGCGGGTGCGCGCGTGCCGCGGGAACGAGGCGACCCCCGCGCTCAGGGTCAGCGACAGCTCGAGTCCCCGTTCGGCTCCGAAGCGATGCGCCGCGGCCGCCTCGCGAATGCGCTCGGCCACTCGGCGGGCCCCCTCGGGCGACGTATCCACCAGGATCAGGGTGAACTCGTCGCCGCCGTAGCGGGCCACCGTGTCGATCTTTCGCACCGATTCCTGGAGCAGGGCTCCGAGCTCGCGCAGGATCCGCGAGCCGACCAGGTGGCCGTGGCAGTCGTTCACGCACTTGAAGCGATCCAGGTCCACGAAGACCACCGAGAGCTCCAGGTCCGACCGGCCCGCGCGGCTGACCTCGCGATCGAGCGAGGACATCAGGTAGCGCACGTTGTAGAGGTCGGTGACGTCGTCGATGAACGCCTTCTCGCGCGCCTGCAGGAAGCGCTCGGCGTTCACCAGCGCCAGCTCTGCCTGCGCAACGAGCAGCTCCGCCCGCTGGATCTCGTCGGGCTCGAAGGCACGCCCGCAGCTGAAGAGCCAGATCCCGCCGATGATGCGGCCCTCGGAGCGAATCGGCAGCGCCAGCGCCTCGCCCTCCTCCAGGCCGAACGACGCGAGCGCCTCGGGAATCTCGGCGCGCGTGCCCCCCCCGGCGGTATCGAGATCCGCGGGATCGAAGAGCTTGGCCCGACACACCTTCTCCAGGAAACGCGCCCGATCGACCTCGGGGAAGCCGCGCAGGTGCAGCTCCGGCAGCTGCTTGTGGCCGGGGTCCACCAGCCGGGCGACGGCCGCCGGGCGCTCCAGGAGCTGCACCAGCAGGTCCAGGGTGAGCGGCAGCACGTCCGAGGCCTCGAGGCAGGCCGTCAGGACCCGGGCCGACTCCAGCGCCTGAAGACAGCGCCGGAGCGCCTCGTTCTCGATCACCACCCGCCGGCGCAGCAGCGTGCGCTTGACGCAGTAGAGGATCTCGGGCGGCTTGACGGGCTTGCGCAGGTAGTCGGCAGCTCCCAGACGCATCGCCTCGAGGGCACTCTCGAGCGAGGCGTATGCCGTCAGGATGATCACGTCCGTCTTGGGGGCGACGCGCTTGATGCGCTGGAGCAGCTCGAGCCCGTCCATCTCGCGCATCGAGAGATCGGTGAGGACGATCCCGAAGGGTCCGCACTCGTCCAGCCGCGCCAGGGCCTCCGGACCGGAAGCAGCCTGCTCGACCTGCATTCCCTCCGCCGTCAGGGCGTCCCGCGTCATCTCGCGGATCAGCCGGTCGTCGTCGACCACCAGAACCCGTCGGTTCAACTTTGGCGCCTCCCGTCGCCCCATCGGCGCGCCTCGCGGGTCACGTTAGCCCTGTTTTGCCCGGGCCGGCGGGTCGAGCCTGGTCGCTCGCGGATCCCTCTCGAGCCGGGGGCGGGAGGATCCGGACCCGCCGACCCTCGATGCGCAGGCGCCCCTCGGCGTGCAGCACGATCGCCTCGGGGAGCAGCTCGCGCTCCGCGGCCTGGACCCGCTCGGCCAGGCTCTCTGGAGTGTCGCTCTGGAGCACCGGAACCGCCCGCTGCAGGATGATCGGGCCGTTGTCGTACTCCTCGTCACAGTAGTGCACGGTCGCGCCGCTGACGCGCACTCCCTTCTCGAGGACGGCCCGGTGGACCCGCATCCCGTAGAAGCCCGGGCCGCAGAACGCGGGGATCAGCGCCGGGTGGGTGTTGATCGCCCGGCCCTCGAAACGGCCGCGGAGCTCGAAGCGCGACAGGAAGCCCGCCAGCACCACGAGATCGGGCGCGATCGGCTCCAGGATCGCGTGCAGCGCGTCGTTGAAGGCGCTCTCGTCGCGAAACGCCCGGCGGTCGAGCCCGTGGGCCGGGATTCCGGCCTTGCGCGCGCGCTCGAGCCCCGCCGCCCCGGGCTTCGACGAGACGACCGCCGCAAGCTCGACCGGGAGCACTCCCCGCTCCCGGTGGTCGATCAGGCTCTGGAGGGTCGTCCCGGCCCCCGAGATCAGGACCGCAATCCGGAGCGACACCGCCCTTCTCCCCCTCCGCTTCCGCTCCCCAGGCCCGCGGCTCCCCGCGGGCCCGGGAGGCCCTGGCTCAGAAGGTATAGCGGATCGTCAGGACCCCGACGTCCCGGTTGCGCACCGCCGAGACCCCGCGGAAGATCTCGCTGGTCGGATCGTTTCGGCCGCGCAGCGCGATCGGGAAGTCGCGATCGAGCCCCTGGGTGGCTCCCGCCAGCTGGAAGAAGTGGTTGAACGCGATGCTCGTCGAGAACTTGTCGTTGTAGCGATAGCTCATTCCGGTCAGCACCGCGGCCGACTCGTCGCGCGGCGACCACAGGGCGGTCATCCGGGGCTGCAGCCGATCCTGGAAGTAGCCCGTGAAGAAGGTCAGCGTGACGATCCCGTCGAGCGATCCGCCCGCGGTTCCGAACATGCCGTCCTTGTTCGCGCGACCGCCCACGAAGTTGGAGAAGTAGCGCAGGAAGAACTGGAAGTTGATGAAGAAGCTCCGGTTCGGGTTCAGGAAGTTGAAGAACGACGGCCGGTCCACCGAGATCGTCAGGTCGTACTCGTCGGACTCGTGGAGCCCGTCGCGCGCGCGGGTATCGCCGAAGAGCTTGTCCGGCGTCCAGGTCGCCTCGATGCCCCAGCTGGTCTTGGTCGGGCCGTGCGCGAAGTCGAGCGAGAGCCCGACGACGTTGCGCTTCTGGAACTTGAGCGCAACCTCCTGGCCGCCGTGCCAGATGAAGTCCCGGCGCCCGAACTGGCCGTTCCCGCCCGCGCGAAGCCTCGGCAGGGTCTGACCGGTCACCCCGAGCAGGCCCGCGACGCTCCGGCAGAAGACGGGCGAGCGCGGAGGCAGTCCGCCCGCATCCGCGAGCGCCTTCGCCTCTGCCGGAGCCAGCTCCGTCTGCGGCGCATCCTGCAGCACGTCGCCAGGCAGGCCGCTCCCGCACAGGGGATTGTCGTCGCTGATCGGTCCATTGGTGCCGTCATCGAGGAAGTCGAGCTGGCGGTCGTCGTTCTCATCGAGGTC
>JBHHYV010000137.1:0-8752 GCA_046757685.1 Myxococcota bacterium
TGTCAGCTCGGAAGGCTACGCCATCCATTTTCCACAAGACTCGGGCCACATCCCCCCAGGGAGACCTCTTCTTGGCACGCGTATCGAATACCCAGACATCAAGACGTTATCCGCAACGGGTTGCGAGTTGGGCTTTCATCGGAATTGTCTTGGCGAGCGCGTCCGGCGAGGCCTCCCAAGCGGCCAATGGACTCATCGCGTTCTCGCAGATCGCAGGGACCCGTCAGCAGATCTTTACGATTGCGGCGGACGGCACTGGTCAGCAGCAGCTGACGTTCGACGGAGAGAATTTCTTTCCCGCCTGGTCGCGAGACGGTTCGAAGATTGCTTTCTCTTCGACGCGAACCGGGGCGACCGAAATCTGGGTCATGGATGCAACGGGCGCGAACGCGACTCAGATCACCTTCGCTACAGCGGGCGGCAATTTCATTCCAGAATGGTCTCCGGATGGCACGAGAATCGCGTTCGCCTCGTTGCTCGACTCGGTTGGACATCCCGAAGTCTGGGTCATGGATTCGGACGGTGGAAATCCGATACGGCTCACTGTCACACCTTCGAATCCGAGTCTTCCAACCTGGAGCGTTCACCCGACCTGGTCTCCCGATGGACAACAGCTGATCTTCGCTTCGACAGCAAGTGGAAGCACGCAAATTTGGAAGATGAACGCCGATGGCAGCAATCAGGTACAGATCACGAATGGGAACGGTGCGCAGTTTCCGGATAGCAATGCTTCGGAATGGTCCAGGGACGGCAGTCGTGTCGCCTTCTGGTCTGGATTCGAGACACAATTCGGAGAAGTATGGAGCATGAACCCGGACGGCTCGAACCGGATACGGCTCACCGATACGACAGATCCCCTGAACAGCGACAACCCGGTCTGGTCGCCGGACGGATCCAAGATCTTGTTCGACAGCAATCGGGCGGGACCGATCGAACTCTGGGTAATGGATGCGGACGGTGCGAATCCTGTTCCGCTGGTCGCGACGAGTAGCGGGCCAGCGTCCTGGCAGCCGATCCTCCTCACGCCTCAGCCGGTCCCGTCGATCTCGCGATGGGGCCTGTTGCTGATGACGCTAATGATTCTCGTGGCGGTTCGGCGTGTCTTCTCGGATGTTTCCCGCTCTACGGCTCCTACAGAGCCGATCTTACAGAACACCCGTACCCTGAAGTCGAATGACCCCCTTATCGGGACTATCCTTGCCGGAATCCGCAGCTCGTGACCGCTGCGCAGCAGGATCTCCAGCCGGGTGTCCTGGGCCCCAAGCCCTGGCTGCGCCTCGGTCAGCTCCACCGCACGCAGCTCGATCGGCTGCTCGGCCGCCCGCTTCCCGAGCTTCACCTGCCAGCGCCGCACCCGCTCGTATCCCACCCCGCGCGCCCCGCTCGAGGGTGGCGCGATGGGCTCGAGGGCGGAGGGTTGAGGAGCCTGTCTAGGTGCTTGCATCACTGAGCAGCGACGCATCTGAGCTACAGGTCCTGCGGCCGAAGCCCGGTGTGCTTGGCGATTCTGGCGAGCATGCGGGGCCCGATCTCGTCGCGATCGTGGAAGGCGAAGACGAAGTGGGGGTGGCCGGGCTTTACGAGGAGCTTGTGGGAGCCCTTGGCCTCGCGCTTGAGGGACCAGCCGCTGCGCAGCAGTGCGGCGTAGACGCGGCGAGCGCGGGTGGCTCACGCGGCGGCGGAGGTCTCGAAGGTGACACTGACGGGGCCGCGTGGCCCTTCATCGTGGTCGAGGCGATCGGCCAGGACGCGGAGCGCCAGGGCCTGGACGCGGGCCAGAGCCAGGTCGGCCGTCTCACCGTAGGCCATCACGCCGGGGAGGTCCACGACCTCGGCCAGGAAGCGGCCGTCCTTCTCCTGCTCGATCTCGACGCGGTAGCTCATCGTCATGGCCGGTCTCCTCAGGGCGATGCCGCTCAGCCGACGCCGGCGGCGAGCTCCTTGAGCTTGGTCTTCGCCTCGAGCGAATCGAGGATGTGGAGCAGGGCCCGCTCGTCCTCCTCGGTGAGCGACTCCAGGCACATGACCCGCTCGGCGAGCCGGCTCGCGTGGACCTCGAGGGGTCTTCGGGGAGCATCGTCGAGGAGCAAGTAGTCGAGACTCACGTTGTAGGCCTTGGCCATCTTGATCACGACCTCGATGGAGGGCATCACGCGGCCATTCTCATAGCGGCTGACCTGGCGGCCGTCGATCTTGGCGTCGCAGGCGAACTCGTCCTGGGACCAGCCCTTCTCGCGGCGCAGAGCCTTGAGCTTTTCTCCGAGCGACACGTCAGCCACCTCCTCCGGGCAGTGTAGCCACAGAGGCAGCGGGCTGGGAGGGTAATCTGTGCGCTGCATGTCGTATCAAGCTGACAGGATATGCACTCCCTGTCAATCTGACGTGCGTCCCGTGTATGGCGATTTCTCGGGGAGGGGACCATGGCACGCATTGTCGCGTCCCCCTTGTCAGGGTTGGCATACCGCAGGTAGGCAAACCCCTCGACGAGGGGGGGTGAAGATGCCCCGGAAGAGGAGCCGGCCGAAGCGGGCGAGAAGCAATCGGGTGGGCTCGGCCGGAGCCGAGCTTCGCTGAGAGGAGTCCGGGCCCACCGTGCGCGGGCGGGCCCGGACGTCGGGCGGCTCAGCCGATGGGGACGGCACGAGCGGTCCTCGAGCCCAGCTCGGCCTTCGGCCCCGAGCCGCGCGAGCCACCTGCAGGTCGTACGGCGGGCCACTCCGGCGGCCTCACAGGTCCCACCGCTATCAACCATCGCTTGAGGCGGCTCAGTGGGCGCAGCGCGAGCCCCTACCCTCGCCTGCTGCCGCGTGGACACGAGCGGGCGAGCCTGATAACCAGTTTGCCTGCACGCACTTCCTGATCCAGAGCAGGGGACCGGATCCTGAGCGCACGCTTCCAGAGCACGCCGCGAGCACCCACCGCCGATCGGGCGCGGGCTCGCCATCGCCATGACACGCGGGCTCGCTGCCGGCGTCGGCTGGAGCGGAGGGGGCTCCACGCCGCAGCGCAGCTTGCCCTGCACACCGTCGCGAGGCTGTCGTTCGCTCGGGCGGGCGCCCTCGGAGCGCGCCTCGGAGCCCTGGCATGGAGGCTCAGCCCGTCCCGCGCCGACGTCGCCGCCCGACAGCTCGAGGCCAGGCTCGGCTGCCCGCCTCCCCGGGCGCGGGAGCTGGGGCGGGCCGTCTTCGAGCACCTCGGACGCGCCAGCCTCGAGGCGCTGGCGGCGATGCGCCTGCCGCCGGAGCGGCGCATCGAGCTGTGCTCCAACTACGCGGAGTGCCGGGAGCGGATCCGAGAGGACCTGGCGCGAGGCTCGGGCCTGCTCGTCGTCACCGCTCACCTGGGAAGCTGGGAGCTGCTGGGATCGATCTGCTCGACGATCGCCCCGGCCCACGTGGTGGCGGAGCGCCCGCACGCCCCGGCGCTGGCCGACTGGCTCGAGGCGGCCCGGGGGCGGCTCGGAATGCGCACCCTCTACACCGACGTGTTCCCGAGGGAGCTGATCCGGGCGCTCGCCCGCAACGAGCTGGTCGGGATCCTCGCGGACCACGACCTGCACCGCGCGCGCGGCCTCTTCGCTCCCTTCCTCGGCCGAGAGGCCTGGACGCCGACCGCCCCGGTGGTCATCGCGCAGCGCACGGGATGTGTGCTCCGCCCGGTCTTCCTCGTTCGCGAGGGCGAGGGCGAGCGCTATCGCTTCGTCCTGCACGACGCCATCCGGGTTCCGCCGCGATCCGCGGGTGCGGCGGGGATCCGCGAGGCGACGCTCTGCTGGGTGCAGGCGATCGAGCGAGAGATCCGAGCCCGGCCGGAGCAATGGACCTGGATGCACCCGCGCTGGCGCACGCGGCCCCCCGGAGAGGCGCTCCGCCCAGGCGAGCGCTCACCGCTGGGAGCCCCCGCTGAGCGGAGCGCGGCGGCCGAGGTCGAAGCGCTCGGCCGCGCCGCTAGCTGACGCTGTCCCACTCGCCGCACTGAGGGCAGCGCCAGTGGAGAACCGCGTCGCGAGCTCCGCAGGCGCGGCACACGAGAGCGGGTCGCTCGCGCGGGGCGTGCGCCAGGAGCTCCTCGAATGCCTTGCGCGCCTCGAGATCGCGGTGGTCGTCGAGCAGGATCCGACCGATCTCGGCGCGCAGCTCGAAGCGCTCGGGATCCAGGTCGAGTCGCTGCCGCAGCCCCTCGATCGCGTCGTAGACCCGACCGAGCCGTACGCGCGCGCGAGCCCGCCAGATGGCGGCGCGCGCCAGGATCTCGGGATCGACGTCGCTCGACTCGAAGCCCGCAACGCGCGCCTCGAACGAGGCCAGGTCCCCGAGCGCCACGTGTGCCTCCCACAGACGGGGATAGAGCAGCCCTCCCGCGGCGGGATGCAGCGGAAGCGCCCGCAGCCACAGGCCGATCGCCTTGCGGAGCTGCCCCTCGGCGTGCCGCAGATCTCCGAGACCGACCAGCGCCGCCGCCGAGGTCGGGTCGCGTGTGAGCGCCTTGCGGAAGGCGCGGCGCGCCTCGGCCTTGCGACCCGACGCGGCATGGGCTCGGCCGAGACCGCTCCACAGGTGCGCCAGGATCCGCGGGGTCCGAGGATCCGAGCGGCCGATGCGGCGGCGGATCCGTAGAGCCTCCTCCCACTCGCCCGCATCGACGTAGAGGTGCTCGAGGGCGACGAGCGCCTCCTGGTGGCCGGGATCCTCCGCGATCAGGCCCTCGAACGCCGCCTTCGCGCGCTCCACGAAGCCGCCGCTGCGGAAGTCGAGCGCCAGCCCCAGCAGGCACTCCCGCCGCAGCGCGGGCTCGAGCCCGGGGCGCAGGAGCAGGGTCTGGTGGATCTGGATCGCGCGGCCCACCTCACCGCGCGCGCGGTAGAGGGTGGCCAGCGCCAGGGAGACATCGTGGGAGGAGGAGTCCTCCTGGAGGGCTCCCGCCAGCTCGTCCTCGGCCTCGCCCAGGTGGCCCTGCAGCGCGTGGTGCAGGGCCCTCCGGAGCCGCGTAGCGTGGGATCGTAGAGGTCTGGGCGAGCGGAGCCGGCGCAGGGCACGCGGCCAGCGGAGCGCCACTCAGGCCTCTCCGGCGCGGGCGCCCTCGTGCGAGCCGGCCTCCTGCAGGGGGAGGGTCCGCAGACCGTGGAGCTCCCGCTCGAGCTTGGCGATCTGGCGGCGCAGGCCGTGCAGCCGGATCCGCAGGCGCAGGGCCGAGACCGCGAAGACCCCCGCCGAGATCGCGGCGCCGGAGACGAACGCGACCAGCAGGGCCACCCCGAGCGACGGCCCCTGGAAGGTGTGTACCGCCAGGTCGACGCGAACCGGATCGCCATTCTGGAGCGCGACATAGACGGCGAAGCCGGCCACCCCGACTGCGAGCAGCAGGGCCGCAGCGGCCCGCACGCTAGGGCTTCTCGGACGAGCCCGGATCCTCGGCCGGCGGCTTCGCGGCCGCGCGGCTGCGCTCGGCGTGCCAGGCGGCGTCGATGCGCTCCTTCAGATCCTTGCCCACCTTGAAGAAGGGCGTGCGCTTGGCCGGAATCCGGACCACCTCTCCCGTCTTCGGGTTGCGACCCTCGCGCGCGTCGCGGACCTTGACCTGGAAGCTGCCGAACCCGCGGATCTCGATGCGTTCTCCGGTGCGCAGGGCGTCGGTCATGCTGTCGAAGATCGTGTTCACCACGATCTCGGTGTCCTTCTTCGAGATGTGAGGCATCCGCTCGGCGACGCGCTCGATCAGCTCGCTCTTGGTCATGCTCGGACCGGAAGACATCCCGCCGCTCCTCCTCGATCAGTCTCCGTCCTCGGAGCCGCGACGGAGTCGCTCGAGCAGCTCCTTCGGCATCCGATCGCCCAGGGTCGCCGTCTGGGTGCGCGCCTGTGCCGCCACCCGGTCGATCGCCTTGCGCTCTTCCTTCTCGGTGATCGCGCGCATCGAGAGCGCGATCTTCTGCTCGGATGGCTCGATTCGCACGATCAGCGCCTCGACCTCTTCCCCCACCTTCACGGCGTCGCGGATGTTCTCGATGTCGCGTCCCACCTCGGAGGCGTAGACGAGCCCCTCGATTCCCTCCTCGACCTCCACGAACACCCCGAAGTCGGCGATGCTGGTGACCTTGCCACGAATCTTCGTCCCGACCGGGTACTTCTCGGGCAGCGCCTCCCAGGGGTTGCGCTCGAGCTGCTTGAGCCCGAGCGAGAACTTCTCGGACTCCTTGTCGACCTTCAGGACGACCGTCTCGATCTCGTCGCCCTTGTTGAAGATCTCCTTGGGGTCGCGGATCTTCTGCGTCCACGAGATGTCGGAGACGTGGACCAGGCCGTCGATCCCGTCCTCGATCCCGACGAAGATCCCAAAGTTCGTGATGTTGCGGATCTGGCCCTTGATGCGCGTCCCCGGCGGATAGCGGTCCTCGAGCAACGTCCAGGGGTTGGGCTCGGTCTGCTTCATCCCGAGCGAGATCTTGCGGTTGGCCTCGTCGACCTCGAGCACCATGATGTCGACCTCGTCTCCGATCGCGACGACCTTGGACGGGTGCTTGACGCGCTTGGTCCAGCTCATCTCCGAGATGTGGATCAGCCCCTCGATGCCGGGCTCGAGCTCGACGAACGCCCCGTAGTCGGCAAGCGACACCACCTTGCCGTGAATCCGCAGCCCCATCGGGTAGCGGTCGGCCACGTTCGTCCAGGGGTCGGGCTGGGTCTGCTTGAGCCCCAGGCTGACTCGCTCCGTCTCGGGATCGAACTTCAGGACCCGGACCTTCACCGAGTCCCCCACCTGGAAGAGCTCGGAGGGATGCGAGATCCGTCCCCACGACATGTCGGTGATGTGGAGCAGCCCGTCGAGCCCGCCCAGGTCGATGAAGGCGCCGTAGTCGGTGAGGTTCTTGACGATCCCCTCGACCACCTGGCCCTCGGAGAGGGTCTGCAGGGTCTGCTCGCGCAGCGCCTTGCGCTCGGTCTCGAGCAGCGCGCGGCGCGAGAGGACGATGTTCCCCCGCCGCTGGTTGAACTTGATGATCTTGAACTTGTGGCTCTCGCCGATCATGCGGTCGAGGTTCCGGACCGGCCGCAGGTCGACCTGGCTGCCCGGAAGGAATGCCTTGACGCCGGCCAGGCTGACCGAGAGCCCCCCCTTGACCCGGCCCGTGATCACGCCCTCGACGACCTGGCCCTCGTCGTGGGCCTGCGACAGGCGATCCCAGACGCGAAGTCGATCGGCCTTCTCCTTGGAGAGGACGACCTGTCCGTCCTCCCCCTCGGCCTGCTCGACCATGACCTCGACCTCGTCGCCGGGTCGAACGCGCACCACCCCGTTCTCATCGCCGAACTCCCAGGTGGCGATCTGGCCCTCCGACTTGTAGCCGATGTCGACCAGCACATGGTCGGAATCGAGCTTGAGCACGGTGCCCTTCACGACGGCACCCTCTTTGATCGCCTGGAGGCTGGACTCGAAGAGCGCGGCAAAGTCCTCGTCTTGGGGCGCGCCCCCGGGCTCCTCGCTGATTTCTTGGTTCATATGCGGGGTGTTCTCTCTCCTGGTTGGATCACTCGAGGCCCTCTACCGCTCCCCCCCGCTTCGTGCGGGGGAATCGCGTTCCAGCTGTTCGAGCGCGCGTCGCCCTTCGGTCAGCAAGCGCTCGAGATCGGTCGCATCGCCGCGCTGGAGAGCGTCGAGGATCCGACCCAGATTTCTCTCGAACTTTGCCACCTCTTCGGCTACGTGCTGCCGGTTCCTGAGCAGGATCTCGGTCCAGAGTCGCGGGTTGGAGCGCGCGATCCGAACGAAGTCGCGCACGCCCTGTCCGGCGAGCCGCAGATCGTCGCGCCCCGGGAGCCCCTGCGCGAAGGCGTAGGCGATCAGGTGGGGACTGTGCGACAGCGCTGCGACGACCGCGTCGTGCTCCTCTGGTGTCCTGCGTACCGTAAATGTGCCGAGACACTGCCAGAATTGCTCGACCCGGTCCACTACCTCGGGCGGCTCTCCGCCCTCGGCCGCGATCACGCAGGCGGCCCCCTCGAAGAGATCCGCCCGGGCGTGGGTAAATCCACTCATATCTCCACCGGCCATCGGATGGGCCCCGACGCAGCGCTCGGGGTGCGCCAGGAAGCGGCGCGCCGCCGCCGCGACTCCCCGCTTGATGCTGGCGGTATCGGTCAGGATGACCTTGGGGTCGAGCTCCGGGGCCAGGGCGGCGAGGACGGGCTCCAGGCTCTCGATCGGCACTGCGAGCACGATCCCATCCGACCAGCGCGCGGCCTCGGCCAGCGAGATCGGGGCGAAGTCGCCGCCCGGGGGCGCGCTCGGATCGACGGCGCGGATCTCCCCCGCAGCCTTCCGCTCGCGCGCCGCGAGCGCCACCGAGCCTCCGACGAGGCCGAGCCCGACCACCGTGAGGCGCTCGAAGACGGGCAGCGCTCTCACCCGGAGACGACGCTGGCGAGGGCGGCGAGCAGGCGCTCGTTCTCCTCGGGCAGCCCTGCGGTCACCCGCAAGCAGTCCCGCAGGCCGAACCCGCCCAGCGGCCGCGTGATCACCCCGCGCCGCATCAGGCGCTCGCCGACCTCGGCCGCGTCGCGACCGAGACGAACCAGCAGGAAGTTTGCGTCGCTCGGGGCGAAGCGAAGTCCCAGCTTGTCGAGCCCTCGCTCCAGCTGCTCCAGGCCCTGATGCGTCAGCGCGCGGACCCGCTGCACGTGGTCGGGATCGCCGAGCGCCGCCAGGGCGGCGACCTGGGCGAGGTGGTTCACGTTGAACGGATGACGCGCGCGCT
>JBHHYV010000138.1:0-8646 GCA_046757685.1 Myxococcota bacterium
GGGGCCCCGGGGCGGGCCCCCAGCGACGCGCCGGGGCCCCCGCTCCAGAGGCGGAGTCGAGCCCCAGCCGCGCTGCGCCCGCGCTGCGGCCGCGACAGCGCGATCGACCTCGTCGGGACCGGCCTGGTGAACCGTTCCCAGCACGCGCTCGGGCCGGGCTGGGTCGAGTGAGGAGGCGAGGTCTCCGGTTCGGACCTCGTCTCCGGCGATCCAGAGGGCGAGCGGCTTGTGGGGCTGGCCCAGGCTTCGGTCCACCCGCTCGATCGCCTTCGCGAAGGCGCCTCGCTCCGTAGGATCGGTGAAGTCGCGGGTCGGCTCGTTCTCGAAGCGGCCGGGCCGCGTGGCTCGGGTGGGCCGGGGCGCGGCCTCGCATTCACTCTCGGGGCGCGCTCTGGGCCGCTCCAGGAGTCGGACCCGATCCGCCCGCTCGACGAACGAGGCGCGCAGGAAGCCCTGGTTGGAGCTGTTCTCGAGCAGTCGCCGCACCAGGTAGGCCATGCCCGGGATCAGCTCTCCGACCGGAACGTACTCCCGCAGCCGCAGCCCGAGCGCGCGCACCGCCGACTGGAGGGGCTCGGCCATCCCGTAGAGCATCTGCACCTCGAGATCCGCGTCGGGGACTCCCAGGTCCCGCGCGTGGACGAGGGACGCCGCGAGGCTGCGCACGTTGTGCGTCGCGAACGCCGGCCGCAGCCAGGGCTGGTGCTCCAGCATCCGTCGCGCGCAGCGCTCATAGCTCGCATCGGTCGCGAGCTTGTGGTCGAAGACCGGAGAGCGGTGCCCGGCCTGGGCCGCGAGCGCCGTCTCGGTGTCCCAGTATGCGCCCTTGACCAGTCGGACCGTGACCGGAGTCCCGCGGCTGCGCACCCAGCCGGCCAGCGACTCCAGATCCGCCTCGGCATCGAGCCGATAGGCCTGGCACACGATTCCGGCATCCGGCCAGTCGCGAAGCGTCGGGGCCTCGAGCGCGCGCCGAAAGGCGTCGCGCGTGATTCCCACGATCGCATGCTGCTCCAGGTCGAGGTTCACGGAGACTCCGAGACGAGCGGCGAGACGGAAGAGCGGAACCAGTCTCTCGACCAGCGCGCCGACGCTCGCCTCGTGACAGACGGGATCGAGCTTCCAGTAGAGGGACGAGACCTTCACGCTCACGTGAGCTCGCGGGAGTGCCGTGCGGCCCGTGCGCTCCAGCTTCTCGCGCTCGGGCCAGCGTCGCGTCTCGCAAGCCAGGATCTCGATCAGTCGCTCGTACGCCCGCTGGTAGTGGTCGCACTCGGCCTCGGAGAGCGCGGCCTCTCCGAGAAGATCGACCGTCGCAGCCGTCTCGCCCTCCCAGAGCTCGCGAAGCGTGGGAAGCGCCTCCTCGGGGCTACGACCCGCGATGAAGCGGGCTGCCAGGGCCTCGATGTTGCGGCGCACGGTGGCGGCGGTGCCGCGCGCCACCAGGCCGCCGGCCGACCCGGCACCGAGGCCCCACTGCACCAGCGAGGGGAGGCCGAGCTCCGGGCCCTCGAAGTACTCCCGCAGGTGACGCGCGATCTCGCGCGGACCCCGCAGCGCCGGAAGCACGTCGACGAAGCGAAAGAGCGCCACCTTCAGCTCGTCGTTGCGCATCGCCAGGTCGAGCGCGCGACCCGACCACCAGCGACGGTCGAAGACCGCGGGGACGCCCTCGCCGGCCAGCTCGAAGATCCGCTCGCCGAGCGCCCGGACGTCCCGCTCGTAGCGTTCGCGGGAGTCCATCCCCTACAGGCTAGCGAAGCCCGACCGCGGCGCGGCGCCTGTGCGTGCAGTGCGCGCCAGATCCGCCAGACGGGGCCGCTCGACGACGGACCGGCCTCCGCAGGATCCCGGGCTCGATCAGCGGGGCTTCCAGCTCCCCTCGACCAGCAGCTCCTCCGCCAGGTCGGCGAGACCTCGCCGGAAGCGCTCGACCAGCTCGTCGACCTCGCTCTCGCAGAGCACGAGCGGCGGAGAGAGCGCCAGGCTGTCTCCCAGGGGACGCGAGAGCAGACCCCGCTCCGCCAGGTGCGCCGCGAGCCGCCGGCCGACTCCGAGCTCGGGGGCGAAGGCCGCTCCCGCGCGCGCGTCCGCCATCACCTCGACCGCTGCGATCATCGCGTTTCCCCGGATCTCGCCCACCAGCGGGTGGTCCGCGAGCGTCTCCCGGAGGCTCATCTGCAGGTACGCCCCGACGCTGCGCGCATTCCCGCACAGGTCGTCGCGCTCGATCAGGTCGAGGTTGGCCAGCGCCGTCGCAGCCGCGACGGGATGGCCCGAGTAGGTGTGTCCGTGCGCGAGGGGACCCGGAGCCCGGTCGCGCAGCACCTCCCAGACCCCCTCCGAGATCAGGCAGGCCGACATCGGGACGTAGCCGCTGGTGAGACCCTTGGCGACGCTCATCAGTGCGGGCTCGATCTCGAAGACGTCGGACCCGAACCACTCGCCCAGCCGCCCGAAGCCCGAGATCACCTCGTCGACGCAGAGCAGCACGTCGTGCCGGCGCAGCACCTCGCGCACCTCGTCGAAGTAGCCGCTCGGCGGGAGCAGCACACCGCCCGCGCCCATGACGGGCTCGGCGATGAACGCGGCTACCGTGTCGGCCCCCTCGTGCCGGATCCGGGCCTCGAGCTCACCGGCCAGCGCCGCCGCGTGGGCGCGCTCGCTCCTCCCATCGGCCGGGCGGGCCGGCCAGCGCGCCTCCGAGACGTGCAGGAACCCGGGTAGTGGCAGGTCGAAGCCCCCGTGTACGTGCGCCAGACCGGTCAGGCTGGCCGCGCCGAGTGTGACTCCGTGGTAGCTCCTCCGGCGGGCGATGATCTTCTTCTTGCGCGGGCGCCCGCGGAGCTCGTGGTAGTGCCGCGCGAGCTTGATCAACGTCTCGTTGGCCTCCGATCCCGAGGTTCCGAAGAAGACCTTCGAGATTCCGCGAGGCGCCAGGTCCACGAGCCGGGCCGCCAGCCGAAGGGCGGGCTCGGTCGCGGCGCCGGCGAAGGAGTGATAGAAGGCCAAGCGCTCGAGCTGGTCGCGGGCCGCAGACACCAGCTCCGGACGACCGTACCCCACGTTCACACACCAGAGCCCCGCCATGGCATCCAGGTACTCGCGCCCCGCCGCGTCGCGAACGCGCACGCCCTTGCCCTCGACGATCACGCGAGGCTCGGAGCGAAGCTGCTCGGAGATCTGCGTGAAGGGGTGGACCAGGTAGCGGTGGTCCAGCTCCCGGAGGGCTTCGGGAGAGAGCGGATGGAGCTCGCCCACCCGCTTCAGCCTCCCGTGACCCGCGCGTAGAGTCGGCGCGGATCGGGCGCGAGCGACCGGCCCGACACGAGCACGTGTCGGGGATTGAAGTCCGGGTGCTCCACGCGCAGGACGATCTGATCCGAGGCGATGTCGGGAGGGGTCGTGAGCGCCGCCCGGCCCTCGGCGTCGGTCTTCGCGCTCGCGAACCGGCGGTCGAGACGGTCGGAGGCCTCGACCTGGACTCCCGGAACGGGAGGGTGCCGGCCGTTCCGATCGGGGTCCGCCTCGCTCACGCAGACTCGCGCCGTACGGCCGTCGGCCTTGCGCACGATCTCGACGCGCAGGTCGCGCAGCCAGATCATCGGCTCGCAGGTGGTGGCCCGCATGCCCAGCCGCTCGGGATGGCGCGCCGGGTTCCCGCGCAACGATACGTCCTGGTCCGCCATGCCGTGGTCGCTGACGACCACGAAGAGCGTTCCCTCGTAGAGACCCCGGCGCTCCAGCAGGTCGAGCACGACCCCTACACGTCGGTCGGTCTCGGCGAGCGCCTCGCGCAGCCCGTCGCCATGCGGACCGTAGGCGTGGCCCGCACCGTCGGTCAGGGCGAACTCGTGCACCACCAGCTCGGGCGCCGGGTGAGCTGGATCGTCGAAGAGCACCTCGACCTGCGCCAGGCCGCGGACGTCGACGTACGATTCCCCGGCGACGTCCTCGAAGCCATCCTTGCGCCAGCGCTCGCTCATCCCCGCGCGGAGCTCTGCGGTTCGCGCCTTCAGGCGCGTGCGATCGCCGATGGTGCGCCGCTCCAGCGAGGCGTGGGTGGCGCCGCGACCCTGCGGCTCGTTGACGGCCGCCGTGAATGCGCCGCGTACGCGCGTGAAGACCTCGTAGAGCGTCTCGACACCCTCGCCCAGGTAGCCCTCCGTCTCGAAGGTCTGACCCTGGGGATTGGCCACCTCACGCGTCTCGCGCACGTAGTAGGAGGGGTTGACGAGATCGTGGTGACCGCACCAGGCCCCCGTCAGCAGCGTCGAGTGACTCGGCCAGGTGATCGAGGGGAAGTTGACGATCGAGCCCCACGCCGGGATCGCCGCCCGCTCGAGCAGGCGCCGCAGGTTCGGGATCGCCTCTGGCCGATCGTCGAGCTGATGGAGCAGCTCGGTGTGGCTCATGCCGTCGAGCAGCATCACGTAGACGCGCTCGGGCGGCGGCGCATCCGGGTCGAGGATCTCCTCGAGGACCCGCCCGTCCTGGCGGCGCAGGTAGGTCCGCGCGGGCCGGCCGGCGGCATCGAGGCCGTCGATCTCGGGAAAGTCGAGCGCCCGGCACAGGGTCGGCGCCCCGTCGCCGCGGCGCGCGGCCCGGGGGTAGCGCCCCGGGCGCATGCGCGGGCCCGCGAACGACAGGGTGGCGCGGGATTGCACCACGTCGAGCGCGCCGTGCTGCCCCGCCTGCTGCCCGAAGGTGTAGGCCCGCGGGCTCACGATCAGGTCGGGTGCGAGGGGGCTGTCGAAGAGCTGGGCGATGCGCTCGTGTGCAAACGGGTAGGAGACCTGCTCGGGCTCGAAGTAGCAGCGCCCCGCCTGCCCGGGGCCGTCGCCTCCGGTCGCGTGGAGGCCCGCGACCCGCAGCTCCTCGGCCAGGGTCGAGAGCACCGAGGGATCCTGCTGGGCCAGCGGGTCGACTCCCAGCTGCTCGAGCACCTCGTAGCGAAGCCCCTCCCCATCGACGATGCGCCGGAAGCGGACCATCCCGCGCGTCGCCCAGACCTCGTACACTCCCGCGCGACAGGTGATGACCAGGTCCACCTGGTCTCGCACCTGTGGGTCCTCGAGCAGCGCCAGGATCGCCCGGTTGCCCGACTCCTCCTGCTCTGGAACGAGCCCCTGCGCCTGAATCCTCTCGGGGCCGTGAACCTTCATGGGTTGCGATCCTCCTGGCGGGCCAGCGCCCGTCGGTCCACCTTGCCCATCGCGTTGCGCGGAAGCGAGTCCACGAAGCGATAGAGGCGGGGTTGCTTGTACCGGGCGAGCCCCTCGCTGGCCCGGGCCCGCAGGCGCGCCTCGAGCGCGATCGGCTCCGCGTCCGGGCGTGCGATCACGAAGGCGCCGACGAGCTCCCCGCGATCGGCGTCGGGAACCCCCGCGACCGCCAGCTCGTCGACCCCGGGATCTCCCTGGAGCGCCCGCTCGACCTCGCCCGGAATCACATTCGATCCCCCGACCAGGATCAGGTCCTTCTTGCGACCCGTCAGGACCAGGGCTCCGTCCGACTCCAGGCGGCCCAGGTCGCCGGTTCGGAAGAACCCATCGCGGAAGGCAGTGGCCGTCCTCTCCGGCGCGTTCCAGTAGCCGGCCATCACGCCCGGACCCCTCACCTCGACTTCGCCATCGTCCGCGAGCCGGACCTCGGTCTTGGGAAGCGGCCATCCCACGCATCCCGGCCGGCGCGCCTGCAGACGGTTCGACGTGCAGATGAGCGTCTCGCTCAGGCCGTAGCGCTCGAGCGGAGGCTCGCCGAACCGATGCCGCCACTCCGAGAAGTCGCGCGCAGCGAGCGGCGCCGAGCCACTGACGCAGAGCCGAAGCTGGGGAAGCTCGGGAAGCTGCGCCGACTCGAGCATCCGATGGTACATGGTCGGCACGCCCATGAAGAGCGTGATCTCCCAGCGCGCGAGCGCGCGCAGACACGCCTGCGAGTCGAAGCGCTCGAGCATCACGATCGGGATTCCCAGGCGTGCGCTGCCATAGAGAGCGAGGACCAGCCCGTGCACATGGTGCGCCGGAAGCGCGTGCAGCAGGCGATCGTGCGCCGAGAGCTGCCAGACCTGGGCGAGGCCAGCCAGATTGGCCTCGAGCGAGGGCTCCAGGTGCGGCACGCCCTTGGGCTCCCCGGTGGTTCCGCTCGTGAAGATCAGCAGCGCGGGAGCTCCGTCCGGGTGTGGGTGCAACGCCTGACCCGCCCCGGGCCCGCGCGGAGCCGGGGCGCCGGAGCCCACCCTTTCCAGGATCGCACGGGGGGCGGCCCGCTCGAGAATGCGCGCCCGCTCGGCGGGCGGGAGCGTCGGATCGAGGGGAACGACCGTTTCACCCGAGGCCAGCACCGCGACGTGCGCCGGAAGCAGATCCGGGCCCCGCGGAAGCGCGAGCGCAACGCGGTCCCCGGGGCGTGCGCCCTGGCGGCGCAGCCAGCCCTGCCAGGCCGCCACCCGCTGCAGCAGGTCCTCGCCCGTGCACTCCCAGGCAGGCTCGCCCGCAGCATCGAGACCCCGCAGCAGCACCTGGGAGCGGCCGGCTTCGAACGCCTCGAGGAGCTTGCGGATCACGGGGCGTATTATAGGGAGCGTGGCGGAGTCCCAGGCGGTGCCCTCGAATCTGCGCAACGCGAGCGAGCTCAGCTACCGCGAGCTCGGACAGATCGACCGGGACCGCACGATCGCCTTCTGCGCCGTGAGTGCGCTCGAGGTCCACGGACCGCACCTGCCGATCGGCTCCGACCTGCACCAGGCGGAGTGGATGGCCGACGAGACCGCCCGTCGCTTTGCGGAGCGTCACCCCGACTGGCTGGTGCTGCGCTACCCGTCGCTGCCCCTCGGCACCGACGAGCTGCCGCTGCCCGGGTCCATGAGCAGCCCCGCGCGCACCGTCTATCGCGCCGTCCGCGCCTTCGGCGAGTCGCTCGCGCGCGCCGGTCTGCGCTACATCGTGGTCACCAACGCCCACGGGGGACCGCGTCACGCGGCCGCCCTCGAGGCCGCCTCGCGGCGGGTCTCGAAGCGGCGAGGCATCGCCATGATCGCTCCGTCGATCCGCGCCCTCCACAAGCTGGTCTCGGGGACCGCGCTCGACCAGGTCGAAGACTACCTCGGACGTCCCCTCAGCCCCGAGGAGCGGCAGGGGGCGACCTCGGGAGAGCACGCGGGAACCTGGGAGACCGCTTGGTACCTGGCGCGCCATCCCGAGTGGGTCGACCCGGGCTGGAAGGACCTGGGGCTCGAAGTCCCGCCGGCCTGGCGACCCCTCGAGCGCCTCGCGGGCTGGCTCGAGCGGCGCGCGAAGCGTGCGAGTGCGCCCGCAGCCGACTCGGGCGGGAGACTGCCCTCGCACGAGGTCGTGAGGTCGCTGGCAGAGGGCGTCGGGTGGCTCCTCAACACGCGCTTCGGGTACGGGCGCCCGGGCCCTCCGGTCAGCTACCACGGCTGGCCCGGGATCGCGAGCGCCGATCTGGGCGCGGCCTACGCCGAGCTGCCGGTCCGCATGTGCCTCGAGGACGTCGAAGCCGTGACGGCCGGCCGCGTCGACCCGAGCGAGATTCGCAGCATCGCCTCGGATCCGATCCTGATCCAGCCGGGCGCCGTGGGGGCCCTGCTCTTCGGGCTCGCCATGATCGCCGCGCTCGTGCTGCTGGCGCTCTAGCGGACCGCCCTCTCACCGGGGAGAGTCGCATGGACTTTCGATTCAGCGACCGCGAGGAGGCCTACCGGCGCGAGGTCCGGAGCTGGCTCGCGGAGCACATTCCCGCTTGGTGGAGCGAGACGGGCGAGCGCGAGGTGGGCGAGGACGACGATCTCTTCCCCCGGCTTCGGCGCTGGCACCAGGAGCTCTATGACGCGGGCTACGTGGGCGTGACCTGGCCCAAGGAGTACGGTGGCCAGGGACGCAGCCCCGTCGAGAACGCGATCCTGCAAGAGGAGCTGATCGTCGCCGGGGCGCCTCCCACCCAGAACGGCCTCGGCATCGGCCTGTGCGGCCCGGCGATCATCCACCACGGCACCAACGCCCAGAAGCGACGCTTCCTGCGTCCCATGCTGCGCGCCGAGGAGATGTGGTGCCAGGGCTACTCGGAGCCGGGAGCGGGCTCCGACCTGGCGGCGGTCCAGACGCGCGCCGAGCTCGACGACGACGTCTACGTGGTGAACGGCCAGAAGATCTGGACCTCGGCCGCGCACCTGGCGGACTGGAACTTCTGCCTGGTGCGCACCGATCCCGACGCGCCCAAGCACGACGGCATCGGCTTCCTGCTGATCGACATGACGACGCCGGGCATCGAGGTCGCGCCGCTCGTGCAGATGACGGGCGGACGCAACTTCTCGCAGGTCTTCTACCGCGACGTGCGGGTCCCGCGCCAGAACATGGTCGGCGGCCCGACCGAGGGCTGGCGCGTCGCAAACACGGTGCTCGGCTACGAGCGCGGCGCGAGCACCCTCTCGCGCGCCACCACCTACCGGCGTCAGCTGGGCCAGCTGATCGAGCTCGCAAAGCGCCCGCGGGGCTCGCGGCCAGCCCCCGCGCGCGATCCGATCTGGCGCCAGGAGATCGCCCGCGTCGCGATCGACCTGGAGACCCTGCGGCTCAACTCGCTACGCCAGCTGACCGCGCTCGCGCGTGGCGAGAAGCCGGGCTC
>JBHHYV010000139.1:0-8354 GCA_046757685.1 Myxococcota bacterium
GTGGCGACCCCCGCCCTGTGGTCCTGCCTGGGCTCGCCCCTGGAGCAAGGCCTGCGCGAGATCTGGCGCGCGCTCGGTCTCTCGCGCAAGAACCTGCCCGGGCGCATCGTCTCGCTCCACTGGGGTCGGATCGCGGTCAATGCGCACGCCTGGGAGCGCCTGCGTTCCCGGCTGCTCGGAGTGCCTCCCGACCCCGCGCTCGTGCGTCCGGTGGCCGGGCCCCTCGAGGCGCTCGCGGCCCAGCTCGAGCGACGCCGAGCGCGACTCCTGCGCGCTCGCCTCGCCCGAACGCTCGAGCAGACGCGAGGGTTGGTGGCGCGGGAACTGGATCGCGCCCGCAAGGTGGACCTTGCGCAGAGCGACCTCTCCGACCTCGCCAAGGGTCCCCTCGACGAGCGGGCCTGGGTCGGGATCGTCTCGCCATGGATGGTCGAGCGGCTGAAGGGCAGGGGCGAGGACCGCGGGCCCGGATCGGGGGCCTCGCGCGTGCGGGCGGCGCTCGACCTCGAGCAGGGCTTCGCGGCCGAGGCCGGGCGACGCCTGGTGGAGCGCGCCGCGATCGAGCGCGCCGCCGACGTGGTGTACCTGACGGCCGAGGAACGCATGCGAGCCGCCCATGGAGATGCCACGCTCCTGCGCGCGCGGATCGAGGAGCGTCGCGAGCGCCTCGACCGCTATCTGGAGGTCGAGATTCCCGCGCGCTTCTGGGGTCGGCCGCGGGTGGAGCCCGCCGAAAAGCGCTAGCTTCCCGCGCCGCCGGTCCGGTCGCGCGCTGGCCCCGCGCCCGTCCGGGACCGCGCGCCGCCCTCCTTGCCCCGGGGGGCAGGTCCCAGCCAGGAAAGGTCCGCATCCCATGGTCGATCGCTCCAACGGTCCGGTCCGCACCCCGGAGACCCCGCTCGAGCTGCCGCTGGCGTCGCTGCCCTCGGGCCATCCCTGCGAGCGCTGTGGCGAGTGCTGCCGCTATCTCGCGATCGAGATCGACGCGCCGACCACTCCCACCGACTACGACCACATCTACTGGTACCTGACCCACCGGGACGTCTCGGTGTACGTCGACTGGGAGGGCGACTGGTTCGTCGAGTTCGTCACGGTGTGCGAGCACCTGACCCAGGGTGCGACCTGTGGCATCTACCGCGATCGACCGGAGATCTGCTCGGACTTCTCGTGGAACGAGTGCGAGCGAGCCACGGGAGAGTCCGCCTCGAAGTTCCACTTTCGCACTCCCGACGAGTTCTGGAGCTGGATGGCGGAGCGGCGCCCGAGGGCCTTCGCGAAGCTCCAGGCGAGGCGTGCCAAGGTCCGGATGGAGCGTGAGAAGGCCGCGACCGAGGTCGAGGCCCCACCTGCGACTACTCGGGACTGATCTCCAGGGTTCGCCGCATCTTCTCGGCCCGCGTGCGTGCGGCCTCTCGCTCGCGTTCGATCTCGAGCTTGAGATTGCGGCGCACGGCCTCGTCCCGCTCCATCTCGATCTTCAGGCTGCGTCGCCTGAGGTCGAGAAGCCGGTTCTCGAGCAGGCGGTTTCGCTGCGCCAGGAGCCCGGGCCCGAGCTTGGGCGGCTGGGCGTCGCGGGCGAACCGCACGGACACCTCGAGCCGTCGCTCGCTGCCCTCGGTCGCGCGCGCGTAGACCTCGATCGTGTTGCGTCCCTCCCGCATGGGCACCAGTGCCGAGAAGGTTCCGTCCGCGTTGCGGATCTCGTAGCTGGCTCCCTCGCCCGTGGTCTTGTTGCTCACCTCGAGAGCCTCGATGTCGGCGAAGCTCATCTCCTCGAAGAGCGCGCGCAGGTCTCGCGGGTGACGGACCGGGGTGAACAGCCCTCCCGTCACGCGTGCCATCTCGACGGCGACGACCGGCTCGCGAAGGGCCTCGTCCCCGATCGCATAGGTATCGATGCGCACCTTCAGCTGCGCGGCGCGCATCGCCTTGGAGATCGTCATCCGGATGTTCTCGAGGCGCATTCCGGTGAGCGGCAGCGTCGGCGTGCCGTCGGTGAGGAAGACCAGCACCCTGCGGGCGAAGGGACGGGGCTCGCTGTAGGCGCTGGGGCTGCCCGTCAGCTCGACGAGGGCCCGGTTCACGCCCGAGACCATGTTCGTCATTCCGTGCGGCCCGTCGTCGAGGACCCGGTCGAGTCCTCTCTCGACGCGCGGGTAGTTGGCGGTGAGCGGGACGACCGTGAACGCGTCCTGCGAGAGGGGGTCGTCGTCTCCCGAGAAGGTCACGAGACCCACGCGCGTCGAGCGCGGGTCGAGCTGCTCCAGGATCGTGCGAACCGCCTCCGCCTCGGCGGCGAGGACGCTGTCGGGGGAGGTGTGTCGCCGGAGCGGGATGAGGCTCCCGACCGCCCGCAGCCAGCCGGGGACCTTCGCGCCCTCGACCTTGCCGTCGCCATTGACATCGCTGCCCGAGGGGGACGAGGTGCTCTCCGAGGTGTCGAGCGTGAAGACGATGTCGAAGCGCTGGAGTCTTCCGAAGAGGGCCAGGGCCTGGCCCGAGACGAAGGCCATTCCGCCCGGGTCTCCGATCAAGGCACCCGCCGAGGGGGTGTCGAGCTTGAGGATCAGGTTCGGCTTCGAGCGTCCGGCGGCGGCTCCAAGGGTGGGCAGGAGCGCGAGCGAAGCCAGGAGAGCGGAGAGCCGGAGGGCGGTCCGCGCGCTCCGGTGGGGACTGCGTCGCCTCAAGGCTCCGACCTTCCCCGCGACTCCGCGCGCGCCGCCTTCTCGACGGCATCGGCCACGGCCCCATGGACCTCGGGATGCAGCAGGGCCGGAACCAGGGCGCCCGGCTCCGCGAAGCGCGCGATCGTGCGCGCGGCACCGAGCAACATGGCCGCGCTGAAGCGATGGACGCGGGCACGCAGGGCTCCGAGGAAGAGACCGGGAAAGCCCAGCGCGTTGTTGACGGAGCGCCCGTCGACCGCAAAGGCGGCCCCGGCCTGGAGCGCCAGCCCGGGCTGGATCTCGGGCTCTGGATTGGACAGCGCCAGCAGGATCTGACCCTCGCGCACCCACTCGGGTGAGATCAGTCCTGCCACCCCCGTCGTGGCGATCACCACGCGCGCCTCGGCCATCACCCGGCGCAGGTCGGCGGGCTCGCCCCCGATCGTCTCGAAGCGGCGAAGCGCGCTGCGCTTCAGGTCGGTCCCGATCAGGACCTTGATTCCGTAGCTCCGCAGCAGCTTGCCGATGCCCATCCCTGCGGCGCCCAGACCCACGATGCCGACCTCGAGGTCTTCGAGGACCGCGCCGAGCTCGCGCGTGACGTTCAGCAGCGCCGCAAGCGCCACCACTGCCGTACCGTGCTGGTCGTCGTGCAGCACCGGGATGGGGAGCTCCCGGTCCAGGCGGGACTCGATCTCGAAGCACTCCGGCGCGGCAATGTCCTCGAGCTGGATCGCGCCAAAGGAGGGCGCGATCTGGATCACGGTCTCCACGACGGTCTCGACCTCGCGGCTCGGAATCAGGATCGGGACGCCCGAGAGCCCGGCCAGCCGCTCCAGCAGCACCGCCTTGCCTTCCATGACAGGCAGGGCGGCATGCACCCCGATGTTGCCCAGGCCCAGCACGGCGGTCCCGTTGGTGACGATCGCCACGGTTCGGCCCAACGACGTGTAGTCGTAGACCCGCTCGGGATGGCGGTGGATCTCTTCACTGACGGTCGCGACGCCGGGCGTGTAGATCATGCGCACGTCGCTCTGTCGCTCCACCGGGACGCGGGAGCGCATCGCGATCTTGCCTCCGCGATGGACTCGAAGCACCGGGTCGAAGACGCTCTCGATGCGGATTCCATCGAGGCGGCTCACGTCGCGGAGCAGGTGCTCGAGCTGGGCGTCCCCCTCCACGTGCACCTCGATCTCGCGCACGTGGTACTCGCCCGCCGAGCGCACCCGGACGACGTCTCCGATGTTGGCGCCCGTGGCCCCGATGGCCGATGTGACCTGCCCCAGGTGGCCGGGCTCGTCGCGGACCCAGACGCGGAGGATTCGGACCTGCTTCTCGCTGTGGCGCACGGCAGCTCTCCGGACCCGGCCGTCGGTGGACCGCCCAAAGTAGAGGATGCGCGAGGTCGCTGCTACGCTGCAGCGGTCGGGGGGGAGCAAGCGACGGACCGAGCGAGACTCGAGCGGACGGCTTCGCCAGCGGCCCGTCGGGAGGGCCATGCCACCTCGGAGCTTCGAGGCTGGCTGCGGGTGCCCGCAGCCTGGGGGCTCCCCGGCTGGGTGCCTCGTCGCCTGCAGCGCCTCCTCGAGCGTGAGCGTGCGGCGCGCAAGGGCCGCTCCCTGGAGGAGGCCGTGTTCGGCGTCGTCGACCTCGAGACGACGGGCCTGGCGGAGGATGCGAGGATCCTCGAGGTCGGGCTCGTCGTACAGCGGGGCGGCCGGACCCTCGAGACGTTCGAGAGCTTCGTGGATCCCGGGACAGCGATCCCCTGGAGCGTCACCCGGCTGACCGGAATCAACGCGCAGGCGGTGGCGGGCGCGCCCGATGAGCGCGGAGCCCTCGCGCGCCTCGATCGCGTCCTCGCGCGCCACGGTGTGGAGTGGCTGGTGGCGCACAACGCCCCCTTCGATCGTCGCTTTCTCGAACGGGGCTGGAGACGTGCGGATGTCTCGCGGCCGCTGCCGCCCTGCGCCTGCTCGCTTCGCCTCGCCCGACGGCTGATCCGCGCGAAGAGCCACGCGCTCGGATCCCTCGCCGTACAGCTACAGATCGTGCCGCATGCGCGGCATCGAGCTCTGGGAGATGCGGAGACCGCCGCGGCGCTGTGGTGGGAGCTGGTGCAGCGCGCGCGGATCGAGGGACTCCATACCCTCGAGGCCCTCGCCCCGCTCGCCTTTCCCGGACGCTCGCGGCCCAGGTGGCGCCTGGTGGCCGCGGTCGACGCGTCTCCCGGGATCGGATAGGTTCGCGCGCGGGATCGTGGGAGCGGCGATGAATCGTGCACTCGAGCCGCGGAGGCGACTGCGCGCGGCGGCGATTCTGCCCGTGCTCCTCCTCGCCGCGGCGGCGAGAGGCGAGGGCTCGGCCGTGGCCCACGCACCGGCGGGACCCGATCGGCTCCCCCCCGGTCTGCAGACCGTGGTCCTCGATCCGGGTCACGGGGGAAGCGACTTCGGCGCGCGCGGGATCTCGGGAACCCTGGAGAAGACGCTCTCACTCCGTCTGGCTCGACGGATCGGAAGCGCGCTCGAAGCGGAGGGAGTCCAGGTGATCTACACGCGAACCGACGATCGTTTCGTCTCGCTCGCGGACCGCACCGCGACCGCAAACCGCGCTCGAGCCGATCTCTTCGTCTCGGTGCATGCCAACTCGGCGCCCGACGCGAGGGTGAGTGGAGTCGAGACCTACTTCCTCTCGCTCGAGGCCAGCGACGACGACGCCCGACGGGTCGCGATGGTCGAGAACGAGGTGTTTGCGCGCAAGGACGCGACTCCCGATGCGGCGGGCATCGTCGGGGACATCCTGGGAGACCTGATTCGGACCGACCACCTGCAACGCTCGAGCGAGCTTGCGGCCGCCGTCCAGAGGGCGCTCGCGCCGCTCCCGGGGCCGAGCCGAGGGGTGAAGCAGGCTCCCTTCGCGGTCCTCATGGGAGTGAACATGCCGGCAATCCTGATCGAGAGCGGGTTCCTGACCCATGCGGCCGAAGAGCAGCGCCTGCGCGCGCCCGCACACCAGGACGCGATCGCCCGCGCGGTCGCCGCCGCGCTGGTTCGCGACGCGCGCGACCGGGCCGTCGGCGTGGGCGCCTCCCGATGACTCGAGCCGACGGCCGCGGACCGACCGAGCTGCGACCGGTCGCGATCCAGACCGACTTCGTCGAGAACCCCACGGGCTCGGCCCTGATTCGCATGGGTCGGACCCTGGTCCTCTGCACCGTGCACCTGGGGGAGTCGGTTCCGGGGTGGCTCAAGGGAAGCGGGCGCGGCTGGGTCACGGCGGAGTACTCGTTGCTGCCGGGCTCCACCGATACTCGCAGCGAGCGAGAGGCGGCGCGGGGGAGGCTCTCGGGACGGACGATGGAGATCCAGCGCCTCATCGGCCGCTCGCTGCGCGCGGTGTGCGACCTCGAGAAGCTCGGGGAGCGCTGTCTCTACGTCGACTGTGACGTGCTCCAAGCCGATGGGGGTACCCGCACCGCGTCGGTCACCGGCGCCTGGGTCGCCCTCGAGCTCGCTTGCAGAAAGCTCGTCTCCCGGCGCCTGATCGGAGCCTCTCCGCTGCGGGACTCCGTGGCCGCGGTCTCCGTCGGGATTCTCTCCGACGAGGTACTCCTCGACCTGCCCTACGCAGAGGACGCGCGGGCCGACGTCGACATGAACGTGGTCATGACGGGAAGCGGTCGGCTGGTCGAGGTGCAGGGGACGGCGGAGCACGGCACCTTCGACCGCGCCCAGCTCGATGCGCTCCTGGACGCGGCCGCGGTCGGAATCGGGGAGCTCGGGAAGATCCAGGCGCGAGCTCTCGAGGGGTGAGTCCGAGAGCGCTGCGGCTGCTCCTGGCCACCCGCAACACTGGAAAGCTGCGCGAGCTTCGGCTGCTGCTCGAGCCCCAGGGAATCGAGGTCGAGTCACTCGCGACCCATCCCGAGGTCGGAGCGATCGAAGAGACAGGAGACAGCTTCGAGGCCAACGCGCGCCTGAAGGCCAGCCTCGCGGCCCGGGCGAGCGGCCTGTGGTCCCTGGGCGAGGACTCGGGCCTCGAGGTCGACGCGCTGGAGGGTGCCCCCGGGGTTCGTTCCGCACGCTTCTCGGGCGTGCACGGAGACGACACTGCCAACACCCGAACGCTCCTGGAGCGCCTGGCCGGCGAGCGACACCGCGCGGCGCGCTACGTCTGTGTGATGGCCCTCGCGCAGCCCGACGGTCGGGTCGTGGAGGTGGCCCACGGCGCGTGCGAGGGCGAGATCCTCGAGGCGCCGCGCGGCCGCGGCGGGTTCGGCTACGACCCCTGCTTTCGACCCTCCGGGGAGGAGCGGTCGATGGCCGAGCTCGCCCCCTCCGAGAAGGCGGCTCGGAGCCACCGGGGACGCGCGGCGCGCGCGCTCCTGCCGGGCCTGATCGAGCGGCTCAGCTCGACGGTGTAGCGCGCTCTCCAGACGGGGGGAGTCCAGCGGGCCGGGAGGGCTCGCCTCGGACCAGGATCGGGAACTGGCGGTCTGGAGCGCTGCAGGGCTCGCTCTCGGCCGGTCCCGAGCCGGACTCGCGCCACGTGCACGCACCGTCGGGGGCGAGCTGCACGATGTACGCCTTGCGAACCTCGGCGCTGCGATTGGGTCCGGTGCGATGCGGGGTCAGGCTCGAGAAGACGACGATGCTTCCCGCGCGCGCCGGCACGGCGAGGGCGCGCGGCGGGTGCTCGAGGCAGCGCCAGCCAAGGTCCGTCCACTCGTGGCGCAGGGTGCCGAGCTTGTGAAGACCCGGAGCAACCCAGGGGCAGCCCCTCTCCTCATCGGTATCGGTCAGCGCCAGCCAGCAGGTCAGGTACTGCTGGGGCTCGACGTAGGTGTAGCCGTTGTCCTGGTGCCAGGGAAACTCACTCGCCGTACCGGGCTTCTTGTAGACCGCCTGGTCCCAGTAGAGGCGGACATCGGGGCCCACCAGGTCGTGGGCGAGATCGCAGAAGACCGGCCCCGAGATCAGCTCGCGCAGCCTGGGGGACCGGGTGACGAGGTGCACGCTGAAGGTGATCTCGTCCGCGCGCGCGATGTGCATCCTGCCCCCGGGGAGGGTGCGAAGAAACTCGCTGGTCCGCGCTTCGAGGGGATCGATCTCGCGCGTCAGTGCGCGGACCGTCTCGGGATCGAACGCATCCTCGAGCACGAAGAAGCCCTCTTCCCGGTAGGCGCGCGCCTGCTCGGGGTGGATCCGACGAAAGGGTCCCGAGGGCTGGCTCCAGCGGAAGCCCCGGTTTCGCGGGTGGAGCGGGAGGCGGGGCTCCGAGGCGGACATCGCGGCCCTGTATACACCCGTCGCTCGGGGGCGGCGAGGGCTCCCGCCTGCTCCTACTTGCATCTCACGGGTGCTTGGCGGAGCTTCTTCCCGACTCGAGGGAGAGGATCCCCGAGTCCCGGGGCGTAGCGCAGCGGGTAGCGCATCGGCTTTGGGAGCCGAAGGTCGCCGGTTCGAATCCGGCCGCCCCGACCAGAAACGGACCGGAAACGCTGGAGAATCTCGGCACGATCGTGTCGCAGCAGCAAGCGACCGTTGGGACTTCGTTGGGAGTTCCCGCATGAAAGTCGCGAAACCATCCGTTCAGTCCCTCTTGCTACAGCTCCGATCGAAGAGGACCCCCATCGGACAGGCCACCGGATTCGTGGCTGAGTCCCCGCGCGGTCCGGTGCTTCTC
>JBHHYV010000140.1:0-8281 GCA_046757685.1 Myxococcota bacterium
GAAGGCCCGGCGCCCGGCCTCGAGCAGGCGTTGCCGCGTGACCTCGGCGCCGCGGCGCCGCGACCGCCCGCGCCGCGAAGCGCTGCGCTCGAGCGAGGTGCCCCGGTCCCGCATGGCGCCCTGTGGAGCCTCGGAGCCGCTCATAGGTACTAGAATAAGTATTCTAGATACAAGATTCAACAAGCCGGTTGCTTCGGCTCCGGAAGCTTGGCTGTCCGCGGCCGCTGAAGCCGCGCCGGCCGGCCGAAGGTCTCGCAAGGGGACGACCCGCCCGGAGAACCCGAGCCGCGCTCGAGTATCCTCTCGGGGGCTCCAGCAAGGCGCGCTCCTCGCGCCTCGGCCTCGAGGCGATGATCGACACGAAGCCCCTTCTCCCCTTCGACGGCTACACGGTGCTCGACCTCTCGGGATCGGTGGCGACGGCGACGGCGGGAAAGCTCTTTGCCGACTTTGGAGCTCGCGTCGTCAACGTCGAGCCTCCGCGCGGACATCCCACCCGCCATCTTCCGCCGCGCGTCCCCGGCGCTCCTGCGCCCGAGAGCAGTGGCCTGCACGCCCTCCTGAGCCCGCGCAAGGAGAGCGTCGTCGTCGATCTCGACGACCGAAGCCAGCGCGGGGCCCTTCGGGAGCGCGTCGCGGCGGCGGACGTCGTGCTCGAGTCGGAGCCGGTCGGGGCGCTGCGCGCGAAGGGGCTCGGCTTCGACGCGCTCGCGAGCGCTTCGCCGCAAGTCATCCTCGCGTCGCTCACGTGGTATGGGCAGACCGGTCCGATGGCGCTGCGGCCCGCCAGCGACGCCACGATCTGTTGCGAGATCGGGCTCGTGAAGACCATCGGGCGCCCCGAGGGTCCCCCCCTCCTCCCGAGCGGCTACCCGGTCCAGGTCATCGGAGGGGTCACGGCCTTCGTCGCCGCGACCGCGCAGCTGCTGGGCGGTGCTCTCTCGGGAGGGCGCGGAGCGGTCCACCTGGATGTATCGCTCCTCGAAGCGGCGATGTGTCTCACCGAGGTGGCTCCAGTCGCCTTCGTCAACGGCGGTCAGCTCATCCCGCGGATGGGTCTCAACCGTTTCGTCCCGACCTTCCCCGGAGGGATCTACCGGGCGCGGGAGGGCTGGATCGGAGTGACGGCGCTGACTCCCAGGCAGTGGGCGAGCTTCTGCGAGCTGCTCGGGCTTCCCCAGCTGGCCCGCGACCCGCGCTACCAGACATCGATCGGCCGGCTCCTGGACGCCGACCGGATCGATGCGCAGCTCGTGCCCGCGCTCGAGCGGCGGAGCGCCGAGGAGTGGTTCCACGCCGGCCAGGCCCGGCGCATCCCCTTGACCCTCGTCCCGACCCATGCCGAGCTTCTCCAGAGCGAGCAGCTACGGGCGCTCGGTGCCTTTCGCCTGATCTCCCACCCCGACCTCGGCGCCTTCGAGGTTCCCGCCGCACCCTTCCGGCTGCACCGCACCCCGGCGCCCACGGACGGTCGGGTGGCACGGCTGGGTCGGGGGCGCGACCGCGAAGGGACCCCGGAGGGGGGCGTTCCGGGACCGGCCATGGACGCTCGCGACGGCGTCTCGATTCGCGACCCGCTCCGGGAGCCCTCGGAGAGGCCCTCCCTCCTGCGAGGGGTCCGCGTGATCGACCTCTCGATGGGATGGGCGGGTCCCGTGGCCGCACGTCACCTCGCGGACCTGGGCGCAGAGGTGATCAAGGTCGAGGCGCGAGATCCCTTCGACTGGTGGCGCGGATGGGAGGTCACGCGCGAGAGCCTGCAGGAGCGGAGGTTCGAGAAGTCGGCGGCATTCAACCTGGTCAACCGGAACAAGCTCGGCATCACCCTGGACCTCAGCCACCCCCGCGGGGCGGAGCTGCTGAAGCGCCTGGTGGCGATCTCCGATGCAGTTCTCGAGAACTACTCCGGATCCGTCCTCGAGAAGCTCGGACTCGATGCGACGGTGCTGCGAGCGCTGAACCCGCGACTCGTCATGCTGTCGATGCCGCCCTTCGGCGCGGGTGGCCCCTACCATCACTACCGCGCCTATGGCTCGACGGTCGAGCAGGCCTCGGGGCTCCCGCACCTGCAGGGAAGTCCGGGCGACCCCCCGACCATGCTGCACGTGGCGCTGGGCGATCCCGTCGCCGGGGTCCACGGCGCGGGCGCGCTACTGCTCGCCATGCTGCACCAGCAGAGGACCGGCGAGGGCCAGTTCCTCGACCTCTCGCAGGTCCAGGCGCTGCTGGGTGTCGGTCTGCACGGAGTTGCGAGCCAGGCGTGTCTCGGCGAGCCGCCGTCTCGCCTGGGAAGCCGCCACCCCATCCATGCGCCCCAGGGCGTGTACCCGTGTCTGGGGCAGGACCAGTGGGTCGCGCTCTGCGTCGAGTCCGATGCGCAGTGGCGCGCGTGGGTTCGCGAGATCGGGGATCCGGCGCTCGAAGGGGGGCTGGAGCGAGCGCGCGCGCGTCGCGAGCAGCACGACCGGGTCGATGCGCGTATTCGCGCGTGGACCCGTGCGCGCGAGCGGGACACTGTCGTCGAGATGCTGCTCGGCTGCGGCATCCCCGCTGCGGGTCTGCTCGACGTCCACGAGGTGCTCACCCACCCGCAGCTCGAGGCGCGCGACTTCTGGCAGTGGATGGAGCGCGAGCACGTCGGCATGCAGCCCAACCCGGTCGCTCCCTATCGGTCCGGAGCGAAGCCCTACGGGATCGACTGGCCCGCGCCCACGCTCGGCGAGCAGAGCCGCGAGGTGCTTCGCGAGCTGCTCGGTCTCTCCGACGAGGATCTCGATGAGCTCGAGAGCGAGGGCGTGACCGGGACCGAGCCGCGACCGGCGGATCGATGACGCGCTAGTGGATTCGGCTCGGCGGGTCGTCGTCGTCGCGAGGTTTCCGGCGCCGCGACCACTCGTCGTGTCGGACTGCGCGCAGGCGCCGTCGCATGCGCCAGCGGTGCCAGCGGAAGCGCAGGCTCGAGAAGCTGAAGGTGCTGTGGAACTCCTTGCGCAGCAGCACCGCGGCCACCAGGACACCGCCCAGGTGTCCGGAGTAGCTGATGTTGCTGCGACCGCCGTCGAGCGCGAACTGCATCACGAAGAGCAGCGGGATGAACCAGATCGCCTTCACCGGCATCGGAGGGAAGAGCAGCATGATCGTCCGGTCGGGCCACATCAGGGAGAAGGCCATCAGCAGACCGAAGATCGCGCCCGAAGCGCCGAGAGTCGGGATGAAGTACATGCGCATCAGGCTGTTCCAGATCAGGATCACGAAGCCGGCCCCCACTCCACAGGTCAGGTAGAAGCGAAGGAAGCGCTTCGAGCCCCAGACGGACTCGAGGGTCCCCCCGAACATCCAGAGCACGAACATGTTCATGAAGAGGTGGAAGAGCCCCGCGTGGAGCCACATGTACGTGAAGGGCTGCCAGATCATGCCCCGGAAGAACGCCGCCGGGCTGATCGGCCCGACCGTGTTGAGCAGCGGCCATACGTTCTGTGCCAGGAAGACGAGTCCGTTGGCAATCAGCAGACGCTGCACCATGGGCGTCATGCCCATGCCGCCGCCATAGCCATATCCCCTGCCCTGCACGGTTTCTTCCTCGGTCAGCCGCCCGACGAGAGGCTACGAAATCCCGAGGCCCGCCGCCGGGCCACGTGATAGAGCGCGGCCAGGGTCTTGCCATCGACGATCTCGCCGCGGTCGATCCGGGCGAGCGCCTCGTCCACGTCGACCTCGTGGACCGAGATCACCTCTGCCGCCTCGTGCGCGCTCGCTCCGGCCTCGAGCTCCCACGCGAAGAAGAGGTGGATGCGCTCATCCGAGAAGCCAGGGGTGGTCAGCAGCGATCCCACGCGCTCGATGCGTCCCGTGCGGTATCCCGTCTCCTCCTCGAGCTCGCGGCGAGCGCACTCGAGGGGGTCCTCTCCAGGCTCGAGCTTGCCAGCCGGAATCTCCCAGAGGTAGCCGCCCGCCGCGTGGCGATACTGCCGGAGCATCAGGATCCGCTCCGCATCGAGAAAGGGCACGACGGCGGCGGCTCCCGGGTGGTGCACGATCTCGAGCTCGATGCGGTTGCCGTTGGGAAGCTCGACGCGCTCGACCTCGAGGCGGAGGAACGCACCTTCGTAGAGGACTCGCGGGTTCATGGCTCTCCTGCGCGCTCGGTCGCTGGGGTGGCGCAGGGTACCCCAGGCCGCGGGCGCCCGCGCGACAGCGACACGGGGTCCCCGGTCACCCGGCCGGCTCGGGGGTCTAGACTCGCGAGTCCGATGGAGCGGATTCGCGAGCGATTCGAGGAGTACTGTCAGGCGATCCTGCGGTCTCTCTGGCGTTTTCGAACCGGGCGGGACGCCGCTCTGGACCTGGAACCCACGGACGATGCGTTCGGGGACGTGACGGCGGGAGGCCGGATCCCGGAGCTCGCGGGTCTGGCCGAGAGCGCGTCGTTCGCCACCGAGCGTGACGCAGCGCGCAGGCTCCGGATCGCTCATGAGCGCGCCTTCGTCGCGCGGCGAACGCGCGCGCTCCGGCGGGAGTGCCTGGAGGCCGAGGTTCACGAGCGGCTGCGGGTCGCGGATCGCGAGGCGAGCTACGCGGGCTGGCGTCTGCGCGCCGCTGCCGAGACCGATGCGGAGCTTCGAGCGCGGATCGCCGAGATCCTCGACGCAGCCGACCAGCGCCTTCTCGATCGACGCTGCGAGCTCGGTCGCCGCGCCGGAGAGGCGTTCGCCGAGCTTGGCTACGCATCCCCCGCAGCCTTTGCGCGCGCCGCCTGGCCCACGCTCGACGTCGAGGGGTGGACGGCCCAGGCGGCCCGCCTGCTCGATGCCACCGAGGCGCTCCATCACGACGGTCAGCGCCTGCGGATGGAGGCGCTCGGCAGCGATCCCGCACGGGCGAACCGGGCCGATGTCCTGCGCCTGCGCCGGCTGGCGCCCTTCGAGCGGGAGCAGGCGACGAAGCGGCCCGGCGCAGTGCTCGCGATGCTGGTGCGCGATCTCGATGTGCGGCTGGAGTCGAGCCTCACGCTCGACCTCGAGCTGCGTCCTCGAAAGGACTGGCGCAGCTTCTGCCTGGCGCCGAGGATTCCCGGAGAGATCGGAGTCTCGGTCCTGCCGGGCGCGGGCTACGCCACCCTCGTCGAGCTGCTCCGAAGAGCCGGCGAAGGCCTCGCCCTCGCGTTCTGCGCCGGGAGCCTCCCCGTCGAGCGAAGGCGCTGCGGCGATCCGGGCCTGGAGGCGCTCTGGGGAGAGCTCTTCTGCGCGCGGACCAGCGATCCCGGCTTCAGCGACGAGCTCCTGGCCGGGCCGCTCCAGGAGCCCTGGCTTCGCGCCGCGCGTGCGGAGCGGCTCGCGCAGATCCGCACAGTCGCCGCGCGCGTCGATCTGGAGCTGGAGCACGCCTCCCTTCCTGGGAGCGAAGACCCGGCCACCGTGCTCGAGCGCTTCGCCCAGGCGCTCTCCTGGCGCAGCGGCATCGCCCTTCGGCCCGCCTCGGTGCTGGCGGATCTCGACGTGACCGAACCGCTGCGCTCGCTCCACCGGCTGCGCGGGGCCTGTCTCGAGGTGCGCCTGGCGGAGTGGCTGCGACTCGAGTTCGGGGAGCGCTTCTGGCGGGCTCGCCGGGCCGGGGAGCTGCTCAAGGAGCTCTGGAACACCGGGACGACCTACGACCTCGACGGCCTCGCCTGCGAGCTCGGGCTCGGCGAGATCTCGGTCGATCCGCTGATCGAGTCCCTGCTCTCCTGAGCCGCTCGCCCAGCCGATCCCCGTCCTCGTCGGAGTCAGTCCTCGGGCGGGATCGTCTCTCCGCGCATCAGGTCCTCGAAGGTCTCGCGTGCGCGGACCCGGTGCACGCGTCCACCCTGGATCGAGACCTCGGCTCCCCGCGGCCGGGCATTGTAGTTGGACGACATCGCGTAGCCGTAGGCGCCCGCGCACTCGAGCACCAGCAGCTCGCCTACCCGGGCTTCGGGAAGCCGGCGGGGCTCGACGTAGCCCTGTGCGTCCTGCGTGAAGATGTCGCCCGACTCGCAGAGCGGTCCCCCGACGACCACCTCTGCGCTCGCGCGCTCGCGCGCTCCATCGGAAGGGACGATCGAGATGGGGTGGTAGGCGCCGTAGAGGGCGGGCCGGAGCAGGTCGCCGAAGCCCGCATCGACCAGGTAGAAGCGGTGGCTCGCGGTCGTCTTGATCGCGCGGATCTCGCAGACCAGGAAGCCCGCCTCGGCGACCAGAAAGCGCCCGGGCTCGATCTCGAGCTCCACCGCGTGTCCGAACGTCTCCTCCAGGCGCCGGCGCACCGCGTCCCAGCGTGAGAAGTGCCCCCCCAAGTCGATCGGCTCGTCCTCGTCCGAGTAGGGGACGGGAAGCCCGCCTCCGGCGCTGACCGAGTGGATCTCGGGACCGATCTCGAGCGCGAAGCTCTGCAGCGCCTCGCAGACGCTCGACAGGTGCCCGAGGTCCGTGCCGGAGCCGATGTGAACGTGGACGCCGTGGATCCCGAGCTCGTGACGGCGGGCGCGCGCGAGGCTCTCCCCGATCTGCTCGTACCAGATTCCATGCTTCGAGTGCGCGCCGCCGGTGTTCGTCTTGCGGTGGTGGCCGTGCCCGAAGCCTGGGTTGATGCGCAGCGTGATCTCACTCCCACGGGCCCGCTCGCCGTACTGATCGATCATGTCGGGCGAGCCACAGTTCACGTGGATGCGGTGCTTCAGCACGAGCTCGAGCGCGTCGCGATCGAAGAGGTCCGCCGTGTAGACGATCGAGTGCGCCTCGTCGCCACCCTTGAAGCCTGCGGCCAGCGCGCGGTGGACCTCGCCGGCGCTCACTGCATCGACACGGGCTCCGAGACGCCGCAGCTGGTCGAGGATCGCCAGGCTGCCGTTCGCCTTCTGCGCGTAACGGACCACGTCGAATGCGCGCAGGCGCTCGAGCTGGCGGGCGATCGTCTCCGTGTCGTAGACCCACAGAGGGGTCCCGAACTCCCGGGCCAGCGCCTCGACGGAGATGCCCGCGATCTCGTGCCGCAGAGCTGGAAAACGCCTGGCGGAGCTCAAGGAACCTCCCGGGCGGCCGAGTCGCGCCGCCCGCCGGGAGATTGACCCAGGATCCGCTCGCGGGCCAACCCCCTCGGCACACGCGACGCTACGATGGAGCGGGATCTCCCCCCCTTGGGAAGGGGAGAACGGCAGAACGGGGCCTGCGGCCCCATCGGGAGGAGCCGCGCGTGAAGCTTCTGGCAGCGTTCGTTCTGGGAGTCGTGATCCTGGTAGGAGCGGCACTCTTCTTTGCCGACCGCCTGATCGGGACCGCGATCGAGAAGGGAGGCGAGGCGGCTCTCGGAGTGAAGACGCGCGTGGGCCTGGTGACCCTCCGGCCGATCGCGGGTCGCTTCGGGCTGCGCGGCCTGCGGGTGGCGAATCCCGCCGGCTTCAGCGACCGGGACTTCTTCGACCTGGGATCGATCCGCGTCGACCTGCCGCTGTCGCGCCTGAGCTCGGATCCGCTGGTGATTCCGAGCGTCGAGATCGACGGCGTCTCCGTCCGCCTCGAGCAGCGGGGCGGCCGTACCAACTACGGGGTGCTGCTCGACCAGCTCGGGACGGGCGCCTCGGCCCAGCCCTCGGGAGCCGGCGGCGAGAGCGACGCGTCGGGCCCGGACGTGGCGATCCAGCGGCTGGTCATCCGGAACGTGCATGCAGACCTGCGTCTCGTCGGGAAGCTCTCCGAGATCCGCGTCGACGTTCCCGAGATCTCGCTGCGAGACGTGGGGAGTGCGAGCCATCCGCTCGAGATGGCCCAGGTCGTCGCGGTGGTCACGCGCGCGATCCTGCAGGGGATCGCTCGCTCGGGCGGGGGGCTGCCGGGAGCCATCGCTCGCCAGCTCCGGGGTCGACTGCAGCGTCTGGGCAGCCTGCCGGCGGGGCTCTCGGGCAGCGCCAAGACTCTCGAGGACCGCGCCGGCCGGGCGGTCGGCGAAGCTCGTGACAAGGGCCAGAAGCTGCTGGAAGGGGCGGGCAGCCTCTTCCGCGGAGGCCGCAAGCGCTGAGCCGTCCCCCGCCGCTCGCAGCCATTTGGGTCGACGAGGGGTGAGAGCGAGGCGCGGGGCGGGGTCCGGGCGTGGCCGCGGCGGCGGCACGTAGCTTGCTGCCGCGGACTCGCATCCCCTCGGGTGGGGGTCGGGAGGCTGCGATGCTCCAGAGTGCCGTGCTCTTTCTCTCCGATGACTCGCACTGTGTGGCGGACGCCGACGGGTTCGGTGTCCGCGTCTGCAGCGACCGCGACCGCGACCGGGCGGG
>JBHHYV010000141.1:0-8262 GCA_046757685.1 Myxococcota bacterium
GCGGAGCTCCTTCCCGAAGACAAGCTCGCAGCCATCGAGGCACTGGTGGCGCGTCACGCGCCCCTCGCCATGATCGGAGACGGTGTCAACGACGCGCCCGCGATGGCTCGTGCCAGCGTCGCGATCGCCATGGGGGCGGCAGGGAGCGACGCCGCGATCGAGACCGCCGACATCGCGCTGATGGGAGACGACCTGAGCCGAATTCCCTGGCTCATCGCTCACGCGAGGCGAACGCTCCGTGTCATCCGACAGAACATCGCCCTGGCCCTGTCGGTGAAGGTCGCCTTCGTGATCCTGGCGTTCCTCGGGAGTGCCACCCTCTGGAGCGCGATCGCGGCCGACATGGGCACGTCGCTGCTCGTGATCTTCAACGGCCTACGCCTGACGACGGCCGGGCCGGGAGGGCCGGCGACGGACTCCTGAGGGTCGCCCTCGCTTGCGCACGGCCTGGCAGCACCACGAGGGTGCCGATCATCCCGCCTTCGGCGTGGCCCGGAATCGCGCAGGCGACCGGGTAGGTGCCGGGCTGATCGAGCTGGAAGGTCGCGGCCTTGGTCGCTCCCGGAAGAACGTGAAGATGGACCCAGTCCCGGGATCCGTCGGGCGTCTTGACGACCAGGGAGTGCTCGGATGCTCCCTCGTTCTCGAGGACGATCCGGGTCGGCACGCCCGCCCGAACCTCGATCCGGTTCGGCTCGAAGCGAAGCCGGTCGAAGGCCCGGACTCGAAGGGTCGCCCGTGGAGCTGCCTTCACCATGCCCGCAGGCCGCTCCATGTGCGCACGCATCCCAGAGGCATACCCCGACACCGCGGAGTGACCTTCGTGACCGTCGGGCTTCGCATCCAGGGCGCCCGCCGGATACTGCGCGCGGATCAGCTGGAGTAGCCCGTCGAGCCTGGAGAGGGCCTTTCGGGTGCGGGCGGCGTCCCCGCCGTCGGCGGCATTGTGCAGCGCGTCGGCGATGCGCTTCACCTGCCTGGCTGCTCCCTCCACGCGCGCGCGGCGGCCCGCCTCGAGATCTCCCGATTTTCCGACCAGGGTGGCGACCAGCTCCGGGAGCGGCTCCGCCTTGGCGTGGACCTGGCCCAGCGCGCCACTCTCGAGGTCGGTGGCGATGCCGTCTCGCGCCGCCATCAACGCGCTCCAGGCGCCGGCCAGGCTCGCAGGCTGCGATGGGGCACTCGCGTGGCCGTCGTGCTCGCCGGCGTGCCCCGCTTCGGAGGCTCCGTGCGCCTCGTCTTCGTGTTCCGAGTGGGCGCCGCTCGCGAGCGGCAGAGCCAGCAGTGTCGAGGCGATGAGCCGGGACAAGAGAGTCGATCTGGACATCTGGAGTCTCCTTGCGTGGGTTGGGTCGAGTCGTCCAGGTGACCTACCGGGACGGCTCGAGTGAGGTTGCGGGGCTCGTTGCGACCGCCGAGATCGCATCGAGCGGGTTGCCGCTCTCGCGAGCCAGGTAGTGCTCCGCGGCGCGCCGTCCGAACCGGAAGAAGAGGGCAGGGGTGACGGCCATGTTGAGGAGCGTCGAGCTGAGCAGCCCCCCCAGGATCACGATCGCCACGGGGTAGAGGATCTCCTTGCCCGCCTCCCCCGCGGAGAGCACGAGAGGGACCAGCGCGAGACCGGCGACCAGCGCCGTCATCGTCACCGGCACGAGCCGCTCGAGGGATCCGCGTACGATCATCTGCCGATCGAAACGCTCTCCCTCGTGCTCCATCAGGTGCAGGTAGTGGGAGAGCATCATGATCGTGTTGCGCGAGGCGATGCCGGCCAGCGTGATCAACCCCACGAGCGTCGCGATCGACACCGTCCCGACCATCACGTAGGTGAGGGCGAGGCCACCGATGAACGCGAGCGGGATGTTCAGGAGGATCTGCCCCACGATCATGGCGCTGCGGAAGTGCGCGTAGAGCAGCAGGAACATGGTCGCCAGCGTGAACAGGCTGAGGAGCGCGATCAGGCGCGTGGCCTCCTGCTGGCTCTGGAACTGTCCCTGGAAGCGGATCGAGTAGCCCGGAGGCAGGTCGACGCCGCGCAGGGCCGCCTGCATGTCTGCGACCGCGGAGCCCAGATCCCGTCCCGAGACGTTGGCCGACACCACGATGCGCCGGCGCACATTCTCGCGGTTGATGATGTTCGGGCCCTTGGCCTCGCGTACGTCCGCGAGCAGCGCCAGCGGGACCTTCTCGCCCGAGGGCGTGTCCACCAACATCTCGCCGATAGCTCGGACGTCCCCCCGAAAGGGCTCGGCGTACCAGACATAGACGTCGTAGGTCCGCCGCCCGTCCAGCACCTGGCCCACGACCCGTCCGTTGAGCGCGGTCTCGAGCAGCTCGGCCAGGTCGCCGACCTGCACGCCGTAGAGCTGGGCGCGATCGCGATCGAGCGAGACGCGTACCTGCGGGATCAGGACCTGCTTCTCCGTCTGCAGATCGACCACCCCCGGAACGCGACCGAGGGCCGCCTGGATCTCGGCGGCCTTCGCGCGAAGCAGGCCGAGGTCCTCCCCGAAGAGCTTCACGGCCACCTGGGCGCGCACGCCCGAGAGCATGTGGTCGAGCCGGTGGGAGATCGGTTGGCCGACGTTGAGTGCCGTGCCCGGGATCGCCGAGAGCTTCTCGCGGATCTCCCCGAGGATCTCCTCCCGAGATCGCTCAGAGGGCAGGAGATCGACGTCGATCTCCGAGTAGTGGACCCCCTCGGCGTGCTCGTCGAGCTCGGCGCGACCCGTGCGGCGTCCGGTGTGGTCGATCTCCGGGATGGAGAGGAGCAGCCGCTCGGCGATCCTTCCGATCCGGTTCGACTCCTCGAGCGACGTCCCCGGAGCCACGAGTACCGTCACCGTCGCGGTGCCCTCGTTGAACTCCGGCAGGAACTCCTTTCCCATCAGCGGGTAGAGCGAGAAGGAGCCGGCGACGAGGGCGCTGGCGATCGCGAGTGCCGCGAGCGGGTGGTCGAGCGCCGGACCGAGCAGGAAGCGCCGGTCGAGATCCTTCAGGTGGCGCACCAGCCAGCCGTCCTCCTCCGATTCCATCCGCTTCATGCGCGGAAGCAGGTACGAGCAGAGAGCCGGGATGACGGTGAGCGAGACCAGGAAGGACGCGATCATCGCGACGATCGTCGCCACGCCGATGGGTGCGAAGAGCCGGCCCTCGATCCCTGCGAGCCCGAAGAGCGGGACGAACACCAGGATGATGAGCAATGTCGCATAGAGGATCGGGTTCCGGACCTCGGCCGACGCGTCCGCGATCGTGCGAAGAACCGGGCGGGGGGTGGAGAGGTGGCGGTTCTCGCGCAGACGCCGGAACACGTTCTCGACATCGACGATCGCGTCGTCCACCACCATGCCGATCGCGACGGCCAGCCCGCCGAGTGTCATGGTGTTGATCGAGATCCCCGTCAGGTGAAAGAAGATCGCCGTGGCCACGAACGAGAGTGGAATCGCGGTCAGGGTGATCAGCGTGGTTCGTACGTTGAGCAGGAAGAGAAAGAGCACGATCACGACCATGACGGCGCCGTCGCGAATCGCCTCCTCGACGTTGGCGATCGCGGCGTCGATGAAGCGAGCCTGCTGGAAGAGCAGGCGGAGCTCTACCCCCTCCGGAAGGCCCTGCTGGATCTCGGCGAGCGCTTTCTTGACCTTGGCCGTGAGCGCGATCGTGTCGATTCCCGGCTGCTTCTGGACCGACACGATGACGGCCGGCTGTGCGTCGACGCCCGCATCCCCACGCATGATGTTGTGGTCGATCGCAAGGTCGGCCACGTCCGCCAGTCGCACCGGAACCTCGTCTCGCGAGGCGACGACGGTGGCCCGGATGGCGTCGAGATCGGTGGTTCGCGCGATGTTGCGCACCAGCGCCTCGCGGTGCGCCGCGTGCAGGAAGCCGCCGGGCGTGTTGATCTGGGAGCGGGCCGCTGCCGTCAGGACCTGCTCGAGGGTCACCCCGTACGCCGCCATGCGCTCGGGATCCGCGAGGATCTGGTACTGCTTGACGCCTCCGCCGATCGGGATCACCTGCGCGACTCCCGGGATCGTCAACAGGCGCTGACGAATCTGCCAGTCCGCGATGCTTCGCAGCTCGAGCGGGGGGGTGCCGCCCTCGGGGCTCGATACCCCGATCAGCAGGATCTCCCCCATGATCGAGGAGATGGGGCCCATGACGGGAGCGACGTCCTGGGGGAGCCGCTCCGCTGCAAGCTGGAGCCGCTCCTGCACGAGCTGGCGCGCCCGGTAGATGTCCATGCCCCAGTTGAACTCGACGAAGAGGATCGACAGGCCGATGCCCGAGTTGGAGCGCACGCGCACGACGCCGGGCGCTCCGTTCACGGCCGTCTCGAGCGGCCAGGTGACGAGCGTCTCGACCTCCTCGGGCGCGAGTCCCGGAGCCTCGGTCAGGATGGTGACGAGCGGGCGGTTCAGGTCTGGGAAGACATCGATCGGAAGGTCGCGGATGACCACGACCCCATAGACGAAGATCAAGAGCGATGCTGCCACCACGAACATCCGGTTGCGCAGCGAGAACTCGATCAGGCGGTTCAGCATGCCTAGCGTCCCTCGGGCACCGGGCGAGAGCGCCTGCGAAGCATCCGCGCCGCCGCTGCCGCCAGGGCAAGGGCGACGAGACCCCCGAGGGCCCAGAGCGTCCCGCCCCGCCAGAGGCGCCGGGTGTGAGCGGAAGCGCCCTCGTCATGCTCTGCAACCGCTTCTTTCGGGGACTCCTGCTCGTCTCCGCTCGCGGAGGGCTTCAGGTACTGAAGCGAGTAGTTTCCCTCGGTGACGACCCGCTCGCCGGGGTAGAGCCCTTCGATCACCTCGACGAAGCGATCGCTCGAGATGCCCAGCGCGAGCGGGCGGCGCTCGAAGCGCTCGGGGCGGTCCTCGTCCTGGACGAACGTGTAGAGCTGGCCGGCCTCTCCCAGGATGGCGCTCTTCGGGATCGCGAGCGCAAGGTCGGCTCCCCCGGTGACCAGGCTGAGGGTGGCGCGCATGTGGGGTCGGAGGCGACCGTCGTGGTTGCGCACCCTCACGTAGACGGCGAGCGAACGGCTCTTGGCGTCGAGCGTTCCGCCCAGCCGCTCGACCACGCCCTCGAACACCTCCTTCGGGTAGCTCGGGACGCGCACGCGCACCTTCTGGCCGACTGCGACCTGGCCGATCTGCCCCTCGAAGACCCGGCCGATGGCCAGCACCTCGCCGAGGTCCGCCACCTCGAAGAGATGGCGATTCGGCTGGACGTCGTCCCCCACGACGACGTGGCGGTCGGTCACCACGCCGCTCACTGGCGAGGCGTAGCGAACGCGGGGTGGCGGGTCCCCGAGCTGGAGACTCTCGACCTCGACGAGATCCTGGCCCTTCTCGACGCGTTCACCTTCCTGGGCAAGAAGGGCGGACACCCGCCCCGCGATTCGGCTCGAGACCGTCCCCGAGCGCGTCGGGTCGGCCCAGATCTCGCCGATCACGCGAAGGGTCGTTTCGATCGAGCGGAGCTCGGCCTCCTGGACCTTCAGTCCAAGGTTGCGCTGCGCGATCTCGGAGACCTCGATCGGTCCCGCGGATGCGCCCGTGGCGGAGTCACTTCCGGGAGCGTCTGTGTGGCCCTCGTGAGCGAGCACCGGGCTCGCCATCCCAAAGACCAATGCAACGCCGTAGACGAGGAATCTCATGGTGCGCCTCCTGGATTGCGCAGCGTGTTCAGATAGGGACTCGAGCCCGTTGCGGCCTCGAGCGCGATCACGGCCTGGCGAAGCTCGCCAAGGAGCTCGATGTAGAGCGATCGAGCCTCGATGTACTGTCGTTGAGCCTGGAGAAGCTCGGCGATTCCGACCAGACCCTGCCGATATCCGCGCTCGAAGAGATGCTGCGCGCGGGTCGCCTCGGGAAGGATGTCGCTGGCGTAGGCGTCCACGCTCGAGCGGAGCGTACGAACGCGGGCCTGCGCGGCCAGGGTCTCTTCGGTGACGCGAAGGGTCAACGCGTCGAGCGAGCGGTGCGAGCGGCGGAGCTCGGCCTCCGCCGCCGCGATGCGACCCTGCTGTCGGTTCCAGAGTGGCAGCGGAATGCTGACGCCGACCGACACGAACGAGTCGCGCTTGATCCCGATCGGAGCGTCGAAGACCTGCCGGTCCCCCTGGTAGCCCAGCCCCAGCGTCCAGTCCTCCCAGATCTGGGCGCGGGCCAGAGCGCGGTCGGCGTCGGCACGCTCGATCTCTCGCCGCTTGACCTCGAGATCGGGCCGTCCCGACAGGTCACCCGCCCCCGGCGGAGAGAGCGACACCGGGCCCGGATCGAGCTCGCCGACCGGGGAGAGGCCCGCCGGCGTGGCGCGTCCGAGGAGGCGCGCCAGGGCCGCGGCCGCGATCTCCCGCTCACGGGTCAGGCGTCGTGCCTCCTGCTCCAGGCGCAGCCGCTCGATGCGCAGGAGGCTCAGCTCGGCGCGAGACGCCTCCGCGGCCTTCAACCTGCGGGCCGTCGTGTCTTCGACCTTGCGAACGGACTCGATGAGCTGACGGTTGACCTCGAGCTGGTCGTCGCGGGCGCGGACCCCATAGAAGGCCGCCTGGACCTCGGCGACGAGCTGCCGGACGAAGTTCCGGACCTCGCTCTCGGCGATCGTGACATCTCTGCGGGCCACGTCCTTCTCTCGGGCGAGCCGCGCAGTGATCGGAAAGCGCTGGGCGAGGCCTACCGACCCGGAGCGCTCGCCTTCCGAGCCGAAGGCGAAGTCATCTGCAAAGCCCATCTCGAGTGCGGGGTTCTCGAGGCGCCCCGCCCCGAGCAGGCCTCCTCGCGCCACATCGATCGCGAAGCGTGCGGCCTGGAGCTCTCGATTCGAGGCCAGCGCCTCGCGCACGGCATCGTCGGCCGTCAGCAGGTTCGAGTGTGTCTGGGACCCCGCGGGACTCGACGTCGCGAGGACCAGCGCGGCCAGCGCGGCAGCGCAGAGAATCGGTCGCATAGCACCTCCAGGTTCATGGATGCCCCGGCACCAGCCGGGGAACGCCCATGGCGATCGAACCTGGAGGGGGCTAGATGCGCAGCGGACGACGCGTGCGCGCGAAGGGTAGGCGCGGCGGTGGATCGCTCGGAAGCTGCGCCTCTGTCGCCGCCGCGGCGGGCGGGGCGGGAAGGGTACGTACGACCGGAGGCACGGCCATGGAGAGCCTGGGGCGCGGCTGGGCATCCGGGGCCAGCGTTGGGACCTCGGGCAGCTCGAGTCCCCGTGCGCAGCAGCTCGGCTGGGTCGAGACCTGGGCTGGCGCGTGATCCGCGGGCGCCAGGCTACCCGAATGCTCGTGGACGATCGCGGCGTGGGGGTGCGGGTGCGACCTCGCCTCGGACGACGGACACGGCCACCCGGTTGCCGGTAGCATCCAGGCAGCCACGAGGGTGATCAATGTGAGGGTTCGCATCCGCATCCAGTCTCGCGATCTCCGGCTAGGCTACACGAGGATCTACCGGTCTCCCAGCTATCGGCGGCCCAATCTGCAGCCTTGAGACCTGCGCCCCTGTCCTTCCATTCACTCGTCCATTCATCCGGGAGGAGCCCGCGGAAGCTCGCAGGAGGCTAGCCGAGCGGCGCGCCACCCGCCCCCGGAGTCCCCGTCGCCCGCCCTCGCGGATCCGCGAGGCTCGATGGACGTCGTACCTCGCCGACCGCCCATCGCTTGCCGTACGTCCGATCGAAGGTACAGGTCATGCGCCACGCTCCCAAGGCGGCGGAATCCGGTGCTTGATGAAGACGAGGGCCGTGAAGAGCAGGATCTCCTCGGCCACGAAGAACAGGCTCCCCAGACCGAACGCAACGGTCACGATGGCCTGGACTGCGGACGCCCAGAAGAAGTCGTAGAGCTGATCGCGGCAGATCGGGCAGACCCACACCCGCGCAAAGCGAAGATCCGTCCGCATTCGGCAGAAGAGGCATCGGTGACAAGCCGTGGGCTCGCTCAGGTTCGGCACGCTGTGCTTCATGGCTCGCCTCCGATCGGATGGGCGGCGCAGCGGCCGACCCCTTCCCCCAGCAAGGTGGTCGCAAGCGCGGCCATCGTCAGCGCGCCCGGATGTGACCGAAGCGCGTGAAGATCTCCATGAGCTCGTTCACCTTCTTGCGCCCTTCGCGAGGGTTGCCGCTGCGGATCGCCGAAGCGAGGCAGGTGTCCACGTGAGCACCCAACATCAGCTTGCCCGCTCGATCGAGCGCCGCCTGCACGGCCGCGAGCTGCAGCAGGACGTCGACGCAGTAGCGATCCTCGTCGACCATACGCTG
>JBHHYV010000142.1:0-7805 GCA_046757685.1 Myxococcota bacterium
TGTCTGGCCGAGCCTCCCTATCGGCGACACCCCGGATCGGCGACACCCCGGATCGACGACGGCCCGGGCGGGCCCGCTCGGACCCGTGTACAATCGCCGAGCGAGATCGTCTCTTACCCTCGCACCGGAAGGAGCGTCCATGCCCAAGCGCGTCGAGAAGACCGACGAGGAGTGGCGGAGAGAGCTCTCGCCCGAGGAGTACGCGGTCTGCCGCGAGCAGGCGACGGAGCCGGCGTTCCAGGGGCGCTACTGGAACTGCAAGCAGGACGGGATCTACCGCTGCGCGGGCTGTGGGCTCGAGCTCTTCGACTCGAGCACCAAGTACGACTCGGGTACGGGCTGGCCGAGCTTCTGGGAGCCGATCGATCCCGACCACCTGCGGACCGTGGAGGACGCGAGTGCGGGAATGCGGCGAACCGAGGTGCTGTGCGCGGCGTGCGACTCCCACCTGGGGCACGTGTTCCCCGACGGGCCCCGGCCCACCGGCCAGCGCTACTGCATGAACTCGCTCTCGCTGCGGCTCGACGAGCGCGGTTAGCGAGCGGGGGCGCGCGCCGCGCCCCGGCGCAGGTCCAGGCGCACGCGATGGGTCTCGAGGCGGCGCAGGACGATCCCGTCCGGAGCTGACACGTCGCGCTCCGTGACCGGATAGCTCCGGCGGCCACGGGTCGCCGCGGCGGCGTTCAGGTCGACCCGCAGCGCGTCGCGATCCATCCACAGCAGGTCCCGCCGCGTCGCGCGCACGACCGCCCGCAGGCGCGGGGGGTCGACCGCGGTCACGATCCAGCCCGGGGGAAGACCGGTGACCTTCACCGGGACCTCGAGCGTGGTCTCGATGGATCGTGAACCGGGAACCCAGATCGTCCAGAGCAGCAGCGAGGTGACCACCGCCAGGGCCTTGGCGGGCCAGTGACCGGTCCAGGCTCGAAGCAGGCTTCGCCGGGGCCGCGAGAGCGGGTGCACCTGGCGGTAGAACTCGTCGATCCAGCGACCCAGCTCGCTCGGCGTCGTGGCCTCGCGCAGCCGCCCGAGGGCAGCGAGCGACACGCGTCCGCGCTCCTCGGACACGACCAGGCACACCGCATCGCTACGCTCGACCAGGCCGAGCGCGGCACTGTGCCGGGTTCCGAGGCCCGGCGCCGTGGGTCCGCGCGACAGCGGCAGGTGCGCTCCAAAGCGCAGCACCTGCCGGTTCTCGATGAGGACTGCCCCATCGTGCCCGTCGGAGTGCGGGTCGAAGAGGCTCGAGAGCAGCGCCGTCGAGAGGCGACCGTCGAGGCGCACGCCCCCCTGCAGGTGTCGCTCGAGCGGCTGTCGACCCGGAAGCACGACGAGCGCTCCGACCTTGCGCCGGGCCAGGTCGAAGAGCGTCTCGACGAGGATGTCGCGAGTGTCGAGGCGCGGCCGCGGGTCGATCCGCCGCCGCAGGGCCCACGCCGCCAGCGCCTCGAATCCCTGGCGCAGCTCGTCCTGGAAGACGATGACACCGGCGAGCAGCAGCCCCGCCGCCAGCGTCTGGAAGACGTGCGTCACCAGGTCGAGGCCGAAGCTCGCGGCCAGCGCGTACAGGCCGGCGAGCCCCGCGACCCCGGCGGCGACGAGCTGGCCGCGCGAGCGGCGCAGCCACACGATCACGCCGTAGATCAGCGCTGCGACGATCGCGACGTCGAGCGCCGCAGTCCAGCCGAACTCGCCGAGCCAGTCCTGCACCTTCCCCCCTTCGAGCGACCGGAGCGGAGCGATCCGATCTGGAGGGCCCCGGTACCGCGCCGATCCGATCGGGGGGAGCGGCCAGGGTAGCGGGCCGGCCGGGAGCGCGCCGCGAGGCGGCTGCGAGCCCGGGAGCTCCGGCCCCTTCGCGGAAGAGTGCGGGTCCCGCTCGCCTCCCGCTTGGGATCGGCCGCGAGGCCGGTCAGAATGGGGAGATGATCCGCGGCGCTCTCGTGGGGATGATCTCGCTTCTTGCCGCAGGGGTCGCGAGCGAGCCCCTGGCGCCCGAGCCCCTGCCGCCGGTCGCGGCGCCGGGTCCCAAGGCGGGCTCGGTCGACCTTCGAGGAACGGTGCACATTGCGACGCGAGGAGACCGGGAGTGCGACCCTTCCCGGTGGTGCGGAACGCGAGGTCGCGGTCTCGCCCTCGAGGGGCTGACGCTCGAGCTCGTCGACCCGCCGAAGGGGCTTGAGCTCGAGTACCTGTGCCATACGCAGGACCAGGGCGATACGGGCTGGCTGCCCGCCGGGAGCCTGTGCGGCAGCCGGGGCCAGGCGAGGCGGCTCGAAGGTGTGGCCCTGCGCCTGGTCGGCCCGCGCGCCTCGAGCTACAGCGTGGTGTACGACTGCCACCTGCACCTGCTCGGAGACCAGGGCTGGCACCGCGATGGGGAGCTCTGCGGAACGCGAGGCCAGGCGCGAGCGCTCGAGGCGTTGCTGGTCCTGATCGAGCGGCGCTCTGCACCGGCGTCGACACCGCCGCCTGCACCGCCTTCTGAACCGGATGGCGCCCGGCCCGTGGAACGCTAGAGCCGGCTCAGGTCGATCCCGTAGAGCTCCCCGACGTTCTCGCACAGGATCCCACGCTTCTGCTCCTCGCTCAGGTGCTGCGAGTGGCGCGCGAGCATCGCCTGAGAGTCGGGCCAGGTGGAGTCCGAGTGGGGAAAGTCGTTCGCCCACAGCAGGCGCCGCCAGTTCATCTGGTCCGCCATCCGAAACGCCACCCAGTCGTCCTGGAAGGTCGTGTAGATGTTCTCGCGGAAGTACTCGGAGGGCAGCCGCGACAGCTCCTGGCCCGCGGGCAGCCAGAAGCGGTGTCGCTTGTAGGCGTGGTCCATCCGGTACATGTAGTGGGGCACCCACCCGGCGTCCGCCTCGACGCACACGACCTTCAGGTCGGGGTGGCGCTCGAACACCCCTCCCAGGATCAGGGTCCCCATGATGTCCTGGCAACCTCGAATCACCGAGAGGAAGCCGTTCATCAGGGGTCCGCGCACCGGGGCGGTCTCGCGCGTGGTCAGGATGTGGAACGAGAGCGGCAGTCCCAGATCGATGGCGGCCTCCCAGAACGGGTCGTAGAGCTTCGAGTCGTAGTCCTCGACCGCCGGGTTGCCCGGCATCATCACGCCGCGCAAGCCGAGCCTGCGGATCGACTCGAGATCGCGAACGCCCTCTTCGGGGGATCGCATGGCCGTCTGGCCGCAGCCGAGCAGACGCGCGGGATGCGTGGCGCAGTACTCCGAGACCCAGCGGTTGTAGGCGTCGAAGCAGGCCTTCTTGTAGTCGAAGTCGCGGTGATTGCAGAGGACCATGCCGACCGTCGGGTAGATGATCTCGGCCGCCACCCCGTCGCGGTCCTGGTCGGCCAGGCGCACCTTGGGATCCCAGCCGCTGCGGTGAAGATCCTCGAAGCGCACCCCTCCGACGCGGATCTCCTCGGCGGGCTTCCCGGCGGCCGCCACCAGGCCCATCGGGATCGGCCGCGGCATGCCGTCGATCCAGAACAGGTCGCCCGCCTCGCCGCCGTCCTCGAGGTGCGGTGCGCGATCGCGCCACGCCGGGTCGATGTAGTCCACGTAGGTGTGGGGCGGCTCGGTGATGTGCGAGTCGGCCGAGATCACCGGAAAGTCCATCGCGCTCCTCCCGCAGCGGCGAGGCCCTTCGAGAGCCCGCTGCGCCGCCCGCATCGCATCGTCATCCGCATCGTATAGGATGGAGCCCCAGGGAGGGCGGCGAGTGCATGACCTGGTGATTCGAGGCGGCTCCGTGGTGGACGGCCGCGGCGGTCCCGCGCGGACCGCCGACGTGGCGATCCGGGCTGGACGCATCGCCGAGATCGCGCGCGGGGTCGGCCGCGGCCGGCGCGAGATCGACGCAGACGGGCTTCTCGTCACGCCCGGCTGGGTCGATGTGCACACCCACTACGACGGCCAGGTCAGCTGGGACTCGCAGCTCACGCCCTCGTGCTGGCACGGCGTCACGACGGTGGTGATGGGCAACTGCGGAGTCGGCTTCGCGCCTGCCGACCCCCAGCGCCACGACTGGCTGATCCGCCTGATGGAGGGCGTCGAGGACATCCCGGGCACGGCCCTGGCCGAGGGGATCGCCTGGGAGTGGGAGAGCTTCCCCGAGTACCTCGCTGCGATCGGGCGCCGGCGGTACACGCTCGACGTCGCCGCACAGCTCCCCCACGGCGCGCTGCGCGCCTACGTGATGGGCGAGCGCGGCGCCGACCACACCGAGACCCCCACGCGAGACGAGATCGAGACCATGGCGCGCCTTGCCGGCGAGGCGGTCCGCGCGGGCGCGCTGGGCTTCTCGACCTCGCGCACCACCAACCACCGGACGCGCGACGGTGAGTTCACGCCGAGCCTGACCGCCGGGGAGGACGAGCTGCTCGGCATCGCGCGCGGGCTCGCGAAGACGGGGGGCGGGGTCTTCGAGGCGGTCGCCGACTTTCGCGAGCGCGACCGCGACGCGGAGTTCGGCCTGCTCGAGAGGATGGTCCAGGTCTCGGGCCGCCCGCTCTCGGTCAGCATCGCCCAGGCCGATGCGCAGGCGGACGCCTGGAGGGATCTGCTGGCGCGCATCGACCGCGCCGTTGCGCGCGGGCTCCCGATGAAGGCCCAGGTGCCGGTGCGCGCGATCGGGCTGATGCTCGGGCTCTCGGCCTCGCTCCATCCCTTCTCGAGCCATCCGAGCTACCGCCAGGTCGCGAGCCTGCCGCTCGGCGAGCGGGTCGCACGGCTGCGCGATCCCGAGCTGCGTGCCCGGATCCTCGCCGAGTCACCCGCTCCCGGCCTGGGGCGGCTGGTCTTCGACTTCGAGCGGATCTTCTCGCTCGGGGACCCTCCCGACTACGAGCCCGCGCCCGATCGCAGCCTCGCGGCCGAGGCCAGGGGGCGTGGCGTCGAGCCCGCGGCCCTCGCCTACGAGCGCCTGCTCGACGACGATGGCCGCGCCCTGCTCTACCGGCCGCTGCTCAACTACACCGAGGGCAACCTCGACGTCACCCGCGAGATGCTGCTCGCACCCCACACCGTCCCCGGCCTCGGCGACGCCGGCGCGCACTGCGGGATGATCTGCGACGGGAGCTTCCCGACCTTCCTGCTCGCGCACTGGGGCCGTGCCCGAACCCGCGGCGAGCGCCTGCCCGTCGAGTGGCTCGTCCAGCGCCAGGCCTCCGACACCGCTCGCCTGGTGGGACTCGCGGATCGCGGCGCCCTCGAGGTCGGCCTGCGGGCCGACCTCAACCTGATCGACCTCGCGAACCTGCGCCTCGAAGCCCCCAGGATCGTTCACGATCTGCCCGCGGGCGGCAAGCGCCTCCTGCAGGGAGCCTCGGGCTACGTGGCGACCGTGGTGGGCGGCGAGGTCACCTTCGAGTGCGGCGAGGCGACCGGGGCGCTGCCCGGGCGGCTGGTTCGCGGCGCGCGCGAGGCGCACACGATCGCGCACTGAGCGGAGTCCTCAGCGCGGAAGGTCGCGCTCCGAAGCGCAGCGGGGCCACGGCCCACTACCATGGCCGCGTGCGACGGGGCGCGGCCGAAGACGAGAGCGCGGCGCGGCGCCCGGGACGGGCTCGCATCCCGCGGGGGATCTGGGCTCTCGGCGGAGTGAGCCTGCTGATGGACACCTCGTCGGAGGCGATCCACGGCCTGCTGCCCGTCTTTCTGGTTTCGGTCCTGGGAGCGACGACGCTGCAGGTCGGTCTGATCGAGGGCGTGGCCGAGGCGACCGCGTCGATCACGCGCGTCTTCTCGGGCGCGCTCTCCGACTGGCTCGGACGCCGGAAGTCACTGACCCTCGTGGGGTACGGGCTCGCGGCCGCGACCAAGCCCCTCTTCGCTCTGGCCCCGACCGTGGGCTGGGTGTTCGGCGCGCGCTTCGTGGACCGGATCGGAAAGGGCATCCGGGGCGCCCCGCGCGACGCCTTGATCGGAGACCTGGCGCCGCCCGAGCTGCGCGGGGCGAGCTATGGACTCCGCCAGTCGCTCGACACGGTGGGTGCGTTCCTGGGTCCGTTGCTCGCGATCGCCGGAATGGCTCTCACCGGCGACCGCTTCCGGGTCGTCTTCGGCTGGGCCGTGCTGCCCGCGCTCGCGGCCGTGGCCGCGCTCTGGCTGGGCGTCCGAGAGCCTGTGCGACCGCGACCGCGACCGCGACCGCGACCGGAAGGGGGCGCGCGTACACCGATCCGCGTCGCGGACCTGGCGGGCCTCGGGAGCCACTACTGGTGGCTCGTGGGGCTCGGTGCGGTGATCGCGTTGGCGCGCTTCAGCGAGGCCTTCCTGATCCTGCGGGCCGACGGGCTCGGCCTGCCCGTGGCTCTGGCTCCCCTGGTGCTGGTCGGAATGAACATCGCGTATGCGACCTCGTCGTACCCGTCGGGCTGGCTCTCGGATCGCGTGCCGCGTCCCACGGTGCTCGCCCTGGGGCTGGGGCTGCTGATCGTCGCGGACCTCGTCCTGGCCCAGGCACGGAGCCTGGGCGGCGTGGCCCTCGGGGTGGCCCTGTGGGGCCTGCACATGGGCGCGACGCAGGGGCTCCTGGCGGCGAGCATCGCCGATGCAACCCCCGTCGCTCGACGCGGCACGGGCTTCGGCGTGTTCCACCTGGTGACGGGAGTAGCCGCCCTGGGAGCGAGCCTGCTGGCCGGAGCCCTGTGGCAGCGGGTCGGCCCCGAGGGCACATTCTTCGCGGGAGCCGGCTTCTCGTTCGTGGCGCTCCTGGGGCTCGCCAGGAACGCTGGCGGAGCTTCGAAGAAGCCGAGTTCGTGACCGCAGCCTGGGTCGACGGGTGCAACGAGCGTCGGCGTCGCATCGGACGCGCTCAACGGCGGCTGAAGCACGCGGCCGGATCCGAGAAGCGACACCCTGGAGCACGCCCTCGGGCCATGATCTGATGTCGGACCAGGGACCACCGGGCGGGCTGGGACCTTCTGCGTTGGGGAGCGTTGCCCGCTGGCGAGGCTCGCTCGAGGAGACCGGATGACCCCGCTGGACGAGACCCGGTCCGGCCTGCGCTTCGGGATCTACTACTCCGGCGGTATGGACTGGCTTCTGAACCCGGAGCGGATCGATTCCCCCGAGAAGATCTACTCGACGGTCCTGCGGGATCCGGAGCATGTCACCTATGCCGACGCCCATTGGCGCGAGCTGATCGACCGCTATGCGCCGTCCGTGCTCTGGGGCGACATCATGTACCCCGAAGGCGCAGACGTACCCGCGCTCTTCGCGGACTACTACAATCGCGTCGGGGACGGAGCCATCAACGACCGCTTCGCGACGCGCTGGATCACCATCCGCGGGCTGGGTCCGCTGCCCCAGAGCCGCTTCCGGCTCCTCGGCCACGAAGGCGACCTGGACTGGAAGCCCGACGCGGAGGGCGTGCGCATCAGGCTGCCCCGCGACCTCCTCGATCACGCCGCCTACGCCCTGCGCCTGACTCCACTCCCCGGTCGCGACGACCGGGCCTGAGGCCGGCTCCCCGGGTGGAGGCGGGGCCGCAGGAACTCGGGCGAATCGCTTGGCTGGCCCTCCCTACGTCGGGCAGAGAGGCGTGCAGACCTTTGAGACACGGATCGCTCCAGGCGATCCTGCGCGGCTGGGGTGCCGCGGGAGGCGGACCGGGTCTCGAGCCCGCCCTCGCCCGCTGACCTGCGAGATCGCCACCGGCTGGGCCCCGCGGCCGTCCGCTGGCTGTCCAGCGAGCCAGGGTGCGACAGATCGCGCACCCGATCAGATCCGAAGGATCCAATCTCGCTGGCGCGCCCGGCAGGATTCGAACCTGCGACCTACGGATTCGAAGTCCGGC
>JBHHYV010000143.1:0-7740 GCA_046757685.1 Myxococcota bacterium
CGGGACGAGCGGATCGACTGGGAGGGGCTGACGGCGAGTGCCGAGACCCTGGTCGTGATGATGGGTACCCGCTGGCTCGACGACATCGCGCAGCGGGTGATCGCGGGGGGCCGCGACCCGAGCACGCCGGTGGCCGTGATCGAGGAGGGCACCACGCCCCGGCAGCGGGTCGTCGTCGCGCCGCTGGGCGCGGTAGCGGAGAGCGTGCGCCGGGCCGGGCTGCGGGCGCCGACCACGATCGTGATCGGCGAGGTCGCCCGCCTGCGCGACACCCTCGCCTGGTACGAGCGCCGCCCCCTCTTCGGCCGCCGGGTGCTCGTCACGCGCGCGCACGGCCAGTCCGCGGAGCTCCAGGTGGCCCTGCTCGCGCGGGGGGCCGAGCCCGTGTGCGTCCCGCTGCTCGAGTTCGCGACCCCGCGCGACCCGGAGCCGCTCGAGCGCGCCCTCGCGCAGCGCGAGCGCTTCGAGTGGATCGTGTTCGCATCGGCCAACGCCGTCCGTGCGACGGCCGAGCGTCTTCGCGGTGGGGCGGCCCGGATCGCCTGCATCGGTCCCGCGACGGCCCGGGCCGCTCGCGCGGCGGGTCTCGCCCCGACCTTCGAGCCCTCGTCGCGGGCGCTGCCGGAGACGCTGGTGGCGCGCCTCCAGTCCCTGGGCTCGCTCGAGGGTGCGAGGGTGCTCCTGCCGCGGGCCGACCGCGCCCGCGAGGCCCTGGCCGAGGCGCTCGCGGCGGCCGGCGCTCGCGTGACGGCGGTCGAGGCCTATCGCAGCGTGACGCCCGAGGGCGCCGGTCCCAGGCTCGCGGCGGCGCTTCGAGCGGGCGTGGACGCGGTCCTGCTCGCCAGCCCCTCCGCCGTGCACGCCTTCCTGGATCTCGGCGGCAGCGCGTCCGGGGGTCCGGTCCTCGCGTGCATCGGCCCGACCACGGCTCGCGCCCTGCGGGAGCGGGGCCACGAGCCGCAGGTTGTCGCGGAGCATCAGACCGGCGAGGATTGGGTCTCGGCCCTCGAGGGCTACTTTGCCGAGGAGAGCGATGCCGTTTCCTGATCGAAGGCTGCGCCGGCTTCGCGGCAGCGTCGCGCTGCGCCGGATTGCGCGCGAGACGCGCGTCGAGCCGGCGGACCTGATCGAGCCGCTCTTCTGCGTCGCCGGGGGCGGTCCGTCCCAGCCGATTGCCTCGATGCCCGGGATCTCGCGCCACTCGGTCGACCGGATCGGCGTCGAGGCGAAGGAGATCCTGAGCCTGGGCCTCGGGGGGGTGATCCTCTTCGGGATCCCGGACTCCAAGGATGCGGTCGGCTCGGGGGCCTGGGCCGACGACGGCGTCGTGCAGCAGGCGATCCGCGCGATCAAGGCCAGCGCGCCCGACCTGCTGGTGATTGCCGACGTGTGCCTGTGTGAGTACACCGATCACGGGCACTGTGGTGTCCTCGAGGGGGGTCGGGTGCGCAACGATGCGACGCTGCCGCTGCTCGCTCGCTCGGCGGTGTCACTCGCGCGCGCGGGGGCCGACGTCGTGGCACCGAGCGACATGATGGACGGTCGGGTCGCCGCGATCCGCGAGGCGCTGGACGGCGAGGGCTTCGAGGACACCCCCATCCTGTCGTACGCGGCCAAGTACGCGTCGAGCTTCTACGGACCCTTCCGGGAAGCCGCGGAGTCGACACCCCAGCAGGGCGATCGGAAGGGCTACCAGATGGATCCGCCCAACCTCCGGGAGGCGCTGCTCGAGGTCGAGCTCGATCTCGACGAGGGCGCCGACATGATCATGGTCAAGCCGGCGCTCCCCTACCTGGACGTGATTCATGCGGTGCGCGAGATCTGTCCGACCCCGCTCCTGGCCTACCAGGTCTCGGGGGAGTACAGCATGCTGTGCGCCGCGATCGAGCGCGGCTGGCTCGACGAGGAGCGCGCGATCGGCGAGTCGCTGGTGGCGATTCGGCGTGCGGGCGCGGACCGCGTGATCAGCTACTTCTCGCGGGGCTTCGCGCGCGCATTCCATGCCCGCTAGCGAGTACCGCGTCATCGAGACCTCGATGGTGACCGACGAGGAGCTCGAGCGAATCCTGAACCGGACGGTCGCAGAGGGCTGGGTCCTGGACGGAATCCAGTTCGCGATGCGAGAGTCTTCGAGACGGCCCTCGATGGCCTTCCTGCTCTTCACCCGTGCGCGGGCAACGCTTGCGCCGGTGCCCGATGATCCGGATGCGGGGTAGGCGCGGTCCAGCCCCCCTGGCGTTGCTGCTCGTCCTGCTCGGATGCGTCACCCCGGCAGCTCCCGTGCGCGTCGCTCCCCACCTGGCAGCCGTGCCACCCCCGGCCGCACCGGCCTCCAAGCTGACCCTGGGCATCGGGGCCTTTCGCGACGTGCGCTCGCCCTCGAGCCGGCGCGAGCAACGCCCGCCGCTGCGCGCGCACTGGTGGGGCTTCTCGCGCCGCGGACCACGCAAGACCGGCGCCGCCCTCTTCCGCGGCGACGTCGCGGAAGGCGCGAGACGAGACGCCGCGACCACGCTCGTGCGATCGGGCGCCTTCGCGCGCGTGCTGTGGGTGGACGCCGATCGCGCGACCGCGGTCGGCCGCGCCCGGCGGCCGGACGTCGACTGGGTGCTCGTCGCAGAGCTCGAGGACCTGGGGGCGCGTCGCGTCGAGGACGCCACCCTCCATCTCGGCCGGGTGGGCTGGTTTCGCAGCCACCCCGGTCCGCCGGTCGGCTTCGCCGTCCTGCACTACCGCGCCTACGACGAGAGGGGACCGGTCTACGAGCGCACGATCCGGCTGCGGCACACGAGCACGGACGCCGCGCTCGGACGCGCCGCCCTCGATGCCCTGGCCCTGGCCAGCGAGGCGCTGGCCAGGGACCTGTACGCGCTGGTCGCGTCCGACGCGTCGCGGCCCCTTCGGGTGCGGCCGGTTCGGGTGCTGCCGGTGCGCGTGCTGGATGCCTGCAGGGCCGGAGCCTTCCGGCTCCGCGCATTCGAGCGTGCGAGCCGGATGCTGGTGCGCGAGGCGGGCATCCGACTCGAGCTCGAGCGGCTGGCATGGCCGCTCGGGGAGACGCCCGCGGGTCTGGATCGCGCCCTCGACCATCTCGCCCAGCGGAAGCCCCCGCCGGGCGGAGTGCTCGTCGGCCTGGTGGAAGCTCCCGAGGACTCGCGGCGCGGGCTTGCGCCTCCGCTGGGTCGCCGAGCGGTCGTGCGCTGCATCCCGGGTGAGGGCGTATCGCCGCTCACCCTGGTGCACGAGCTCGGTCACCTCTTCGGGGCACTGCACGTGCGCGATCGGTTCTCGGTGATGGCTCCGGAAGAGGCGTTTCCGGCGCGCTTCTTCGATCCCCTGAATCGCCGGATCCTGGCGGAGACGCGCACGCGGAGCTTCGAGTCGCCGCTCGATCCCGATCGGGTTCGCAAGGTCGAGGCGCTCTACTCCGAGGCGCGCCGGTCCGGGGCTCCCGTCGTGGTCCGGGACCTGGAAGGCGCGCTCGACGCGCTCCGTCGGGCTGCGCAGCGCTGAGGTCCCGCCGAGGAGAGCCGGGGCCCGGGTCGCCTCGCCACCGGGCGTCGCGGCTGATAGCATCGCGCGCGCACCCGGCCTCGGCGCCCGACCTGGAAGTCCTGACGATGTCCAATCCCCAGACGACGACCGAGCCCGGGAGCCGCGTCCCCCTTGCGACCCGTCTCTTCTATGGCGTGGGCTCGGTGTCCGAAGGGACCAAGAACACCGCCTTCAATGTCTTCCTGCTCTTCTACTTCAACCAGGTGCTCGGTCTGTCGGGCATCTTCTCCGGCGCAGCCATCTTCGTCGCGCTCTGTGTCGACGCGATCACCGATCCGCTCGTGGGCTCGATCTCGGACCATACCCGCTCCCGCTGGGGGCGGCGCCATCCCTACATGTACTCCGCGGCCCTCCCGATGGCCGCGTCGTTCTACCTGCTCTTCAATCCCCCCGCGGGGCTCGGCCAGACCGGCCTCTTCCTCTGGCTCGCCGGCTTCGCCGTGGCCGTCCGGACCTCGATGACGCTCTACGCGATTCCGAGCAGCTCGATGGTCCCCGAGATCACGTCCCACTACGACGAGCGCACGACGCTCGTGGCGTACCGCTTTCTCTTCGGCTGGGTGGGCGGGCTGTCGGCCTCGCTGCTCGGCTATCAGGTCTTCTTCCGGAAGGTTGGCGACATCGACGGGCGACTGATTCCCGAGTCGTACCAGGGCTTCGCCCTGGCCTGCGCGGCCGTGATCTTCCTGGCGATCCTGGTCTGCGCCGCGGGAACCCACCGGCTGATTCCCACGCTTCGCTCTCCGCCGAAGGACGGACCGCTCAGCCTGGGTGGGTTCGTGGAGGACCTGCGCGACGCCTTCTCGAACCGCTCGTACCGGAACCTGGTCCTGGGCCTGCTCTTCGCCTCGGTCGCCGGCGGCTTCAACGACGTGGTCGGGCTCTACATGAACACCTACTTCTGGGAGTTCAGCACCGACCAGATCAGCCTCTTCGTGGTCTGCCTCGCGTTCGCGGCGCTGTTCGCCTTCGCGCTGGCGCGTCCGATCAGCGAGCGCTTCGACAAGAAGCAGGCGGCCGTCGGCCTGGCGCTCTTCGCCGTGATCTTCGGTCCCTTGCCGGTCTTCCTGAGGCTCGCGGGCTGGATGCCTGCGAACGGCACGCGCGTGCTGCTCGGGCTGATGCTCTTGCACTCGGTGGTGCTCGTGTTCGCCGTCGTCGTCATCAGCATTCTCGTGGCCTCGATGGTCGGAGACGTGGTGGACGAGAACGAGCTCTCGACGGGAAAGCGCCAGGAGGGGCTCTTCGTCTCGGCGATCACCTTCACCCAGAAGGCGACCTCCGGGCTGGGGGGCCTGGCGGCGGGGATCGCGCTCGACGTGATCGCGTTCCCGCGCCTGGCCGACCCCGGGAGCGTTGCGCCGGAGAAGCTCTTCCAGCTGGGATTCGCGGTGGGCCCGGGGATGATGGTGCTCTTCGTGCTCCTGGTGTTCTTTCTCTCGCGCTACGGGATCACCCGGGAGCGCCACCGCCAGATCCTGGCCGAGCTCCAGCGCAGGCGGGAGGTCGCGCCGCCTCCCCCCCTGCTCTCCGGGAGTCCTTGAATCCCGCGGAGCGCGGGTCGACGAGGGAGTTCGGCCGATGAGAACGAGCCTGCTCGCGCGTGCCGGTCTCGCCCTGGCGTCGAGCGCGATCGGACTCGTGTGCGTCGAGGGGGCGCTGCGGGGGGTCTCGAGCCCGGTCAACTTCTTGATGCCGACGCGAGTCCACGACGAGGCGCTCGGCTCGAGGGTGCAGGCGGGCTCCGCGGGCCACGACCGCTGGGGCTTTCGCAACGCCTCGGTTCCCGAGCGCGTCGAGATCGTCGCGATCGGAGACTCGCAGACCTACGGAGTCTCCGCGACGATGACCGGCTCGTGGCCCCACCAGCTCGCAGAGCTTGCGGATCGCAGCGTCTACAACCTGTCGCTGGGGGGCTTCGGCCCGCTGCAGTACCTCTACCTGCTGCGAGAGCGCGCGGTGGCGCTGCGCCCCCGGACGGTGATCGTGGCGCTCTACCTCGGAAACGATCTCGCCGACGCCTACACGAGTGCCCATACGCTCGAGTACTGGTCCGCCTACCGTCAGACCTCGGAGTCGAGGCCCTTCGCCGGGCGTGGCCCCCGCCGCGGGCGGGCTGGCGATCGCGTGCTCGGCGCCTGGCGCGACTGGCTCTCCCGACACAGCGTGCTCTACCGCCGCCTGACGCTGGGGCTCGTGGGGCCGTTTCGCTTCTGGGACCTGAAGTACCTGCAGCGCGACCCTTCCGTGGCCCTGATGGAGGATCCGCTTCACGGCATCTCGACCGGCCTGACGCCGCAGACCCGGCTCGCGGCGCTCGACACCGCGGATGCTCGCGTGGCCGAGGGCCTGGAGATCACGCGGCGGGCGCTGCGCGAGATGGCCGGCTTCGCCCGCGAGCGCGGGCTTGCGCTGCTGGTCGTGATCCTTCCCACCAAGGAGAGCGTGCTCGCGGAGCACTTCGACCACTCCCGGCTGACGCACGCGAGGGGCCTGGCTCGCCAGCTCGAGATGGAGCAGCGCGCCGCGAGGTCGCTCGAGGCGTGGCTTCGGGACCTCGGCGTTCCCGCCCTTTCGCCCCTGCGGGCGTTGCGCCGGGCTTCCTTCGAGCGCCAGATCTACCCGACGAATCGCGATGGCCACCCCAATGCGGCGGGCTACCGGGTGATCGCGAGGCAGGTGGCCGCGGCCCTGGATCGCCTACACTTCGCCCCGCAGGGCGAGCGCGGGGAGGCTCCTCGCTGATCGCTCGAGGGCGAGGGGTGTGAGCGAGGCATGAGAGGGATCGAATCCGCGCTGCGCGGGGCGATCTGGGACGCCGACCTGGCGTCGCTTCCCGCCTGGAAGTCCGGCCTGGTCCGCATGCTGCGCGTCGCGCATGCGGTCGGCAACGACCTGCGCGAGGGGCAGCTCACGCTGCGGGCGATGAGCCTGGTCTATACCACCCTCCTCTCGCTGGTACCGCTGCTCGCGGTCAGCTTCTCGGTGCTCAAGGGCTTCGGGGTCCACAACCAGATCGAGCCGATGCTGCTGCGCTTCCTGGCTCCGCTCGGGGAGAAGGGAGTCGAGATCACCGCGAACATCGTGGGCTTCGTCGACCGGATGAAGGTCGGCGTGCTCGGCGCCCTCGGCGTCGGCATGCTCTTCTACACCGTCGTCTCGCTGATCCAGAAGATCGAGAGCGCCTTCAACTACACGTGGCACACGAGAGCGACCCGCTCGCTCGGGCAGAGGTTCTCGAACTACCTGAGCGTGATCATGGTCGGCCCGATCCTGGTCTTTGCAGCACTGGGGATCACCGCCACCGTCAGCAGCAACGCCTTCGTACAGCGGATCGCGACGATCGAGGGAGTTCGCTGGCTGGTCGAGGGAGTGGCCCAGCTCGTTCCCTACGTGCTCGTGATCGCGGCGTTCACCTTCGTCTACCTCTTCGTTCCCAACACGCGAGTGCGGCTGGTTCCGGCCTTCGTCGGCGCGGTCATCGCGGGCATCGGGTGGGAGACGGCGGGCTATGGCTTCGCCGGCTTCGTGGCGAGCTCGCAGAAGTACACCGCGATCTACTCGGGCTTCGCGATCCTGCTCCTGTTCATGATCTGGCTCTACCTGAGCTGGATCATCCTGCTCGCGGGAGCGAGCATCGCCTTCTACGTGCAGCACCCGGAGCACCTTCTGGCTCACCGCCGCGATCTGAGCCTCTCGGGGCGGCTCCGGGAGAAGCTGGCTCTGCTGGTCATGAGTCGGGTGGCCCGAGAGCACCTCGAGGGTCGGCCGGCCAGCAGCGCCGACGCGCTCGGGCGCTGGCTCGGACTGCCGCTGGATGTCGTCGACCGCGTTCTCGGGGTGCTGCAGGGGGGCGGTCTGCTGGCGGAGACGGCCGACGGCGGCTACCTGCCGGGCCGCTCGGTGCACAACCTGCCGGTGCGCGAGGTGCTGCGGGTCGTGCGCCAGTCCGACGAGTCCGCGGGTCTCGAGCTCTCCCACCTGCCGAGAGAGGAGGGGGTCGAGCAGGTCTTCGCCCGCATCGAGGAGGCGCTCGACGACTCTCTGGATGCCCTCACGGTCGCGGAGCTCGGCCAGGCCTCACCCGAGTCGGGCTGACGCGGCCAGTCGCGGCAGCGCGCGCATCGAGGTCTCGACCTCGTCGGGCTCGGCCCCCGGGACCTGCAGTCGCGCGATCAGGTGGGT
>JBHHYV010000144.1:0-7704 GCA_046757685.1 Myxococcota bacterium
ATGTTCTTCACGTAGTCCGCGTGCCCCGGACAGTCCACGTGCGCGTAGTGCCGCTGCCCCGTCTCGTACTCTACGTGCGCCGTCGCTATCGTGATCCCCCGCTCCCGCTCCTCCGGCGCCTTGTCGATCTGGTCGAACGGCGTGAAGCTCGCCAGCCCCCTCGTCCCCTGCCGCTGCGTGATCGCCGCCGTCAGCGTCGTCTTCCCATGGTCCACGTGCCCAATCGTCCCCACGTTCACGTGAGGCTTCGTCCGCTCGAACTTCTCCTTGGCCATTGGATCCCCCCTCGGGCGCCCCCTACGGGCTGGTCTGGACGATGCTCTCGGCGACGGCGGCGGGCACCGGCGCGTAGTGATCGAAGTGCATGGAGTAGGTCGCGCGCCCCTGGGTCATGGAGCGGAGCGAGTTGACGTAGCCAAACATGTTGGCGAGCGGAGTCTCCGCGCGGATGACCTGGGTCGTCCCGCGCGCCTCGACCTCGACGACCCGGCCTCGGCGGCTGTTCAGGTCGTCGATGACGGCTCCCATGAAGGACTCGGGGGCCACGACCTCGACCCGCATGACCGGCTCGAGAAGGATCGAGTGGCCCTTCTTCAACCCGTCGCGCGCGGCCATCGACCCGGCGATCTTGAAGGCGATCTCCGAGGAGTCGACGTCGTGCGAGGAGCCGTCGACCAGCCGCACCTTCACATCGACGACGGGGAAGCCCGCCACGGCCCCGTTCTGCAGGGCCTCTCGCACGCCGGCCTCTACCGCCGAGAAGAACTCCCTCGGAACGGCTCCGCCCACTACCTTGGCTTCGAACGCGATCCCCGCTCCCTTGTCGGAGGGCTCCATCTCGAGGATGGCGTGGCCGTACTGCCCCCGACCGCCCGACTGGCGAACGAAGCGCCCCTCGGAGCGGACGGCGCGCGTAATCGTCTCCTTGTAGGCGACCTGTGGCTTTCCGACGTTGGCGTTGACCCGAAACTCACGCAGCAGCCGGTCGACGATGATCTCGAGGTGCAGCTCTCCCTGGCCCGCGATCAGCGTCTGGGCGGTCTCCGGGTCGGTCGAGACCCGGAACGACGGATCCTCGATCGCGAGCTTCGCGAGCGACTCGGAGAGCTTCTCCTGGTCGGCCTTGGTCTTGGGCTCGATCACGATCTCGATGACCGGATCGGGAAAGTCGATCGACTCGAGCACGATGGGGGAGCGCTCGTCGCAGAGGGTATCGCCGGTGAAGACCTTCTTCAGGCCCACGATCGCGGCGATGTCGCCCGCGATGATCTCCTGGATCTCCTCGCGCTTGTTGGCGTGCATCTTCAGCAGACGCCCGACGCGCTCGCGGCGACCCTGCGTGGCGTTGCGCACGTGCGAGCCCGCCTTCAACGTTCCCGAGTACACTCGCACGTAGGTCAGGTGACCCACGTGCGGATCGGTCATGATCTTGAACGCGAGCGCCGAGAAGGGCTCGGTCGACTCGGGACGCCGGATGCGCTCGTTGCCCTCCAGGTCGACGCCCTTGATTGCCGGTACGTCGAGGGGCGAGGGCAGGTAGTCCACGACCGCGTCGAGCAGCGGCTGAACCCCCTTGTTCTTGAACGCTGCTCCGCAGAGCACCGGGACCGCCTGGAGCCCGAGCGTCGCCGAGCGGATCGCCTTGCGCAGGCGATCTTCGGAGATCTCGCGTCCCTCGAGGTAGGCTTCGAGAAGATCCTCGTCGGTGTCCGCGACCGCCTCGAGGAGCTTCTCGCGGTACTCCTCCGCCGACGCCCGCAGCTCCTTTGGGATGGGCTCCTCGTGGAAGCGTGCCCCGAGCGTCTCCTCGTCCCAGATCAGCGCCTTCATGGTGACCAGGTCCAGAACGCCGCGGAACGGGTCCTCGCTGCCGACCGGCAGCTGGACCACCAGCGGAAGCGCGCCGAGCTTGTCGTGGATCTCTCCCACCACCGCGTGGAAGTCGGCGCCGACCCGGTCCATCTTGTTGACGAACGCGACCCGGGGGACCCCGTATCGGTCGGCCTGCCGCCAGACCGTCTCGGACTGGGGCTCGACTCCACCGACCGCACAGAATACGGCGATCGCCCCATCGAGGACGCGCAGCGAGCGCTCTACCTCGATGGTAAAGTCGACGTGCCCGGGAGTGTCGATGATGTTGATGCGGTGATCGCGCCAGGCACAGGTCGTGGCCGCCGAGGTGATCGTGATCCCTCGCTCCTGCTCCTGCGCCATCCAGTCCATCGTGGCGTTGCCGTCGTGGACCTCACCGATCTTGTAGGTGATCCCGGTGTAGTAGAGAACGCGCTCCGTCGTCGTCGTCTTTCCGGCATCGATGTGGGCCATGATGCCGATGTTGCGGGTACGCTCGAGGGCTCGCTCCAGGGCCATGGTCTCAGCTCCGCTCCCGCTACCAACGGTAGTGGGCGAAAGCCCTGTTGGCGTCCGCCATGCGGTGCGTATCTTCACGCTTCTTCACCGACTCACCGCGCTCGCTGGCTGCATCCATGAACTCCGCGGCCAGCTTCTCTCTCATGGACTTCCCGGAACGCTGGCGCGAGTACTGGATCAGCCAGCGCATGGCGAGCGCGGTGCTGCGGTCGGGACGAACCTCGATCGGGACCTGGTAGGTGGCGCCCCCGACGCGCCGGCTCTTCACCTCGACCCGCGGCCTGACATTCTCGAGCGCCCGCTTGAACACCTTGAGCGGGTCCTCCCGGAGCCGCGACTCGATCAGCTCGAGCGCCCCGTAGAGGATCCTCTCGGCCGTGCTCTTCTTGCCGTCGTACATGAGCACGTTGCAGAACTTGGCCACCTGCCGATCCCCGAACTTGGGGTCGGGAATGATCTCGCGCTTCGGTACCTCGCGTCTCCGCGGCATCTCCATCTACCTCGTGCGGCTACTTCCGGCGCTTGGTGCCGTACTTGCTGCGGGAACGGCTGCGGCTATCCACCCCAAGGGTGTCCAGCGTGCCCCGCACGATGTGGTAGCGAACTCCGGGCAGGTCCTTGACACGTCCCCCCCGCACGAGCACGACCGAGTGCTCCTGGAGGTTGTGCGCCTCGCCGGGGATGTAGGCCCACACCTCGCGGCCGTTCGAGAGGCGGACTCGCGCGACCTTGCGCAGCGCCGAGTTCGGCTTCTTCGGGGTCATCGTCGATACGCGCAGGCACACGCCCCTCCGCTGAGGACAGGCGACGAGGTCCGGAGACTTCGTCTTCCTCTGCTTGGACTTTCGTCCCTTTCGGACGAGCTGCGAGATCGTCGGCAAGCGACCGCCCTCTTACACTCAGGCCAGACCCGAGCCTGCCCTAGGCCGCGCGCGGAAGACCGGCGCGGTCGCAGACAAGCGCACCTCCCCGCGCGGCCAGCGCCGCGGGGAGGCGTCCCTTCGCTCGGAAGGGTCGGTATTCTAACGAGAAACGCTCCCCCGTCAACTTGGCCAGGCAGCGCCACGGCGACCCGGACGAGCGCAGAATGAGGGGAATCTACCCCGGTCCGAGCGCGCCTACGCGCCCCGCGCAGACCCCCGGCCGCATCCCCTGCGGAATCCAGGGGATCGACCGCGAGCGAGGCGTCCGACCCGCGCCCGGCCGGCCCCCTCCCAGACACACACGGGCACACGGGCACACGGGCGCCCGGGCGCCCGGGATTCGGAGCTCAGAGGTCCAGGGATCCCCGCTCCCCGTTCGAGCCGGCCATCAGGGGCTGCCCACCCTCCTCCAGACTGATCCCGCCCGCCTCGGCCGGGGCCTCGAGCTCCTCGTCGGCCTCCTCGAAGGGGGCGTCGATGCGGATTCCGAGGTCGCGGTAGGCGGGCAGTCCCGAGCCGGCCGGGATCAGGCGACCCATGATCACGTTCTCCTTCAGGCCGCGCAGGTGGTCCGTCCGGCCGGAGATCGCCGCCTCGGTCAGCACCTTGGTGGTCTCCTGGAAGGAGGCCGCCGAGATGAAGCTGTCGGTGGACAGCGACGCCTTGGTGATCCCGAGCAGCAGCGGCTCCGCGACCGCGGGCTCCTGCCCCTCGGCCGTGATCCGCTCGTTCGTGTCGTCGAAGACGTGCTTCTCGACCTGCTCGCCGACCACGAAGTCCGAGTCTCCGCTCTGGTTCACGCGGACCCAGCGGAGCATCTGGCGAATGATCACCTCGATGTGCTTGTCGTTGATCGGCACTCCCTGCAGGCGGTAGACCTCCTGGACCTCGTCGAGCAGGTAGCGGGCGAGCTCCTTCTGCCCCTTGATCTTCAGGATGTCGTGGGGGTTCGAGGATCCGCCCATCAGCGCCTCTCCCGATCGCACGAAGTCTCCCTCGTGAACCGTGATGTGCTTGCCCTTCGGGATGTCGTAGTTCCTCGGCTCTCCGACCTCGGGCGTCACGATCACCCGGCGCTTGCCGCGAACGTCCCCGCCGAACGAGACCGTCCCGTCGATCTCGGTCACGATCGCGAACTCCTTGGGCTTTCGCGCCTCGAAGAGCTCCGCCACGCGCGGAAGGCCTCCCGTGATGTCCTTGGTCTTCGTCGTCTCACGGGCCATCCGGGCCAGGACGTCGCCGGCCTGGATCGTATCGCCCTCTGCGGCCACCAGGTTCGCGCCCACGGGCATCAGGAAGCGAGAGACGGTCTCCCCGCCCTGACCCTTGATCGAAATGCGCGGCCGGAGGTCGGGGTCCTTCGGTTCGATGATGACCTTGCGCGACAGACCACTGAACTCGTCGATCTGCTCCTGCATGGTGATCCCCTCGCGGATGTCGCCGAACTTGGCGGTCCCGGGGTGGTCGGCCAGGATCGGGTTCGAGAAGGGATCCCACTCGTGGAGCACCGCTCCGACCTCGACCGACTGGCCATCGTCGACCCGCAGGAAGGCGCCGTAGACGACCGGGCAGCGCTCCCGCTCGCGACCCGTGTTGTCGACGATCGCGATCTCGCCGTTGCGGTTCATGACGACCCGGTTGCCCTCCTTGTCCCGGATGATCTCGAGGTCGAGGTACTTCACCCTACCCGCATTCCGCGTCTCGACCCGCGACTGCTCCACCCTCTGGGTCGCCGTACCCCCGATGTGGAAGGTCCGCATCGTGAGCTGGGTCCCGGGCTCTCCGATCGACTGCGCCGCGATCACCCCGACGGCCTCGCCCAGGTTCACCAGCGCCCCCGTCGCCAGGTCTCGCCCGTAGCAGAGCACGCAGATGCCGCGCCGGGTCCAGCACGTCAGCGGCGAGCGGATGGTCATCCGCTCGATGCCGGCATCTTCCAGCTTCTTGACCCGCGCCTCGTCGATCGGGCTGTTCGCGTGGATCAGGACCTCGTCGGTGATGGGATCGCGGACATCGGTGAGCGCCACGCGCCCGAGGATGCGGTCGCCGAGTCGCTCGATGATCTCGCCCCCTTCGACGAGCGAGGAGACCTCGATCCCATCCGTCGTCCCGCAGTCATGCTCCGAGACGATCACGTCCTGGGCGACGTCGACCAGGCGGCGGGTCAGGTAGCCGGAGTTGGCGGTCTTGAGTGCGGTGTCGGCCAGCCCCTTGCGCGCGCCGTGCGTCGAGATGAAGTACTCGATGACCGACAGACCCTCGCGGAAGTTGGAGAGGATCGGCCGCTCGATGATCTCTCTCGAAGGCTTCGCCATCAGGCCCCGCATCCCGGCGAGCTGACGAATCTGCTGCGCTGAGCCGCGGGCTCCCGAGTCGGCCATGATGAACACGGGATTGAAGCTCGGTACGCTGACCGCCTTGCCCTCGTCGTCGACCAGGTGGTCTTCGGCGATCTTGTCCATCATGTCGCTGGCGATGCGCTCGGTCACGAGTGCCCAGCGATCGACCACCTTGTTGTAGCGCTCTCCGTCGGTGATCAACCCCTCCTGGTACTGGCGCTGGAACTCCGTCACATCGCTCTGCGCGGCGTTCAGGAGCTCCCCTTTCGAGTCCGGGATCTCCATGTCGTCGATGCAGATCGAGATCCCCGCCACCGTGGCGAATTGGTAGCCGAGCGTCCGCAGCCGGTCCGAGAGCAGGACCGTGGCCTTGTTCCCGACCTGCCGGTAGACGGCGTCGACCAGGCTCGAGAGCGCCTTCTTGTCCATCACCCGGTTCACCCACTCGAAGGGCACCTCGCCGGGCACGACCTCGTAGAGGAGCACCCGTCCGACGGTCGTATGGACCTGGCTTCCGTCGACGCGACACTCGACTCCCGCCTGCAGATCGACGGCGCCCGCGTCGTAGGCCCGACGGACGTCTTCGATCGAGGCAAAGCGGAGCCCGGCGCCCCGCGCAAAAGGCCGCTCGCGCGTCAGGTAGTAGGCCCCCAGCACGATGTCCTGGCTCGGGGTGATGATGGGCCGGCCGTGCGCCGGACCCAGGATGTTGTTCGTGCTCATCATGAGCACACGGGCCTCGATCTGGGCCTCGATCGACAGTGGCAGGTGGACCGCCATCTGGTCGCCGTCGAAGTCCGCATTGAAGGCGGCGCAGACCAGCGGATGCAGCTGGATCGCCTTTCCGTCGATCAGGACGGGCTCGAACGCCTGGATCCCCAGGCGGTGCAGCGTGGGCGCGCGATTCAGGAGCACCGGATGCTCCTGGATCACCTCTGCCAGGATGTCCCACACTTCGGGACGCTGCTGCTCGACCATCTTCTTGGCGGCCTTGATGGTCGTCACGTACCCCCGCTGCTCGAGCTTGGAGTAGATGAAGGGCTTGAAGATCTCGAGCGCCATGCGACTCGGAAGGCCGCACTGGTGCAGGCGCAGCTCGGGGCCCACGACGATGACCGAGCGGCCGGAGTAGTCGACCCGCTTTCCGAGCAGGTTCTGGCGGAATCGACCCTGCTTTCCCTTGAGCATGTCGCTCAGGGACTTGAGAGGTCGCTTGCTCGGCCCCGTGATGACCTTGCCGCGGCGACCGTTGTCGAAGAGTGCGTCGACCGCCTCCTGCAGCATCCGCTTCTCGTTGCGAATGATCACCTCTGGAGCGTTCAGCTCGAGCAGGCGCTTGAGGCGATTGTTCCGGTTGATGACCCGACGGTAGAGGTCATTCAGATCCGAGGTCGCGAAGCGGCCGCCATCGAGGGGAACGAGGGGGCGTAGATCCGGAGGAATCACCGGAATCACCTCGAGGATCATCCACTCCGGCTCGTTGTCCGACCCCCGGAACGCGTCGAGCACCTTGAGGCGCTTCGCCAGCTTCTTTCGCTTGGCCTCGCTGGTCGCCTCCTTCATCTCCGCGCGCAGCTCCTGCGACTCCGCATCGACGTCGATCTCGGACAGGATCTCGCGGATCGCCTCGGCACCGATCCCGTACCGGAAGGCGTTCGCGCTCTTGTACTCCTCCTTGAGCTCCATCACGCGGTCGTCGGTAAGGAGCTCCCCGCGACGCAGGTCCGTATCCTTCGGGTCGATCACGATGTGCTGCTCGAAGTAGAGGACCCGCTCCAGGTCCTTCAGCGTCAACTCGAGCAGGTTCCCGATCCGGCTCGGCAGGGACTTCAGGAACCAGATGTGCGCCACGGGGGCGGCGAGAGTGATGTGGCCCATCCGCTCCCGGCGCACCTTGGACTGGATGACCTCGACCCCGCACTTCTCGCACACGACTCCGCGGTGCTTCATGCGCTTGTACTTGCCGCAGTTGCACTCGTAGTCCTTGACTGGCCCGAAGATCTTCGCGCAGAACAGACCGTCGCGCTCCGGCTTGAAGGTCCGGTAGTTGATGGTCTCCGGCTTCTTGACCT
>JBHHYV010000145.1:0-7565 GCA_046757685.1 Myxococcota bacterium
CGCGAGCTCCACGCCCGCTCCGAGCTACGCCACCTTCCCCGCGACGCACAGCCCGGCTCCCGCGCACAGCGCCACCGCGTCGAGGCGGGGACCCGGCGTCCCGGCGAGCACCTCGCGGGCCACGCGCCGGGGCGCGCCACGGTCGCCACACACGAGCGCCGACAGGGGCGCCGCTGGAACGAAGCGACCCGGCTCGAGCCGGCGCTCTTCCAGGGAGTGCCCGTCCCAGGCGAGCACGCGCGTGGGCGCGGACAGCGACAGCTCGTCGCGCGCGTCCTCGCTGTGAAAGACCCAGAAGGAGACCGATCCCAGCGCCACGAGGGCTCGCGCCGTCGGCTCGAGACGCTCGCGGCGCGCGACGCCCACCAGCTGGCGACGTACCCGCATCGGGTTCGAGAGCGGACCCAGCTGGTTGAAGAGGGTCGGGATCCCGAGCGCGCGACGAATCGGCGCCACCCGCGCCATGGCCGGATGGCAGCGGCGCGCAAAGAGGAAGCCGATTCCCACCTCGAAGACGGCGCGGGCCATCCACTGCGGGTCGCTCTCGACCGGAACTCCCAGGCTCTCGAGCAGGTCGGCGCTCCCGCAGCGGCCACTCGCCGCGCGATTGCCATGCTTTGCGACCGGGACTCCCGCTGCGGCGACGGCGAGTGCCGCGAGGGTCGAGATGTTGAAGGTCCCGAGCCCGCTGCCTCCGGTACCGCAGGTATCGATCGCCTCCGGAGGGGCCTCGGGGAGCGGGAGCGCCGCCGCCCGCAGCGCCTCCGCCGCCCCGATCACCTCGTCGGGAGTCTCTCCGCGCGTCGAGAGGACCGCCAGCAGGGCGGCGATCTCGAGGTCGCGATCGGCCCCCGCGATGATCGCGTCCACCACCTCGCGCATCTCCCGGCGATCGAGCCGGTCCCCGGCGGCCACGCGCCGCAGCGCCCGGGCGATCACGCGGCGCGCTCCCCCGAGGGCGGCGCCGCCACGCGCTCCAGGAAGGAGCGCAGCAGCGGCTTGCCCACCTGGGTCAGGATCGATTCGGGGTGGAACTGAACGCCCATCACCGGACGCTCGCGATGCCGCAAGCCCATGATCTCACCGTCGTCGGTCCAGGCGCTGACCTCGAGTACGGCCGGCAGGTCGTCGCGACGGACGGCCAGCGAGTGGTAGCGCGTCGCCACGAAGGGATCGGGCAGTCCGCGAAAGAGGCCCCGGCCGTCGTGGTGGATCTCGGAGGTCTTGCCGTGCATGAGCCGGCGCGCGGGCACGATCGTTCCCCCGAACGCGACCGCCAGCGACTGGTGACCCAGGCAGACGCCGAGGATCGGAAGGCGGGCCGCATGGCAGCGGATCACCTCGACGCTGATCCCGGCCTCGCGGGGCGTGCAGGGTCCCGGCGAGACGACGATCGCGTCGACCCCGCGCGCGCCGATCGCATCCGCGCGGATGGCGTCGTTGCGCACGACCTCGCAGTCGGCCCCGAGCTCGCCGAGGTACTGCACGAGGTTGAAGGTGAAGGAGTCGTAGTTGTCGATCACCAGCAGCTTCACTCGAGAACGCCTCCGCCCGCGCGCTCGATCGCTCGCAGCAGCGCGCGAGCCTTGTCGAGGGTCTCGCGATACTCCCGCTCGGGGACGGAGTCGGCCACGATTCCTCCCCCGGCTTGAACGAAGAGGCGACCGTCTCGCGCGACGAGCGTACGGATGGCGATGCAGGTGTCCATGTTCCCGCGATGGTCCAGGTAGCCGACACAGCCGCCGTAGAGCCCGCGACGGCTCGGCTCGAGCTCCTCGATGATCTCCATCGCGCGGACCTTCGGCGCCCCCGTGAGGGTCCCCGCGGGAAAGGTCGCGCGCAGCAGGTCGATCGCGTCTCGATCGGCCCGAAGCCGCGCGCGCACGTTGGAGACCAGGTGCATCACGTGGGAGTAGCGCTCCACGCTCTGGAACTCGTCCACCCGCACCGAGCCGACCTGGGCGACGCGCCCCACGTCGTTGCGCCCCAGGTCCACGAGCATCAGGTGCTCCGCGAGCTCCTTGGGATCGGCGAGAAGCTCGGCCTCGTGGCGGCGATCCTCCGCCTCGTCGCGGCCACGGGGACGCGTTCCGGCGATCGGGCGCAGGGTGATCTCGCCCGCCTCGAGCCGCACGAGGATCTCCGGCGACGATCCCAGCACGACGTGGTCCCCCCCTCGCAGGAAGAACAGGTAGGGCGAGGGATTCAGGATGCGCAGCGCCCGGTAGATCTGGAAGGGATCCACGTCGACCTCGAGCTCGAGCCGCTGCGAGGGGACGACCTGGAACACGTCGCCGGCCCGGATGTACGCGCGCGCGCGCTCGACGATGCGATGGAACGCCTCCCGGGTGAGGTTCGAGGACACCTTCATGGGCTCCGCGCAGCGCGGCGGCTCCGGCTCCGCCTCCCGCGGCTCGGCGATGCGGTCGCGTCCCTCGCGCCAGGCGGCGTCGGGATCGGAGCCAGGCTCGACCGGCAGGATCAGCGTCAGGCGCTGGGTGCGCCGGTCGTGGACAGCGAGCACCTCGGGAAATACGAAGCGGCAGTCGGGCAGGCCCAGCACATCGGGGTTCTCTTCGGGGAGGCGCTCCACGTAGCGGACCCAGTCGTAGGCCAGGTAGCCCACCGCGCCTCCTGAGAAGCTCGGGACGCCGTCGATCTCGACGGGCGCGAGGTCGGCCAGCAGCCCTCGCAGCAGGTCGAGCGGATCCTGGCTGCGGTCGGGGGGCAGGGCGATCCGCCTGCGGACCCCGGAGCGCTCGATCTCGACCCTCGGGCCGCGCGCCTCGAAGCGGGCGCGAGCGCCCGCGCCAACGAAGCTGAAGCGTCCCCAGGTCTCGTCGGGCTCCACCGACTCGTAGAGGAACGAGTCGACTCCATCGTCGAGCTTGCGAAAGATCCCCAGAGGGGTATCGAAGTCTACGAGGACCTCGAGGACGAGGGGCACCGCTCGACCGTCGCGCGCGAGCGCGCGAAAGCGGCTGCAATCCGGTCGAACCATGGAACCACCCTCATGGCGCGGAGACTTCCACACCGCTCGCAGCGAGTCAACCGCGCGCCCGGCCGGCTCGATGTCGGCGGACCCTTCCCGCTAGCGAGCGGCCGGGGGTGAGGCACCGCCGAGCCCGAAGCCGATCCCCGCCACCCGAAGGGAGAGCGAGAAGAGGGTCTCGGTCGGCCGCACCCGACGGGTCACCGATCCGATCAGGTCCCAGCAGCGGCACGAGGAGTGGAGGATCACGCCCACCGTTCCGGTCTTCGTCTGGTCCTCGAAGGACGCAATGCCCGAGGCAAAGAGATCCAGGCGCGCCGTCACTCCGAGCCTTCCCGATCCCGAGACCTGGTTGATGCGCCGGAAGCCGTTGTCGAAGCGGTCGAACGAGTTCGAGAAGAAGAAGCGCTCGAACACCAGCGGCACATCCCGCTGGAAGCGGTAGCGGAGGCTCAGCAGGTCCCGAGCGCGGGACCACGACAGGACCGCCCTCAGCTCCTCCATGCGCCGCTGCTTGGGATCGTACGAGACGTCGAGCTCTCCCGAGAGGCCGGCGCCAGGGGTGAGCTCGGAGTTGAGGAAGACGTTCGTCGCTCGCCCGAGCTCGAAGTCGTAGCCGCTGCTCAGGCGTGCCGCCGCCAGCTGGCGAGGGGCCGCTCCGTCGCGGGCGTCTCCGAGCAGCCGGTTCGCGATCGCCACCTGCAGCAGTCGCTCGTCGCCGATGCGATCGGAGGGGTTGCGCGACAGCAGGCGCAGATCTCCGTCGATCAGGCGCTCCTCGCGGAAGGCCGCCTGGGGGATGAAGAGCGGGTTGGTGCGCTGCGACTGGGGCGTGATGAACGCGAAGGCGACGCGCGGCTCGACGAGATGGCGGAAGCGGACACCCCGCACCTCGAACTCGCGAAAGAGGCGGCTGCGCGCGTCGAAGCGAGCCGTCCAGAGCGCCCGAGACTCGATTCCGCGGTGCTTCGAGGCGTAGAGGGTGCTGCGTAGGCCTCCCTCGGCCAGGAGCTCGAACGGGCCCCCGCGCACGGGCAGGACGACCCGGGGGAAGAGATCGAGCCGCTGACCGCTATCGGCGAGCAGCTCGCCCTCCTGGAACCGCCCGTCGCCCTCGAAGGTCGAGTCATCGCGGCTCGAGTCGGTCCCGGGGAAGCTGCCGGCGGCATCGGGCTCGTCGGCGTTGAACAGGCCGTCGGGACCCGTATCGAAGAAGATCCCGTTCACGCTCCGGATGCCATCGAGGAAGCGATCGTCTCCCTGGTTGACGAAGTTCGTGTAGCGCGCCTCGAACCCCGCCTGCAGCGGCAGCGGGCCCAGGCGGCGCGGCACGCTCGAAAGGTGGATGTCGGGAAGCCGGTACAGCAGGAAGCGATCACGATCCTGGGCCTCGGGACTCTGCAGGTCGTCGACGATTCCCAGCTCGACCCCCGCGTAGAGTCCCCGGCGCGCTCCCGTGGCCCAGCCCCGGGACCGCAGGAAACGGCTGCTGCGCACCGCCTCGGGTCCGTCGAGATCATCGAAGTCGACGAGGTAGTCGTTGTCGCTGATGCGACGCACGTCGGCGCCGAGCCGGAAGCCCGGAGCCAGCGGCTGCTCGTGCCGCAGCCAGAAGGCCCAGCGGGTCTCCGGGAGCCGCGTCGAGAGGTCCCGCTCGCTGACCTGAGGATCGTTCAGCAGGAGGGCCCCACCGAGCTGGGTCGAGCCCTCCTCGCCAAAGACCCGCTCCAGGTCGACTCGGTTGTGGAGCCCGCGCCGCGAGGTCCACTGGGGGCGGAGCAGGATGTTCGTGTCCTCGCGAGCGGCCCAGAAGAACGGCACCTCGATCGAGGCGCCGCGGCTGCCGGAGGTGTCGTAGCGGGGCAGGAGAAAGCCGGTCTGGCGCTTCGTCCGGATCGGGATCACCAGGTAGGGGGTGTAGAACACGGGGATGTCGAGCACCCGGCCGACCACGCCGCGCGCCACCGCGTAGCCCTCCACCTTCACATCGGCCTGCTTCGCCGTGAGCTCCCAGGGCAGACGCGCCTTGGGATTGGCACAGCGACACGCCGTGAAGCGGCCCCGCCGCACCCGGTAGGTGTCGCTGCCGGTGCGCTCGAGGGTGCCCCCCTGGATCTGGAAGCCACGTGGGTCGGATACGAGCGTGGCATCGGTCGCCAGCGCCTGCAGCGAGCGCAGGTCGACGGTCGCGAACTCCGCGGTGAGCACATCGCCCCCCCCCTCGATCCGCACGTTCCCGACGGCGATGCCGCGGCCGGTCTCGGGGTCGAAGGTGACCCAGTCCGCGCTGAGCTTGCGCCCGGTCTGCTCCTGCACGATCCGGACGTTCCCGGAGGCCTCGTAGACCTTGCGGGTCTGCTCGTAGGAGACCTGGTCCGCCTGGATCGTGAAGGGGCTGCGGGCCGAATCTTCGGAGGAGGCAGCCTGCGCCCCCTGGGCGAGGACCCGGGTCGCTGGCGCACCGGTCAGGAGCGCCAGCAGCAGAAGCGCCAGCCCTCCCCGCTGCATGAACGACCTGTCTAACGCGAATCGCCCCGGGGGATCAAGCTCGAGGGATCAGACGGCCGCCGGACGCGGGCTGGCGTCAGTCGCGAGGCGAGCCGGGAGACATGCTGGCGATCGCCTCGAGGCCGGGCCGATCGACGAGCTGGAGCTCGTCCTCTGCCAGGCGCACGAATCGGCTCTCGAGGAGACCCTGGACCCCCAGGTAGGTCTCGCGCAGATCGAGGCTGCAAGCGGCCGCAAGGTCACGCAGACGGCCCGTGACGGGCTCCGGCCCCTCCCCCTCGCTCGCGAGCTCGAGAATCGCCCGGGCCACCAGCGCGGTCGCCGAGACGTGCGCCGGGTCCAGGGTCGACTCGGCATCCGACTCGTCCCCCGCGAGGGACCCTGCCTCGGAAGCCGGCTGGATCGAGCGCACGAGCCGCTCCGCGAGGTGCCGGATCAGCCGCAGAGAGAACTCCGGACACTCCACGCAGAGCTTCTGCAGCAGCGGCAGGTCGAGGACGAGGGCGGTCACCTCCCCCTCGGCGATCGCCCGGCCGGGCTCCGGCTGGCCCGTCAGCAGGGAGAGCTCACCGACGATGCCTCCGGGCCCTACGAGGCGACCCTCGGGCTCCAGGCGCACCTCGCCGCTGCTCACCACGTAGAGCTCCCGGCTCGGCGCACCTGGCTCGAAGAGCGCCTCTTCGGCGCCGAAGACACGCTCGATGTCGCTGGGCTTCATCGGAATGGACCCCGGGGGAGACCCGCTCCCTGGATCGACGGGGCGCGGGCTGCGCTTGAGCCGCGGGAGGCTCTCGGAGCCTCAGGAGCGGTGGCGCCCGACCAGCTCCGCCAGCTCCTCGCGGTCATGGAACCCCGGCGTGAGCCGCTCCAGGACGTGTCCCTCGGGACCCACCAGGACGTGGAAGGGAAAGGCCATCGCCCGATACGCCCGCGCCACCTCGTCGTCCCCCAGCGCGATCGGATACTCCATCTTCCGATCACGGACGAAGCCCGCCAGGTCCTTCACCTCGGGCGCATCGATGTCGATGGCGAGCACCTCGACACCCTGGCCGCGAAAGCGATCGTAGAACGCGTTGAGCTCCGGGATCTCGAGGATGCACGGCGGACACCAGGTGGCCCAGAAGTCGAGCAGCAGGTACTTGCCGCGGTAGTCCTCGAGACGCACGCGGCCTCCGCCGAGCCGGGCGAGGTCGAAGGGGCTGGCAGGCGTGGGCTCCGCGACGCTCGAGGCCGACGCCGTCTCGGCCTCGGTCGGCTGCAGCGGGCTTCCCGGGTCCGGCCCCTTGGAGCACGCCAGCGCCAGTAGCAGACACCCGAGCCAGAGTCCCGGCTCCCGCACCCTCGGGCCCCGGTGCTGGCGTGACCGGGGAGCGCCGCGGAACCGGGCGCTGGTCAATAGGGGAAGGGCCCGCGCTCGGGATCCCGACCGAAGAAGTGCCACGGGCGCTCGCCGCGCAGGTGTGCCGCGGTCAGCGCGTAGTCCCCCCGCACCGCGGGCTGGATCACCTTCCGGAAGACCGAGCGGTCCTGGCCGGACGAGAGGTAGGCGAGCGGAGCCACGATCGACCCGCCGAGCGCATAGAGCAGCTTGGCAGGTCCGTACACGAAGTTGACGCCCACGGCGGCGATGCTCAAGTTGCGTCAAGCCCTAACCGATAGAGCGCAGCGATATTTGGTCGCTTTTGTTCCAGGGAGAAGCAGCCGGCAAATATCCGTTTGTCGCTGCTGTACGGTCAGATTGTGGACACGCTATGACAGCGCCCCGGCGCCCCATCGAGCGCGAGCGTGCCGGTTTAGCTCTTCCTTTATCAGGAGATGAGTACCATGAGATTTGCCAAATTCGGATCTTTGAGATCGTTGAAGTCGTTTTGTCAGGTGTTTTGCGTGGTGGCCGGCGGGGCGATTCTAGCAGGATGCACGTTAGGTCTTCCGCCTTTGAACGTAGGTGCGAACACTTTTCCAACCGCCAACGCCGGGCCCGATAAGAACGTCGGCGTGGGAATGCGCGTGATTCTCGATGCCCTTTCCAGCACCGACAACGACGGCGATCCGCTCTCCTATTCCT
>JBHHYV010000146.1:0-7558 GCA_046757685.1 Myxococcota bacterium
GGCGCGGAAGCGCTCCAGGAGCGCCTCGAGCGCCGGCACCTCGCGGCTTCAGGTGGGGGTCCAGTCGAGCGGGTAGAAGAGGAGCATCGCGTGGTGCTTGCCCCGAAACTGCTCGAGCCGGACGGTGCGGCCGAACTGGTCCTGCAGGCTGAAGTCCGGAGCGCGTTCGCCTTGCTGGATCATCGACTTCCCTCCTAGTGCTTGCCGGGCGCGAGCGGCTTGCCCGCGCGCTTCGAGAGGATGTAGGACTCGAGCGCCCGCATGCGGTCGTCGTCATAGGATAGCGGCTCGCCCTCGAGCGGGTTCTGGATGCACCAGTTCACCATGTCACGGAGCAGCGCCACCTTCTTGAGCTGCGTCTGGAACTTGGGGTAGCTCTCGGGATGGGTGTTGGAGGCATCGGGATGGCACATGGCGCAGGCCAGCCCGTTGGTTCCCAGCTCGTCGCTGTGAAAGAGCCGCGCCCCCTCGCCCACCACCCGGTCGAGCTGGGCCTTCCAGATCATCCGCTCGCGCCGGGTCGGCTCTTGGGTGCTGACCCGGGCGATCGGGAGCGGCCCGCCGGGCACGTAGTCCTCGTACACCCGGCCGTTGGCCGCGACGGTGATGCGCTGATCGGTACCGATTCGAGCCGTGATCTCTTCGCTGCAGTAGCGCATGAGGTCCGTCAGCACGTCGGCGACCTGCTGCGCCCGCTCGAGCGGGATCTTCTGGCCGGCGCGCACGCCCTCGACGATCACCAGCTTGCGCCGATCGCACGCCCACACGGCGCGCGAAGCCCACGACTCTTTCGCGCCCACGCGGGCGCGACGCTCTCGCTCACCCGGCGACGTGGGGTCCTGCCCCGCGCCCAGGAGCCCCACGACCACGGCTCCCAGGAGCGCTGCCCCCAAAGCCCATCGCATGCCCATGTCGCAGCTCCTCTCAGTAGGACGGCCCGGCGTAGCCGCGCGGACCGGGGATCGAGCTCGAAGCCAGCTGCTTCGCCGTCACCACGCGCGGATTGCGGGACCAGAAGTGGTAGTGCTTGTCGGCGCGCCCCCCCGGGTGCACGTCGATCTGTCCGTCGCCGCAGCCGTCGAACTGGTTGAAGGGATCGGGCCGGGCCATCTGCACGGTGTACTCGGGAAGGCCCTCGGGTGCGTAGGGCCAGGGCCAGGCGGTCGAGAGCAGCCCGTGAAAGTGGATGGAACCGATGCGCTGGGTCAGCACCTGGTGAGTGTGTCCGTGGATCACCGTTACAGTCTCGAAGCGCTGCAGGATCGCCTGGACCTGCTCGGCGTCGTCGGTCCAGAAGTTCCAGGGCCTGTAGAGCTTGTAGAGCGGCGAGTGCGAGAAGACGATGAGCGGCGTCTTGCGGTCGATGCCGGCGAGGTCCTGCTCGAGCCACCGGCGCCCGGAGCTCGCTCAGGATCTGCTGGCCCAGCTGCAGCTCGTCGGGTCGGCCCAGCTGTGCCAGGTCGCCTCCGAAGAGCACGAAGTCGGGCTGCGGATCGAGCGCGTTCACGTCCTCGACCGCCTTGAGCGCGGCCTTGGCAAAGCGATGGCTCATGCCGCGCGCGTAGAGGTGGGTGTCCGAGACGTACGCAAAGCGGAAGGCGATGTCGGGATCCTCGCCGGGCGTCGTCGCGGCGTGGGCCACGTTGACCAGCTGAAAGCCGTGCGGCTGGATGATGCCCGCGGCAGCGGCCATGCCCGCGAACTTGAGCGACACCCGCAGGAAGTGACGCCGGTCGCAGTGGTGCAGCGATCGCAGCAGCCGCTCGTCCGCCGGCGAGCGCTCGGCGAGCGCGCGCTCGATCTCCTTGCGGGTCATGTCATTTCGAACCATCGTCCCTCCCTTTCGGCTGGGCTTTCGGCTGGCGAGCCAGCCTGGTGAGCGGCTCGAAGCGCTCCAGGTCGTCGCTGGTGAAGGCCGGGAGCAGCTCGACCAGGTCCGCCTTCTCGCGGTCCGTCAGGTGCAGCGCACGGATCCCCCCGTCCAGGTAGGGGCTGTCGCGGCCGCCGCGGTCGTAAAAGACGATCACGTCCTCGAGCGTGGCGTCGCTGCCGTCGTGCATGTAGGGCGCGGTCAGGGCCACGTTGCGAAGTCCAGGCGTCTTGAAGGCGCCCATGTCCTCGAGCTCGCCGGTCACCAGGAAGCGCCCGAGCTCGCTGGCCTCGGCGTCGGTGAGCGCGAGCGAGTCGATCGAGCCGCCGGCCTCGAGGGTGGCGCGGGCGTTGCGCGCGACCGAGGCGAAGTCGATGCGCTCGACGCCCACACCGATGTTGTGAAAGAGGTCGTCCGTAAAGAGCGGGAGCACGTCGACCCGGCCGTGGCAGCTGTTGCAGCGCGCCTTGCCGTTGTAGAGCTCCCAACCATGCCGGGCCGAGGCCGAGAGCGCGCTCGTGTCGCCCTCCAGAAAGCGGTCGATCGGCGCGCTCAGGCTGAGCAGCGTCCGCTCGAAGGTCGCGATCACCTGCCCCACGCGCTCGATCGTCACCGCGTCGCTGCCGAACGCACGCTCGAAGAGGGGCCGGTAGTCGGCCAGGCTCTCGAGGCGCGCGACCACCGCGGGGTGGTCGGCAAAGCCATGCTCCACCGGGTTGATGAGTGGCTGCACGGCCTGCGCCTCGAGAGTGGGCTCGCGCCCATCCCAGAACTGCGCGACCCCGAATGCGGCATTCAGCACCGTGGGGGCGTTGCGCGTGCCCTGCGCCCCGCCGACCCCGGACGACGTGGCTCCGCCGCGCGGATCCGCGAAGCCGTGGCTCGGATCGTGGCAGGTCACGCAGCCCACCGTGCCATCGGTCGAGAGGCGCGTGTCGAAGTAGAGCTTCCGGCCGAGTGCGAGCTTGGCCCGGGTGGGTGGGTTGTCGGCCGGGATCTCGGGCGGCAGGACCCCCGGAGGAACCGGCAGCTCCAGCTCCTGGCCGGCTGTGGCCGCGGCCGAGGCGACCGGTGCGGGACCGACCGACCCCGCCGAGGCGACCGCCGGGAGCGCCTCGAACCCCGCGAGAGCGGGGACCAGCATCAGCCCCGCGGTCAGCCACCCGGCCGCCGCCAGTCCGATCCGCCGACGCCCCCCGCGCGGGCGCCGACTCTGCGTTTCGGCCGCCTCCCCTGCCATATCAACAATTGCTATTATCTAAGACAACAATCGATGTCAACTAGAATCCAACCACTCCTATTGGATATCCGGCGCGGACCAGAGCGGGCGCTGAAACACCTCGGCCGAGCGGGTAGCCTGATGGGACCCCGCGGCAAGAGGGAGCGTTGGAAGGGGATCCCATGGGACGCAGCCAGCCACGCCAGGTCGACCCGGCAGTCGAGCTCGCCGCCCACGGCCTGCGCGCGACCCGCCAGCGCATCGCCGTGCTGCGCCTGCTCCGCCGGGCCCGCAGCCACCCCACTGCGGCCTACCTGCACCGCCAGCTGGTGAAGGAGCAGCCGCACGTCAGCCTGAAGACCGTCTACGACGCGCTCGAGGCGCTGGTCACCACGGGCTTGGCCGGCTGCGTCACCGACGGAGGCGCCCCCTACCGCTACGACGCCAACACCGAGCCCCACTACCACGCCCAGTGCCGGGTCTGCGGGTCGCTCGTCGACGTGCCGGCCAAGGCCGACGGCCAGATCCGCGGCCGCACCCCGCTCCCCGAGGGCTTCGAGGTCGAGCAGATCCGCGTCACCCTGGTCGGCCGCTGCCCCCGCTGCCACGACGACTTCTGACGGGGCGGCTCCGGGCAGGCACCTCCCGGGCGCCTCCCCATCGAAGGCGAACCTCGACTCCAGTGACGGCTGCACCGAGCCGATGCCATTTTCTAACGAGGGCTAACGTGGGAGTCCCGTGACCGAGCCGATCCAGGAGATGCTCGAGCGCCGCAACATCTAGGTGGATCCTCGCGAGCTGGCTCGCGCCTTCGAGGAGGCCCTGACGGCGGCTGGGGACCTTCCCCCCTACCCAGAGCCCTCCGAGACGCTGGCATCCGACCAGCTGGAGCTGCTTGCGAGAGGGGGCTTCGAGATCGACGGCCCGGACCTGGGGCTGTCGGACCCTGTCCCGAGGGGGGCCATCGAGTATGCGGCTCTGCGCGCGACCGCGCTCACCACCCGGGAGGCCGCGCTGCGGCTGGGCGTCAACGACAGCCGGGTCCGGCAGCGGCTCGCCGAGCGCAAGCTCTACGGCCTCAAGGTGGGCGAGGAGTGGCGCCTCCCCGTCTTTCAATTCCAAGGCGCGGGGCTCGTCCCGAACATCGATCGCGTGATCCCGCGTCTGGACGAGAGCCTTCCGGTGATCGCGGTGTTCCACTGGTTCGCGAGCCCCAATCCAGATCTCGTCGCTCGAGAGACGAACGACGCACCCGTGTCGCCGATCGCGTGGCTCGAGCTGGGGTTGGATCCGGAGCCGGTCGCAGAGCTCGCCGCCGAGCTCTGACCCAGACAGCCGCTCGCGTAGCCGTTCGTGGCGGAAGCGCTTCCACGCGCGCTGGCGCGGGCGGCGCACCGGTTCGGCTACCGATTGGTGTAGGCAGCCAAGGGAGCGTTGCGGCGGGGGCGAGTGCGACGACCCGACACCCTCACCCCCCATCGGCCGCTCCCCCTCCCACCGAGCGCCAGACCTCGAAGTCGTGGTAGCGGTGGGTCTCGAAGCTCTGGATCTGCTCGAAGCCAGCGCCGCGCAGCTCGCCAAAGCGCTGCTCGTGCGAGAGCTTGTGACTGGCGGGCGGGCCCACCGGCAGCTCGCCGGGCTTGTACTCGAGGATGACGATCCGCCCGTCCGGGGCCAGGTCGCGGCGCAGCCCGCGCAGGTAGGCGACCCGGTCGTCCAGGTGGTGGTAGGTGTCGACGATGAAGATCCAGTCGACGCCGTGCACGAGCCCCTCCTTCAGGTGGCGCGCCAGCGGCAGCGCAAACACCCCGGGGCCGACGCCCAGGTCCGCGACGACCGCGTCGCGCGGGAGCGCGAGCGTGCGGATCACCCCCTCGGGATCCAGCTCCCGCACCCGGTCCGGGCGCTCGAGCCCGCGGATGTAGCGGCTCACGTCGGGTGGGCCATGGCGGTCGCGGTTGGGTCCATCGGCCGCGCCGCCGCGGGTCGAGGGGCAGCCCAGCGCGACGCCCGCGAGCAGCAGGAGCAGGCCGAGCAGGGGTGTGCGCGCGGCGAAGGAACGGCGACGCTCTCGATCGGGCCGGCTCGGAGCCCCGAGGTCCACCTGGGTCACGCTCTCTCCTCCCTGCGGCTCGGGCTCTGGCCGGAGCCACGCCGGCTCACTCCCGACCCACTCTACGCCAGCGCAGCCGTCAGGGTTTCGTGCCTTCCTCGAGAAGCGCGAGGTAGCGGTCGTAGACGAACACCCGGAGACCGCCCGGGCCCTCGAGCGGACGGACGATCCGCAGGCCCTCCAGCTTGCGGAGTGCCGCTCGCACGCGAGGTGCCGAGAGGCCGCTGGTATCTACCAGGCGCGGGATCGAGCCCACCGGGCGCTGCTGCAGCTCGCGCAGCACCCGGAGCGCCGAGCCAACGCTGCGACGGCGTCCCTGGACCTGCCAGCGGTCGCGCTCGACGAGCTCGGCGATGCGGCGAGCGGTGACGAGCGCGCCCTCTGCGGTCTGGCGCACTGCGTCGCTGAAGAACTGCAGCCAGGCCTCCCAGTCCCCGTCGCGCCGAACCCGCTGCAGCAGATCGTCGTACTCGCGGCGACGGGCCCCAAAGTACAGGCTCAGGGGCAGCAGCGGCTCGCCCAGGACACCTTCGGACCAGAGAAGCAGCGTGGTCAGGAGCCGCGCCAAGCGGCCGTTGCCGTCGACGAAGGGATGGATGGTCTCGAGCTGTGCGTGCGCCAGGGCCGTCTTGACCAGGGCCGGAAGCCGCTCGGCCGGCTCGTGGACGAAGCGCTCGAGCTCCTTCATGCACTCGGGAACATGCGCGGGGGGCGGGGGGACGTAGCGCGCGAGACCCGGGCGGGGCCCGCCCATCCAGCTCTGCTGGGTGCGCAGCTCCCCCGGCTGCCGATCGGCCCCTCCCGCGCGAGCGAGCAGCCGGCCATGAATCTCGCGAACCAGGCGACTCGAGATGGGGAGTCCCTCGCGAAGTCGCCGCAGTCCGTGCTCGAGCGCGGCCACGCAGCACGAGACCGCCTGCACGTCCTCGGCCGCACCACCCGGCTCCGGGTCGAGGCCGAAGAGCAGCAGCTCCAAGAGCGTCGCTCGCACACCCGCGAGCTGACACGAGAGCACCGCCTCCTTGCGAACGAACAGCGGAACGAAGAGGGGCGCGTCGGGGAGCAGGGTCGTCACGCCGTCCAGGCGACCCAGGGCCAGCAGCGCACCGTCGAGCGAGCGGCGGAGCGCGCCCTCGATCCGCACCGCTGGACTCGGCGGAAGCGGCGTCGGCACGAACGCGCGCACCGCCTCGCCCTGGCACGAGACCTCGACCCACTCGCCGCTCGCGCCGCGGCTCACCGCCGCCTCTGGGTTCCGGGGATCCATGGGCTCACAAAGTTATCCCACCCCAGCGGATTGGGCCTCACGGGGCGCCTGGCTCCTCCTCGCCCACGCGAGAGAGCATCCACTCGGAGGCCGGCTCCACGAGGACCTCGTCGGGCACATGGCTCGGCGGCGCAGTCCGGGCCCACACGACCGCCGCTCGGCGATCCAGGCTCCCCGGGGAGCGGCGCTTCACAAGGCCGGGCCTGCGGAAGCCGCGGGTCCTGCACTTTATTCTTCCATGCATTATTCTCATGAGAATAATGAAGTTCCAGGACCGAGCTCGCGAGCTCGAGCGTCTCGACGCGGTCGTCGATTCTGCGGAGGGGGGTCTCGCGATCGTCTATGGGAGGCGTCGAATCGGCAAGACCCGGCTCCTGCTCGAGTGGGTGCGCAAGCGGGGCGGGCTCTATACAGTCGCCGATCAGTCTTCGGCCGACCTGCAGCGGCGATATTTCGCCGATGCGGCGGCCACCGTTCTGCCCGGGTTCTCGGACGTGGAGTATCCGGACTGGTCCGCGCTCTTCTCGCGACTCGCCAGCGACGCGAAGGCTGCACGTTGGCGCGGCCCCATCGTCCTTGACGAGCTCCCCTACCTGGTCCAGCAGGACTCGGCGCTGCCGAGCGTGCTTCAGCGCTGGATCGACCATGACGCGAGGCAAGCCCGACTCGGGGTCGCGATTGCGGGCTCCAGCCAGCGGATGATGCAGGGGCTGGTCCTCTCCCCGAGTGCGCCTCTCTATGGACGCGCGCGAGTCGTTCTCGAGATCGGCCCGATTCAGCCTCGCTATCTGCGCAACGCGCTGGGCCTGACGCGGCCGAGACAGCTCATCGAAGCATACGCATGCTGGGGAGGCGTAAGAATCGTCTCGGTGGACAGCCTGGTATGAGAGAGGCTCGCGGAACCTGCTGCCCAAAGGGGTCGTGTCGCCGGCGCACCTCCTCGGAGCGCCACGCCTCGGTCCGTCGATCGACCTCTCTCGGACCCATCGACCCACCATGGCGCGAGACCGCTAGACTGGGCGCGTGCGGTACATGGTGATCGAGCGCCTTCGCGACCCTCGGGCCATCTACGAACGCCTCCGCGACCGC
>JBHHYV010000147.1:0-7520 GCA_046757685.1 Myxococcota bacterium
TCCGTGCCGCGGCGAGATTCACGCTACGGGTGACGGGGAGGATCGAGCCGCCGGGGATCCCTCTCCGCGAGCTATCATCGCCGAAATGGTGAGGAGCTTGTCCAGTGCGATCCACGGCGCGCGCGCGTGCCTGCGGGTCGCGATGTGGGATCGGACCCTCCGGCGGGGAGCTGACGGGGCCAGCGACTGGCCTTCGGTCCCCGCGAGCACGTCTGGCTCCACGATCCCCCCCGGCGAGCCCCATGCCTGACCCTCCGCCCCGTCCCGAGTATCCGCGGCCGCTGCTGGTGCGGCCGGGGTGGAGCAACCTGAACGGGAGCTGGGAGCTGGGGTTCGATCCCAGCGATCGGGGTCTGCGGGAGGGCTGGGAGCGGGGCCGGCCCTTCGAGGGGCGCATCCAGGTTCCCTACCCGATCGGGTCCGAGCTGTCGGGGTGTCGGGCGCCGGAGGATCCGCTGCCCGTCGTCTGGTATCGGCGCCGCTTTCGCCACGCGCCGACCGGACGCGGGGCCCGCGGCGCTGCGGCGCGCACGCTGCTGCGGATCGGGGCTTGCGACTTTGCGACGCGGGTCTTCGTGAACGGTCAGCAGGTGGGGGCGCATCGCGGAGGGTACTCGCCGATCGCGTGCGAGGTGGGGCACGTGCTTCGGCCCGGCGAGAACGAGGTGGTGCTGCGGGTCGAGGATCCCGCGACCTGGAGCCAGCCGCGCGGCAAGCAGGCGGCCGGGGCGGCCCGCAGCCCGGTGGACTACGACGCGATCACGGGCGTGTGGCAGACGGTGTGGCTCGAGGACCTGCCCGAGGTCTCGATCGACGAGATCTACACGTGCTGGTCGCGCGCGAGCGGAGAGCTGGCGGTGCACGGGGTCTTCTCCGAGCTCTGGGATGGAGAGGTGGAGGTCGCGCTCTACGATCACACGCGGGAGGTCGCGCGTGCGACGGGGTCGGGCTTCGGCAGGCGCGAGGTGCGCGTGGTGCTGCGGCCCCCGGGGCCGCGCGAGTGGTCGCCCGAGGATCCCCACCTGTACGCGCTCCGCGTCGAGCTGCGGCGCGGCGCCGAGACGATGGATCTCGCGAGCTCCTACACGGGACTGCGCGAGCTCGCGACCGAGGACGGGCGGATCCTGCTGAACGGCAAACCGCTCTATGTGCGCGGCGTCCTGGACCAGGGGTACTTTCCGGGGGGCTGGTACGCCGCGGCGCGCGACGAGGATCTGCGCCGCGACGTGGAGCTGACCCGTGCGCTCGGCTTCAACTGTGCGCGCAAGCACCAGAAGGTCGAGGATCCGCGCTATCTCTACTGGGCCGACACGCTGGGTCTGCTGGTCTGGGGCGAGATGCCCAGCGGTCGCGACTTCTGCTCGGACCTGGTGACCGATCTCTCGCGGGAGTGGCTCGAGGTCGTGCGTCGTGATCGCGGGCATCCGAGCTTGATGGCCTGGGTCCCCTTCAACGAGTCGTGGGGGGTGTGGCAGCAGGCGCGGCGAGTCGAGCAGCGCGCCTTCGTCGAGGGCCTGGCGGGCCTGACGCGTGCGCTCGATCCCACGCGCCTGGTCGTCGCCAACGATGGCTGGGAGTACACCACGGGAGACCTGTGGACTCTGCATCTCTACGAGGGCGAGCCCGACGCAGTGTCCGCTCGCCTCGACGCCCTGCTCGCCGATCCTGCGACACCCATCCTGCGCGCCGGGTCGCCCCTGGGCGAGCGGCTCGGCGCACTCGCCGGGGCGGACGTGGCGGGGCTCCCGGTGCTGCTGAGCGAGTGCGGGGGCATCGGTTTTCGCGATGCGGGCACTCCGGAGCCCGAGCGGCCCGCCTTTGCCTACGGCGATCTCCCCAAGACACAGGCAGAGCTCGAGGCGCGCATTCGCGCCGTGGCCGACCTGCTTCGCGACCGCCCCGAGCTGTCGGGCTTCGTGTGGACCCAGCTCAGCGACGTGCAGCAGGAGATCAATGGGCTGGTGACCTTCGATCGCCAGCCCAAGCTGCCCCTGCCCCTCCTGCGCTCCATCTTCGAGGAAATCTGACGAGGCGCCGCTCCGCCGAGCTCAGTCGGGCCAGCCGGCGCTCTCCTCCTCGACGATCCGCCACTGACCCTCGGCGTCGGCGCCGACGAGCAGCGAGGTCGGGCCGTTCTCGCGGTGCTGGCTGGTCGCGCGCTCCGCGGTTACGCGCACCCGATCGCCCTCGAGCGCGTAGCGGATGTTGCGCCAGGTAAAGTAGTCGCCTGCGCGCGAGACCCGGCGCAGTCCCCTGCGGAGGATCTTCTTGTACTCGGCCCCCGTGAGCTCGCGCGGGATGCCCGCGAGCTTTCCGAAGGGCCGGCGGATCACGACGCGGGCCCGGATCGAGTAGCAGTCGGCCAGGGCGGGATCGTAGTGCTCCATCAGCTTCTGGCACTTCTCGACGAGTCGCCGCGCCATCTCGAGGGGGTCCGCGGTGGCGTCGATGGCGATGACCGACGGCCGCTCGATGTCGACCCGCTCACGCTCGGCCAGGATCGCCCGTCGCTCCTGCTCCTCGGGAAGGGTGACGGGCAGGAGCAGCGTATCGGCGAGAAAGCTGAGCGGAAGATCGAGGAGCCCGATGAACATGACGGGAAGGTTCGAGTTCAGGAAGCCCCCACCGACCAGCTCGAGGGCGGCGCGACTTCCGGCGTAGACCGGCGAGCTCTCGTCGCTCCGCTGCTGGCGGGACTGGATGGTCATGCAGCCCGACACGGCCAGGCCGACGAGCGCCAGCGCGGTCGCGCGCATCGCGAGCCTGGGACCAGCTCGCGGCCGCAGAGCCAGGCGTCCGCCGATCGACCGGATTCTCTCTCGCGACTCTCGACCGCGCATGCTCTCGCTTCCCCCGTCTGGATCGTGACGCGGCGGAAGGTACCGGATCGCGCCTGGCTTTCAGCCCGCGAAGGTCCCCGCCGCCGGCTCAGCCCCCTGGCGAGGCGGCCGCTGACTCGGGAAGCCACCGGACCTGCGTCTCGAGCGGATCCCGAATCCGCGCCAGGGGCGCGAGCTCGTCGCCCGGCCGGTAGCGCCGGCGCAGGACGAAGAACTGCATCTTCATGGCGTAGGAGCCCGCCTTCTGGATGTCGGGAATATGCAGCAGGCTGTAGCCGGGAGCGAGAAGCCTGGGGGTGGCCGAAGACGTGGCCCCGGGACGCTCCAGGCGCGTGCCGCGGATCACGCCCCAGTCGAGCCACGCCTTGGGAATCTCGAAGACGTGCATCAAGGTTCCGCCGCGCCCACTCACCACGTACCACTCGTGGTCCCGATCACGCACGACTGGGGTGTGGAGATCGGAGAGCGGCAGTCCCCGGGGGTTCGCCGGATCCCAGTAGACCATGTCGCGGCCCGCAGCGCTGAAGTCCGTCACGCCGATGAAGCGGAACTCTCGCAGCGCCTGGAGTGGGAGCCAGGGGATCTTGAAGACCGAGGGGGTCTCGAAGAAGCCCTCGTAGAAGAGGGTGTAGGTGGTTCCGGAGGGCGCCTTCGGAAAGAAGCGGCCGAGGTCCAGCCACTGGCGGACGCGACGGATCGCGCGCACCGGGCCGTTCTTGATCCCGTCGATGCGGACCGAGAAGCGGCTCTCGGTGAAGAGCGGGCTGAACGACCCGATCAGCAGCGAGAAGGTCGGCTGGACGACGACCCGGACGCGCCGGAAGAGGTTCTCTCCGCTTCCCCCTGCAGCCGGAAGGACCCGGAACGTCGCGAAGTTGTTGGTTCCCTGCACGTAGGTTCCACTGTAGAGCGCGCTCCGAACGCCGTTGGACGCGCGGTCGAAGGTCACGTAGCGCTCGGAGGAGCGGGCCGGGACGGAGCCTGCAACGTGAGCCAGGTAGGCCCAGGCCCTGGCGCCGTCCCTGGGATCGACGATCTCGATCTCGAGCAGCGCGTCCGCCCCGGCGGGCGGGGACGGGTCCACGAGTCGGTCTCCCGCGTCCCTGGCCATGAAGACCAGCTCGTCGTTGGAGTCGAATCGCTCCGACCCCGGGGTGGCCTGGCCGACGAGAAGCGCGTCGTGGGCATCGCGCGCATCGAACTGGTAGGGGATGGGCGCGAGCCGGCCGTCGCGAAGCGCATAGAGACGGTAGTGCGAGACCCGCCGGTCGCTCGGGCCGAAGAGCCGACCGGTCTGGACGATGACGGGATCGTAGAAGCGCTCGAGTTGGGCGGTGTGCCCGGAGGCCTGCGCTCGGCTCGCGACCGGCCAGAGTGCGAGGACTCCGGCCGCGAATGCCACGAGCGACCGGGAGAGGCGTGGGTGAGGGCTTCGCGTCACTCGCGCTCGGCCGGCGCGGGTCGGGGCATGCAGCAGACGGTCAGGTCGTCGAGCGAGGCCGAGGCGCGGGCGTGCGTGTTGTCGGTGTCGGCGAGGAACGCGATGCCTTCGACCCGGCCGGGCCGCTCGCCGGGGAACGCCCGCGCGTAGTCGCCGGCCAGGTCCACGCACTCCCGGACCCAGCGCCCGCGCTCGCGGTTTCCGCTCTCGAGGACGATCATCCGCTCCCGTGCCGGCGCCCAGGCGTTGGGTACGATCGTTCCCCTGGGATGCACGTTGTCCCACAGGTACACGAGCGCCCGCTTGTCGAAGGGGTTCCAGAACGACGGACCGTCGAAGACCACGTAGAGCTTGGCGGCGGCATCGTCTCCGTCCCGGCGCTCCAGGTCGCCCTCGTCGACCACGCCTCCAATGCGCCAACGCCAGCAGACCTGCGCGCACTGCTCGGCGGAGAAGCGCAGCTGGACACCTCGCGCGGAGTAGGAGTCGTGGCTCTCCACGTGAAGGTAGCCGTTTCCGTCGGCGTCACGCCGCAGCGTGAAGGTGTTCTTGCGGTCGATGCTCGGAAAGCTGCGCTCCACCCAGCGCTCGCCGAGACCCGCCTCGAAGTCCTCCCGGAACAGGACGCTCGATGCCGTCGAGGCAGGATCGGGTGTCGCCCCTCGGGGCCAGGCGGCGAGCGTCGCGACGCCGAGTGCGACGATCGCGATGCGTGCAAGAGCCCCCGTCGCGAGGCTTCGGCGCTGCCCGACACCCGTCATCGTCTGGGCGGCGAGTATAGAGAGCCCGGCGGCCGGCGGCGCTGGCCCTTGGTGGGGAGCTTCGGGGGAGCCGCGCGGCCGCGTCAGCCGATCGCGTGACTCTTCGCGAGGCGCTCGAGGGTCTCGGCGAACTCGCGCACCGTCTCGCCGATGATCTCGGCGACCGGCAGCACCCGGTCGATGCGGCCCGCGACCTGGCCCGTCAAGGCCACCCCCGCCTCGAGATCGCCCCCGAAGTAGACCTTCTCGACGGCGCCGCCGAGCTCGGCGAGCGGGTTGCCCTCGCCGCGCTCGAGCCGCTCGGTCCGTTCGGTCCGCAGGGCTCGCAGCGCCGGACCCCTGTCGGCCTTGAGAAAGACCGTGTCCGTCTCTGCCGCCGAGACGATCGCGCGCTTCCAGCTGGGGTGCACCGGCGACTCCGCGGCCGAGACCATGCGCGTCCCCATCTGCACGCCCTCGGCGCCGAGCGCGAACGCGGCCGCCATCGAGACGCCATCGCAGATGCCCCCCGCGGCGATCACCGGGACGTCTACCTCGCGGCAGACCAGGGGCAGGAGCACCAGGGTCGAGACCGGGCGGGGACTCTTGAAGCCGCCCCCCTCTCCGCCCTCGACGACCAGGCCGTCCACACCCGCCTCGACCGCCTTGCGCGCACCGCGCAGGGTGGGCACGACGTGAAAGACGGTCAGGCCGGCCTCCTTGAGGAGACGCGTGTACTTGCGGGGATCCCCGGCCGAGGTCGTGACGAAGCGCACACCCTGGTCGATGACGAAGGGGACGATGTCGGGGTCGCGTACGAAGGCCTGGGCGATGTTCACGCCAAAGGGCCGCTGCGTCCGCTCGCGCATGCTGCGGATCTCGCCGCGGATCGCGTCGAGCTCTCCGGACGACGTCTCGATGATGCCGCAGGCGCCCGCGTTGGAGACGGCCGAGGCGAGGGGCGCGCGAGCGATCCAGCCCATCGGAGCCTGCACGATCGGAATCTCGACGCCGAGCATGCGCGTGATGCGGTTGTCGAACTTCAACGGCTGTCCTCCTGGCGTCGACCCCTCTCAGGTGGCGACGGCACTCGATCCTGCCACAACGCGCGGCCTGGGGTCACGAGGCCGGGATCGACCTGCGCTCGCCCGTGTCGGGACGTCAGCGCCAGCGAGCCGGCGTGCGTCCCTTCAGGAGCCGACGGCTGCGCGACGCATCCGGCGGAGGCCCGCGTACTGGAGGATGGCGAGCGCGGCCACGATCTCGGCCAGGATCGCGATGATCCAGCGGCCCTGCAGGCTGAAGACGCCGAGCGGGATCAGCACGGCGCTCCCGAGCACCCACAGCCCATCGGCGGCGAGGATCGCCGTCACCCACGCGGGGGAGATGCGCGGGCGCGACGCCACCAGTGCAAGGAGCCCGGCGAAGCCGACCAGGTCGAGGCCGGTCGAAGAGACCCGTACGGGGGGCGCCACGCCGAGGTGCTCGGCCAGCGGTGCCGCAGCGATGAGTGCGCACACGCCGGACACCCCCGAGAAGAGGGCGTTGGCGCGAAGGGCGCCTCGCAGGAGGCGACTGGGGTCGGTCGGGGGCTCAGGCATCGGGGGTCTCCTTGGTGGGGTGGGGCCTGGGCTCCGCCGCTCGGGGTGCGAGGGCGGTCGCCAGGCTGAGCTCGATGCAGGCGCGCGCGCGCGCGAAGGCCTCGTCGGCCCCGAGGAGCTCGCGGGCCCAGTTCGCCTCCTGCACGCAGGCGTGAATCGAGAACGCGAGCGTCGCCGGGTCCGCTCCCTCGCAAAGCTCTCCCTGGCGGAGGGCGATGCGGGCCTCGCGTTCCAGGGCGCGCAGCCAGGTCCCGGTCCTCTCGGCCAGCCGCTCGCGCACCGGCCCGGGCCGGCTGGCGAACTCGCTCGAGGTCGCCGCGAAGAAGCAGCCTCCGCGACAGGGGATCTGCTCCACGTAGCGCAGCCAGGCGGCGATCCGCGCGCGTAGCCGAGGGAGGCCCGGCTCCTCCTCTCGCGTCTCCTGGAGGACCTGCCGTTCGAAGTCGACGCTGGCATGCTCGATCGTCGCCAGCTGCAGCGCCTGCTTCGAGCCGAAGTGCGCATAGACGCCGGTCTTGCTCGCGCCCAGCTCGCGCGCGAGCCGGCCGATCGAGAGCCCGGAGAGGCCCACCGCCGAGGCCAGATCGACCGCGCACTCGAGGATCTGGTAGCGGCGGCGCTCGCCCTGCGTCCGCTGCGGGCCCGCCGTGGGATCTCGTAGCACGATCCCATACTAGTATGAACGTTCTATAAATCAAGTACGATCGTTCTACGATCGCTCGCGGCGGTTCGATACGATCGACTTCGCTATCCACTGCCCTCGATGCCCTCCTCGCCTCCTCGAGCCCTCTGGTCGCGCGGCTACCGCCCCTTCTTCCTGCTGGCGGGGATCTCGGGATTCGCTCTCCTGCCCCTCTGGATCGCGGTCCGGGCGGGGATGGCGACAGCACCCGACTGG
>JBHHYV010000148.1:0-7417 GCA_046757685.1 Myxococcota bacterium
GATCCAGATGCTGCCATCGGGTGCGGCCTGGATGGAGTGAGGTCCGACGTGGGCATTGGTGTTCGGAGGCACCGGCGCGTTCGCACTCGCAAAGACGCCCCCGAGCGGCAGGTCGCCGCGCGGCACCCGAAAGCTGCGGCGCCGGCCGGTCTCGGGGTCGAGCTCGTAGAGCGCATCCTGCAGCATGTCGACCGAGTAGATGCGTCCGTTCGGATGCACCATCAGGTCGTGCTGCATCGAGGCGGCGTGCCCCACCACCCACTCGTCGATCACCGCACGGCGCACCACGGGCGGAGGCGGGGGAGCGAAGTCGGGATCGTTCATGTGCGCGGTGAGCCGGGCGATGGCCGTCTGCGGGTCGTAGGCCGCACTGAAGAGCGTCGGCACCTGGCGGCGAAGCTCCGGCGAGAGTCCCGCGCCCATCCGCGCCATCAGGGAGAGGACCTTCTGCCACTCCTCGGAGGTCCGGATCACTCGCGTGGCCCAGCTCCCCTGCTGGTGGCAGAAGGTGCACTGGCGCACCAGCTCCTCGCGCATCGCGGGATCGTCGATGCGCTCGAGCAGGAGCCCATACCAGCGGTTGGACGGCAGCTGCTCGGCCACGGCCCGGGGATCGGTCTCGCGCTCGAGGACGAAGTCGACCTCCCGTCCCTGTCCCGACGGGGGCGCCTGCTCGGCTCTGTGCGCGAGATCCTTCCAGCCGACCCGTCGCACCCGGTCTCGGTAGCGCCCCTCGACGGCGAGAGACGGGGTCCGGTAGTGTCCCGCGGCATCGGTGAAGACGGTCGTGGCCCGCTCGGGTCGACCCGCGGCGAAGGTCACCATGGCTCCCGAGACCGGGGCTCCATGGGCATCGACGACGCGACCCTCGAAGAATCCGGCCGCTCCGGCTGTCTCGGCGCAGAGCCCTGCCGCTAGAATGACTGCGAGTGGTGACAGCCAGCGACTCCCCGCCGCCACCGGGAAGACTCCGAGAGAAGAAGAGAGCCGATCGATCATGAGCCCATCCCCGCGAGCTGGAGTTCGCGTCCAGGATACGCTTCGAGGCGTCGTCCTGCTGGTCGTCGGGCTCTGCGCGTGTGCGACTCCGGGACCCTCGAGCCAGTCGCAGCGCCTGCGGCTGATGGACGAGGCCAACGCGCTGGTCGCCGCGCTCGAGGCCTCCTCGCAGCCCCCGCCTCGAGCGGGCAGCCTGCGGGTTCGCCTGGCGTTTGGAGCCGGTGCGGACCTCGACCTCTACGTGACGGGGCCGGCGCGCGAGACGGTCTACTTTGCGAACTCGCCGGCACGCTCCGGGGGGACCCTCGAACGTGACCTGCGCTGCGACGGGCCCGCGCCCCGGATCGAGGTCGTGCGCTTCGAGAGGGCCGCTCCCGGGCGTTATCGGGTAGGGGTCGACTTCCCCCGGCGTTGTGGCGGAGGGCGGGATCCGGTGTCCTTCGTCGTCTATCTCGAGACGGACAGGGGCCGGCGCGAACGCCGGGGATCGATCCTGCCCGGACACTTCCTGCCAATCGTCCTGACGGGCGAGCTCCGGCAGGGCGCTCTCGAGCCCTGATCGCGCCGCGACGTGCAGCCTCTCGAGGGTCTACGCGAACGCGAGCTGGTAGTGGCGCTTGACCAGGCGGTGACGGGGCTCGTAGGCGAGCAGCGCCTCGCAGCCGGTACCCGCAAGCGCGCGATCCACCAGCTTGCGCGCATCCTCGTCGAGCGCCCGGTAGGTGTCGATCGGGCGCTGCACCATGTAGAGCGTATAGGAGCTGGACATGCGCTCGAAGTCGACAGCCCGCAGCCGGGTCGCGTGCATCCCGACCGTGCGCGGGGGCTCCTGTGTGGCCGCCGCATGGGAGTCGGCCCAGGACTCGAAGGCGCGCGCGCCGTCGAGAAGCATCGGGACCGCATCCCGGCCGATCAGCTCGAGCACGGGGCGCAGGGAGGGGTGGAGCGCGTCTCCGGGCTCGAAGCCCGCGAAGGAGGTCGGGTCCGGGTGGTTCATGCGCTCGATCCAGTGCGCCACGTGGGCCTGCTCGCGCACGATCTGGCCGGGTCCGAGATCCTGGTAGAGGTGCCCGTAGAAGGGGCCCATCAGCGCGCAGTCGCCCACCGACATCTGTGCCCCCAGCAGGAAGTCCCGCTGGCTGAGCAGCGTCTCCAGGTGGGTGAGCAATTCGTCGAGATGCGCCTCGATCGCGGGGACGGTGGCCTCGGTCACGCCGAGCATCGGAAGCGCTCCGCTCATGCGGTCCGCGAAGGCGTTGGCCTGGGCCTTGTTTCCCGAGCCCGCGGCGAAGGCCCGGCGCGCATCCGCCTCCCACTCGGGCTTCGTCCAGCGGTAGTGCATGGCGGGCAGGATCATGCACTCGTCCCCGTAGACCTCGAGCAACGAAGAGACGACCGCCTGGACCGGAGTCGGGGGGAAGAGTGCGGGCTCGGGAAAGCGCGCCTCGAGCCGGTCGAGGATGTCACTCGTGTCCTGCCAGAGCTCGTCGTCGGGCGTCCTCAACACGGGGATGAAGCGAACCCCCGTCCGCTCCCGAATCTCGCGCGCGGTCTCCGGCCCCAGCAGGATCTCCTCGAAGTAGAGCCGCTTCGCCCGCAGCGCCGGGCGAAGCTTGCCCGTAAAGTACGAGCGCTCCGCTCCATAGAGCTTGAAGACGGGATCTGTTGCGGGCTGCCTCACGCTCGCCTCCTCCGGCCGTCGGTCTCGGGCCGCACTCTACCGCACTGCCCCGGAGCTCCGCTCTCGCGCCCTGCCCCCGCAGGGGAGAGAGTCCGATCCGCGGCTCAGGGGAGCGGCTCTTCCACCGCGCGCGCCCCGCGCGCACCCCGCGTGGGGACGAGCCGCCTCCCAAGTGCGGCCAGCCGCTCGGACACACGGTCCACCAGACAGTACACGACCGGGACCACGACCAGCGTGAGCAGGGTCGAGGTGAGGAGCCCCCCGATCGTCAGCATCCCCATGGGCGCCCGGAACTCCGACCCCGAGCTGGCGCCGAAGGCCACCGGGATCAGACCGAAGATGAGCGCTCCGCTCGTCATCAGCACCGGCCGCATGCGAACCGGTCCCGCCTCGAGCATCGCCTCGTCCGGACCGCGACCATCGGCCCGGAGCTGGTTGGCGTAGTCGACGAGCAGGATCCCGTTCTTCATGACCAGGCCCATCAGCACGAGCAGCCCGATTCCGCTCATCAGATCCAACGACATCGCGGCCAGCTTCAGGGCCAGGAAGCCCCCGATGAACGAGAGCGGGGCCGACAGCATGATCGTGAAGGGATGGATCAGCGAGTTGAAGAGCGACGCCAGGATCATGTAGATCGCCACCATCGCCAGGACGAAGGCAAAGGCGATCGCGCGCCCCGACTCCTTCATCGCCTTGGCGCGCCCGGCCGCCGCAAGCTCGTCCGGCGGCGAGATGCCGATCTCGCGTCCCCAGGCCTCGAGCTTGGTCGTCCCGACCCCGAGAGGCCGGTCCTCCGACAGGTTCGCGTAGAGGGTGATCTGGCGGGTCCGGTTCTCGCGCTGGATCTCGACCGCGCCCTCGCCCATCTGGGGACGCACCAGGTTCGAGAGCGGCACGAGATCGCCCGAGACGGAGCGCACGCGGATCAGGTCGAGCTGCTCGGGCGAGTTTCGGTACTCCGGCAGGACCTGCAGGCGCACGTCGTAACGCCTTCCGGCCTCTTCGAACGACCCCACCTTCTCGCCCGCCAGCAGCGCTCGAATCGTTCGTCCGATGGCGACCCCGGAAACGCCCAGGTCTGCACCGACCTCGCGGGCGACCCTGAGCTTGATCTCCGGGCGCCCGGTCTCGAACGAGGACGCCACGTCGACGAAGTCCGGATCCGCCTTCATGCGAGCCAGCAGCATCTCGGAGTAGTGCTCCAGGCGGTCCAGATCCGGGCCGCGCAGCGTGTACTGCAGCTGAGCCGATCGCCCGTTGAAGTTGAACCACGAGATGTTGCTGACCGAGATCTCCTCCGCCTCGGGAACCGCCTCGAGGAGCTCCTTGCGCACGACCTCCATGATCTCGGCCTGCGACCGGCTGCGCTCCGCCTTGGGAGTGAGGCCCACGTAGACCGACAGCTGGTTGGGCGAGCGCTGGACCCCGCTTCCGACGGTGGCAAACACGTCTCGCACCAGCGGCTGGCGGGCGATCAGGCGCTCGATGCGCTGCGAGATCCGGTCGGTCACCGGAAGGGCGGCGCCGACCGGGAGCTTGGCCAGCACCTGGAACTCGGCCTGGTCGCCCTGCGTATAGAAGTCGAAGGGAAGCGTCGTCGCCACGCCGCATCCCACCCCGATCGCGAGCAGCCCCAGGCCCGCCGTCAGGCCTTTGCGAGCCAGCGCGGCCTCGAGCAGCCGGCGGTACGCGGTCTCGAGACCCACGAGCACCCGTCCCAGCCAGCGAAAGAAGTGCCCCGGCTCGATCGTCTTGTCGAGGATCTGGCTCGCGGCCATGGGTGTGAAGGTCAGTGCGATCAGGGTCGAGAAACAGACGGCCACGGCCACGACGAGTCCAAACTCGTAGAAGTACTGGCCGACCATGCCCTCCATGAACGCAATCGGGACGAAGACCGCACAGACGGCCAGGGTGGTAGACACGACCGCGAGACCGACCTGCGACACCCCCTTCTCGGCCGCCGCGACCCTCTCCTCGCCGGCCTCGAGCTTGCGGTAGATGCTCTCCACCACGACGATCGCATCGTCGATCACGAGCCCGATCGAGAGCGAGAGAGCCATCAGCGTCATCGTGTTCAGCGTGAAGCCCGCGATGTAGAAGAAGGTGAACGACGCGATCACGCTCGAGGGAATGGCCATCGCGGCGATGAGGGTCGACCGGTTGTTGCGCAGGAAGAGCAGGACCACGGCGACGGCCAGGAATCCGCCGTAGAGCATGTCGACGAAGATCGAGTGGATGGAGCGCTCGATGTAGGAGGCGTAGTCGCGGGCGAGGCTGATCTCCATTCCCGGGGGCAGCGTCTCGCGAATCTTGTCGAGGGTGGCGCGCACCGCCCGGGCCACGTCGACGGTGTTGGCACCGCTCTGGCGGCGGACCTCGAGCGACACGCCGCGCTGTCCATTCAGGCGCGCGATGCTCCGCTCTTCCTCGAGACCGTCCTCGACGAAGGCGACGTCCCGCAGGTGCACCAGGCTTCCGGCGCGCTCGGCCACGATGAGCGCACCAAAGTCGTCGACGTCCTGCACCTTGCCCGCGGTGGTCACCGACCACTCGCGGCTGGAGCTCTCGATGCGCCCTCCCGCGAGGTCGCTGTTCTCGCGGCGAAGCGCGGCGGCGACGTCCTCGGTCGCGAGCCCATAGCCCGTCAGGCGCAGCGGATCGAGCCAGATCCGGATCTCCCGCTTCCGAGCGCCCACGATCGAGACGCTGCCGACTCCGGGAAGCCGCTCGAGCCGCTCCTTGACCGCGTGCTCTGCGAACTCGGAGAGCTCCCGGATCGACTTCGGGCCCGCGAGCATCACCGAGAGGATCGGCGAAGCATCGGGGTCGAATTGAGTGACGACGGGATCCTCGACGTCGAGAGGCAGGCGCGGGCGCGCCAGCGCGACCTTCTCGCGAACCTGCTGCGCCTTGACGTTGACGTCGTACCCCAGCTCGAACTCGACCATGATCTGCGAGAGGCCCAGCGACGAGACCGAGCGCAGGGTCCGGATTCCCTCGGTGGTGTTGATCTCCTCCTCGAGAATGTCGGTGACGTCGGACTCCACGGTCTCGGGCGAGGCACCGCGCAGCACGGTCTGCACCGCCACGAAGGGGAACTCGACGTCGGGATTGAGGGCCACCTCGAGACGCGAGAGCGACACGGCGCCGAGGACCACGAGGCCGAGGATCAGCATCAGCGCGAAGACCGGCCGGCGAATCGAGACCGAGGAGAGGTTCACGGGGTCGCTCCGTCGGTCTTCGGATCGCCCGACGCCGGGACCGCGGCGGCGGCGACGTCCGCGACCTTGGCGACCCGGATCCGGGCGCCATCCATGAGCCTCGAAACCACGTCGCCGACCACGACCTCGTCGTCCGGCTGGAGTCCGCCCAGGATCTCGACCTCGCGGGGGCCCTCGACACCGATCTGCACCGGGACGCGCTCCGCGATGCCATCCTTTACCCGGAAGACCATCGCCGCACCGTCCCGCCGGACCACCGAGGCCCGATCCACCAGGAGCGCGCCGACGCGCGGCGAGGGATCGACCTCGGCGCGCACGAAGGCTCCCGCCTTGATCGATCCGTCGGGGTTCTCGATCGGCACGCGGATCCGATAGGTGCGCGTCCGCGGGTCGATCTTGCGATTGACCGAGCGGACCTTCGCCTGCAGGGGCTCGGGGGATCCCTGCACGTAGAGCCGCACCGCATCGCCGCGCCGAACGGGAAGGGGCGAGGCCTCGGGAACGTCGAGCTGGGCCTCGAGCTTTCCGCTCTCCTGGAGCACCAGGATGCGGGTGTTCGGACGCACCGTGGCCATGATCCCCTCGTCGGCGCTCCGCTCGACGATGCTCCCCGCATAGGGAGCCAGCGCCAGGGTGCGGCGCAGGTCGGCCCGCACGCTCGCCACGCGGGCCTTCGCCTGATCCAGGTGCGCGGCCGCGACGGCAGCCCTCGTGCGGGCCCGACGGTACGTCTGCTCGGAGGTCATCTGCTTGGCCGCGAGCTTGCGTGCGCGGGCCTCCTCCTCGCGAGCCGACTCGAGCTCGGCGCGCGCGAGCGCGAGGCCCGCTTCCGCGTCCTGGAGAGCGAGCGCGTAGGGCTCCGGATCGACCTGGAAGAGCGGGGCTCCGAACACCACGTCATCGCCCACCTCGACGAAGATGTGCAGGATGCGGCCCCCGACGGCTGGACCGATCGGCGTCTCGCGGCGGGCGACGATCGAGCCCGAGGTGGTGATCCGGGTACGAATGTCCCCGCGGTGCGCGCGGGTGCTGGTCACCAGCTCGACCGCAGGGGCGGCTTCCCGCGCGGCGGGAGCCCCCCCCTCGGACTCCGCCGGCGGCGTCCCCCATCCGCACGCCGCGAGCGCTGCGACCCCCAGCGCGAGCGCCACGCATCTCCGGACAGGGCTGCGACTCATTGTCTCAACCTAGGAGCTGCAGGCCAGAGTCGGTATGACTCCGATCATAGATGCCCCCTCGCCCTCCGACGCGGAGGGGCCGCGGCAGGCTAGCTCGACCCGAAGTCCCACCCGTCGCCGCGCTTGTAACGGCCGAGCAGACGCCGGGCCGTCGACGCGACATGGACTTCGTCGGGTCCGTCGTAGATCCGCGCGAAGCGCGCCTCGCGGTACATGCGCTCGAGCGGCGTGTCGTCGGTCACACCCTTGGCTCCAAAGACCTGGATCGCCCGATCGATCACGTTGTGGAGCATCTGCGCACCCACGACCTTGATCATGCCGATCTCGATCCGCGCCTC
>JBHHYV010000149.1:0-7380 GCA_046757685.1 Myxococcota bacterium
GCATCCACGGCTGGGTCTCGCCGTCGCGAGCCGCCTCGGCGAGCCGGAAGCACACGTCCTCGTACTGGCCCACGCGTTCGGGCCGAACCGAGATATCGGACACGTTGTAGAGCGTCATGGCGCCGTGCGGGAGCCCCCTCTCCTGGCTCTGAGCTGGCTCGAAGCCCGTCTACTTACGTTGGGTGGTCCCGCGGCGAGGGGAGGTGGCGGCGAATTCGGTGTATGTGCCTGGAGTGCGGGCCTTTTCCCGCGTAGAATCGCGCCTGGATTGGGGTCGCTCGCCCCCGGAGCGGCCCCGGATGGACGGCTGGGCCGCCGATCGAGCCGCGGCCTGGCTCGCGAGGGGAGGGGATCGGGCGGGATGGACAGGCGCTGGCTCTGGGCTCGGTCGTCTCTCGTGCTGCTCGTGCTGCTCCCGGTTCCAGGTCGGGCCGCGCGCTTCGACTGCGCCGCGGGGACCTGCGCCGCGGGCGGCGATCGCTCCGCCCTCGATGCGCCTCGCCTGCCGCTCGGTCCGCTCGACGTGCTTCCGCTGAACGACAGGACGAGGGTCCAGACGCGCGCGGGCTCGGTCTCGGCGCGTTGGGGCGCCTTCCTGCTGCGCGAGGTGCGCGGGCGGCTCGGCGATCCCACCGGGATCCCGCTCACGCTCCCCCAGATCGCGGCGCTGCCGGAGCTCTCTCTCGTGGACGCCGTTCGGGCGCGCGGCCTCGAGGCCGAGGGCCTGCGGCGCCAGCGTTCCGGCGCGCCGCCCGTCGAGTTCGAGCCCTTCCTGGTCGCCGCGCAGGCGCTGCGCGCGGGGACGCGCAACGCGCTCCTCGCTCGGCTGCCGGCGCTACGCGTCGATCCCCTCCCCGTGGGAGCCAACCCCGGCGACGATCTGACCCTCTCGCCGCGCGACATCGTCTCGGAGTGGGCCCTGGGCATCGTGCGCGAGCTCCAGGACGCCCTGATCGGAGAGACGGCTGCGGGGCCCATCGTCCTCGACCCTGCGAGCAACCTCTTCGAGCGGGGTAGCGCGATTGCCGGCTTCCTGGGCCCCGACGGGATCTTCGATACGGCCGACGACCTGCCCGTAGAGCCCTTCGTGACCCTTCGAGAGGACGTGCGCCTGCTCTCGCGGCTGGGTTCCGTCCCCGGGTCCGGAGGGTTCCAGACCCTGGTCCTGGCTCCGCAGCGCGCTCCGGATGGGAGCCTCGTGGGGGCCGATGCGAACGTCGTGGGCCGCGCCGGCGACACGGTGCAGATCTACCTCGTGCGGGGCTCCGGCTTCGACCCTGGGACCGGCCGCGAGCTGGCGGACCCCAACGTGGACTGCGTCCAGACGCTGCGCGGCAGCGGGGTGAATGCCCACGGAGAGTGCATCCTGCTCGCGAGCGGTGAGAGGGCCGGAGTGAATGGCGACGGGACCGCCGACGATGGCCTGCCGCTCGGTCGACTCACGGCACTCGCCGCGCTCTCCGACCCGGCCCATCGACCGCCGTCGGCCGTGCTCGAGCCCGCGGACCGGACCGACCTGCTCTCTCGCGCCTTTGGCGCCGCCCGCCTTCCGGCGCGTCCGCGCAGCCGGGCCGGTCGGATCCGCTTTCCGGTGCCGGCGATCGCGAGCTTCTCGCGGCGGGTGGATGCCGTGACCGGGGCTCCGGTTCGCGCGACCGGTCCGCTCGAGTGCCGGGTTCGCCGCGACGACGCGGGCACCGCGCTCGGTCCCGACGGCCAGGCCAGCGCCGACCCGAACGACCTCTTCAATCTCGACAACGACTTTCCGAGCGCCGGGAACTGCCTGCTCTGGGCCGACCCGCCTGCGCCGGGGGCACCGCAGCCTGCGCGCAGCGCGCTCCAGGTCGCGGGCGCGCACTCCGCGGACCAGACCGAGTTCCACCGCCGCTGCTCCGTGGCCTTCGACCCCGACACCGCGAGCTGCTGGCTCGACGCACTGAACTCCGCGACGCACGGCGCCCGCGAGAGCGAAGCTCTCGCGGGTCACCCAATCTCCCTATCCGTGGTCGAGTCGGGGTTCGACCTCATCCGGAAACTTCCCGGGTCCGGCCTCCAGGTCGAGCTCGAGCCCTTCGACGCCCTCGACTTTCCGGGCCTCGATCCGAATGCGGCGCGCGCCCTCTACCTGGAGAGCCTGGCCTCGCAGCTGAACGCGAGGTTCGCGGTCACCTCGCAGGATGTCGTCGCCGATACCGAGAGCGTGGTGCGAGCGGTCGTGCCGCCGTTGCCGCGCTCGGACCCCCGGACGGGTATCCCTCTCTCGCACCTCTTCTTCAACGGTGCCTTCCCGAACCTCAGCATCCCTCAGCAGGCGTTGCTGGGCTGCGGCGCGGCCTTCGGCTCCGCGTGTGACACGGCGGGGCTGATCCCCTTGCTCTTCGACCCCCATCTGGCGCGGCAGTTCGGGCTCGAGCTCCACCGTGCGATCGCCGACGGCGTCGATCTCATGAACTCGGACGCCAGCGTCTGGACCCAGGAGGCGGTGCGGGTCAAGGCGCTCTCGCCCGGGGTCCCCGTGGGCCTGCGCGACGCCGAGACAGGCGCGCGCCAGGCGGGGATCAGCACCCCGGCGAATCCCACGCAGACCCTCTCCGGGGGGCTGGCAACCGACGATGTCGTCGAGCCCTTCCCCTGGCTGCTCGATCCGAATCGGCCCGCCGGCCGGGTGCGCTTCGTCGACCCGCGCGGCGCTCCAGGCGCGGTCGCGGGCGGAGAGAACTGCACGCCGCTCTTCGGCGGCCCCGATCCCGGCTGCACGGTGCTCGAGGTGATCTCGTCGAATGCCGAGCGGCTGGCGATGCTGGGCGACATCCTGGGCGCCGACCAGGGATTCGATCCGCCCGAGACGGCCGCCGAGGTGCTCGCCATGACCGACGAGGACCCCTCGAACGACGCCACGGGCGATCCGCTGGCCGGGCCCGACGGGATCGTCTTTGCCAACTGGATCGAGCAGCCGCGCCGGGGCTCCGCGGGCCAGCCGCTCGGCCTCTACGATTACCGAAGCGACGGCCGCTTCGATGCGATCCGAGTCGATCTCTCGAACTACCAGCGAGCCGTCTTTGCGTTCGACGTAGCGCACCTGCGGGTCGCCTCCGACTTCGAGAGCTGTGCGGCGCTGCTGGCAGCGACCGGGCCAGGCGCCTGCTACAAGGCCCTGAGCGATCCGATCCCCGATCCCGCCTCCTCCCGGACGGGCCAGGTCATCGGCGCCCTTCCGCTTGCGGTCACTGCCGGCGAGGTGCTTCCCGGCGGCGGACTCGCCTCCATCGCGCTGGCTCTGCAGGAGCTCCATCCCCTCGAGCTCCAGGCCCTGGCCTCGGCGATCGAGCACGCCCGTGGTCGGGGCGAGACCCTGGATCTGCAGGTTCCCTTCATCGAGACCGACCCAGCGGATCCCGACTTCGGCCGCCTGGCGCGCGACGATGCGACCGGCGTTGCCGAACGGCGCCCCGCGACGATCCTGATCAAGGACAACAGGGGGCAGCTCGCGATCGCGATCAATCTCCTGAGAGCCGAGGTCGACCAGGACTTCGTTCCCGATCTCGACGCCAACGGTGACGGCCAGCTCGACTTCCTGGACGACGGGACTCCGGGTCCGGTCGCCGACGACGCGATCACCTGCGGGACGGGGATTCCGGGCGATCCGCTCTTCGATGCGCTGCAGGTCGAGATGAGTGGCGTGGAGCGCAGCCTGCTGACTGCGGCGGTGGGGCCGCTGCCCTCGCGCGCGCCGAGTGGCTGCCCCTCGGTCGTGCGCCAGGAGCAGGTCGTGGTGGCCGACGCGCTCGGCCAGCGACACTGGATCTGGCACACGGGACCGGCGACTCCCGACGCCGACGCCGACGGCGTGGCCGACACGCGTGACGACTGTCCCTTCACCTCGGACCCCGACCAGCTCGATCGCGGTGGTCTCGGCCACGGCAGCGGTCCCGACGGGCTGGGCGACGCCTGCCAGTGCGGCGACGTGACCGGGGACGGCTACGTCGACCTGAGCGACCTGGTGGTGATGCGCCGGGCGATCGCCGGGCTCGAGCCGAACCCGGCGTTCCGGGCACCGGAGCTCTGCAACGTGAGGGGTCCGATCGACGCGCACGATGGACCCGACAGCGACGCGCTGCGCGACGACTGTGGCGTCGCCGATGCGGTCGTGCTGCAGCGCGCACTCGGCGGGCTTCCGCCCGGGATCGATCCCGCGACCTGCTCGTCTGCGCCGCGCTCCTAGTCGGGGTGCTCGCGCGCCGCGAGTCGGTCGAACCTCGCGAGAACCAGGCGCTCGCGCGGGTCCCGCGCCGATTCGAGCGGTCGCGTCGTCGATTCCCTGCGACTGCGGAAGACGCGCGAGACGAAGCGTGCGAAGCACTCGCGCTCGCGGAGCTCCCCGGCCTCGATGAGCGGAAGCCCCGGGAGGCGTCTCACGAGCGTGTCGGCGTACAAGCCGAGGCCGGAGGTCTCGCCTTCGATCCCCCCTTCTCGTCCCACGGGGACGTCGCGCAGGCCGCAGCTGGGGGAGCCGCTCTTCAGGATGTAGCCCGCGAGGTCCAGCGCCTCGAGCTCTCGCACGCGCCGCAGCGATGCGTCGAGGAGCGCCGCGGTCCAGTCGCGGCCGGAGTCGCACTCGACGGCGTGCACCCCGTCGTCGCGACGCTCGAGCCGGATCGGTGCGCGCGGTACGCCGAGCCCGGCCTCGAGCTCCGGGCAGACGGGAATCCACTCGACCTGGTCGCGAAAGAGCTCGAGCAGCGCCGCATCGAGCCGGTGATCTCCGTCCCAGCGCACCCGCCAGCCCAGCAGGCAGCTCGAGATTCCGAGCCGCACCTGGGCTCCCCTGGAGCCTCGCACGGTCGGGTCGCGGGGTTGGGATAGCATCGGGGCGGAGCCTGCAAGGGGAGGGTCGCGGTGGAGGGCGAGGTGCGCCAGGGAGCGACGCTCCCGCTGCGGGTCGGGGTGCTGCAGTTCTTCAGCTGGCCGGGCCGACGCGTTCCCCTCGAGCAGGTCTACGCGCGAGCGCTCGAGCGGATCGAGATCATGGACCGGGGCGGCTACGAGGCCGTGTGGCTGGCCGAGCACCACTTCAGCACCTACAGCGTCTGTCCCTCCGTCCACCTGATGGCCACCCACGTGGCTGCGCGCACGCGCCGCCTGCGGATCGGGACGGCCGTGTCGCTCGCGGCCTTCTACCACCCGCTGCGGCTGGCCGAGGAGGTGGCGCTGCTCGACGTGCTCTCGGGGGGGCGCGTCTACTGGGGCGCGGGCCGGGGCTTCGATCCCAGGGAGTTCGAGGCGTTCGGCGTCGGCGTGGATGAGAGCTTCGAGCGCTTTCACGAGCACGTCGAGATCGTGCTGGCCGCCTGGCGCGGCGGAAAGCTCCGCTGGAAGGGGCGCTTTCACCGGTTCGAGGGGGTCGAGGTCCTGCCCCGACCGCTGCAGGACCCCCATCCACCGGTCTGGCTCGCCGCGTCGTCGCCGCGCGCCGTCGAGTGGTCCGCCCGCCACGGCTACTCGATCCTGATGGATCCGCACTCGGCGCACTCCGAGATCGGCCGCAAGCGCGAGCTCTACTGGCGGGAGCTCGCGGGTGCGGGCCACTCGCCCGGGGGACGGACCCTGCCGGTCGCTCGCCTGGTCGCGGTGGCGGACACGGCCGGCGAGGCCGAGGCGATCGCGCGCCGCGGGGCCGAGTGGACGCTCGGCTCCTACGCCCGACCCGCCGGCGCCGCGATCTTCGGCGCCGCCGACGGTCCGGCGCAGGGCGCTGTGCCGGCGTCGGACCCGGTCCAGCGCTACCTCGACGGCGTGATCCTCTACGGCACCCCCGATCGAGTCGTCGACGAGATCGCGCGCCTTCGCGAGGAGATCGGGCTCGACTCCCTGCTCTGCGCGCCCCTCAGTCACGGCTCGTTTCTTCGGTTCACCGACGCCGTGCTGCCGCGCCTCGCTTGAGCGGGCTTCCGGTTCGGGCGGGGAGGACCGCGGGAGGGGTCGCGACCGAAGAGGGGGGCCTAGAGACCGGCGCGTCGATCGGCGGGGGCTCCGATCTGCTCGAGCGCCGCGATCACGGGCGCTGGGTCGAGCCAGATGTGGTAGTCCTCACGCACGTCGACCAGCCGCACGATCCCGTCGGGATCGAGGACGTAGGTCGTCGGGTGCGGGACGCCTCGCTCGATCTCCTCGGGGTCGGGCCGGCGCAAGCCCAGCTGGTCGATCGTGACGCTCCCGGGATCGAGCAGGAACGTCACCCGATCGCGCAGGTCGTTGCCATCGATGAAGCGCCGCGCCTTGTCATCGACCTGGCGGCTCGCCATCACGTAGAGGATGCGTACGTCGGGCATCGCATCGAGCGCCTGCCGCAGCTGCACGAGCCGCGCCTTGGTATAGGGTCACCAGTCCAGGCTGCGCTCGAAGGTGAGCACCAGGCGATGGCCGCGAAAGTCGGCGAGCGACACGCGCTCGCCCTCGAGCGTGGTCCAGGTCAGGTCGGGGAGCGGCTGACCGACCTGGCCCACGGCTCCGGCCACGTCGTGGCGCACCTGCGGATCGCTGCCGCGGCGTCCGAGCGGAGTCGAGGGCAGGGCCAGGTCGAGGATCAGCAGCAGGCCAATCACCAGCGTCCCCGCCATGCGTCCCATCAGCGAGCTCCCACGCGGGCCACGCTCGGGGGCCGGAGCCACAGAAAGGCCAGCGCCAGCACCAGGAAGATCGCGGCCTCGATGCGCGGCAGGCTCCCGGCCCAGGCGAAGTCCCCGAGGGTCCAGACCGCCATCCGGTAGAGGGCGTTCAGCACCAGGCCTACCGCGGTCGCCGTTCCGACGCTGCGGGCCAGCGACGGGTCGGCCCGCCCCGCGCCCCGCGCCGCGGCGAACAGGCAGCCTCCCCAGGCCACGAGGCAGCAGCCCGAGAAGGCCACGAAGTAGAGGCCCTGGGGCCCGATCGGAAAGGGCAGCACGGCCCCGGTGCCCGGGCCCAGCGAGCGAAAGAAGGTCGCCACGAGCTGCAGCCCCAGCAGCACCATCAATGCTCCGAGCAACCCGCAGAGAACGGCGTAAGCGCGCGCCATGCCGGTCCCTTCTACCACACCCCGGGGTCGCCGGAGCGTGCATCCACACGCGCTGGAGCCCGCCGCGAGGGACGCCGACCGCCCCCGGAGCGGAGGCTCCCGGCTGGAGCGGATCCCCCCGCCGTGGCCTCGCCGGCTACTCCGCGATCGTCTCGCCGAGGCGGTGGCAGCGGATCAGCAGGGAGTCCTCGATCGCTTCGTCCCGCAGGTGGGCGATCTTCTGGTAGCCGGGGTGCTGGGGCAGCTTGCTGAAGGCCTCCCAGCTCGGCCACTCGACCACGAAGAAGACGTCCGGGCTCCACTCGCCGATCAGCGACTGGTCGGGT
>JBHHYV010000150.1:0-7170 GCA_046757685.1 Myxococcota bacterium
GTGCGAGCGATACGATCGTTCGTTGCATTCCCATTCTCCTCTCCGGCTCCTCTCCTGCGTCCTCTGCCGCGCCCTCTGCCGCGTCTGCCGTTGCGGAAGGATCCTCGGCAGCCGATGGACGCAGCCGCCGGGGCCGCGACGGCGACATCATACACGGGCGCGCGGCGGATACCGCGCTCCGCGACCGGGGGTCGGGGTCTTCCCGGGGGCTCACGTCGGCGGGTCCCCGAGCCACAGGTCCACGGCGCGCTCGACGGGTGGCGGCCGATGGGGCAGGGCGACGGCCCGCTCCGAGCGCGCCGCCAGGTACCCCGCACACAGGATCTCGAGCACTGCGAGGCCGTCCTGCCCCGTCTCTTCCGGCGCCTTGCCCGTCCGGAAGCACTCGAGAAAGTGCCGGAGCTCTCCCGTGTAGCCGGCCTCCGCGACGGCATCGACCGGGGCGGCGCTCCATCCCGGGCTCAGGCCGAGCTCCCGGCTCCCGTCCTTGCTGAAGATCCGAATGCCGGTCTCCCCGAGCAGGTCCAGGCGCAAGGTACCCGCGCTGCCCCAGACCTCGAGCGTCGACTGCATCCCACCCTCGAGCACCCACGAGGCCTCGCACAGCGCCTGCGCGCCTCCGTCGAACGAGAGCTGCAGGACGGCGTGGTCCTCGAGGTGGCTCCGGGCCCTGTCGAAGGTCCGCAGATCCGCAGAGATCCGGCGCGCCGCAGGCTTGCCGAGCAGGGCGCGCACACACTCGATCGAGTGACACGCCAGGTCCATCAGGACGCCGCCTCCCGCCTCGTCTCTCGTGAAGAACCAGGCAGAGTAGGGACCCGCGTGCGCCTCGCGCTGAGTCACGTAGCGCACCTCGCCGAGGGCGCCGGCGCGGATGCAGTCTCGGGCACGCACGATGCGGGGTGCGAAGGCCAGCTCCTCGGCGTAGGCCAGCCCCACGCCCGCGCTTCGGCAGGCGTCGACGATCGCCTCTCCCTGCTCGAGCGAGACCGCCAGTGGCTTCTCGACGATCACGTGCTTTCCCGCTCGCGCCGCCTGGATCGCATGAGTCGCATGACAGGCGTTCGGCGAGTTCACACACACCACGTCGACCGCGGAGAGCAGGGCCGTGACGTCATCGGTCGCCCGCTCCAGGCCGTGGCGGCGGGCGAACGCCTGGGCGCGGCGTGCGCTGCGGGACCACACCGCGACCGGTCGGGCCTCGGGCAGCTGGGCCAGCGCCGCCATGTAGGTCTCCGAGATCCAGCCCGCGCCGATCAGCCCGATCCGCTGCGGGGTCATGCGACGCCCGCCTCGCGCAGGCTCGAGGCCCGGGCCTGGACCCGAGCGAAGGCCGACACCAGATCCTCCACGTCCCGATCGTCTCCCAGGAAGAGCGCGTGATGAAGCCACAGCGCCTCCTCCTCGGCAGCGCGCCGGGTGACCGGGAGCCCGTCCGACGACCAGCGGGCTCCGGCGCGTGCGGCCGGATTGGTGTGGGGGTCGCGCGCAAAGAGGGGATCGTCGGGAAGCGGCCGATAGAAGCGTCCGGCGCAGGGTACCCCCTCGGCGCGCAGCGCCTCGAGAGCCCGGTCGCGGGGCAGGCCCGCGAAGTGAGCGGCGTCATAGCGCAGCACCAGCTGGTAGTGGATCCCGAGCTCTACGCGAGGGTCCCTGGGGAGCGGCTCGACCCCCGGGACCGAGGCGATCCGCTCCACGAAGCGCGCCACGTTTCGGGCTCGGCGCGCATGCTGCTCGGGCAGCCGCAGGAGCTGCGCCCGCAGGATCGCCGCCTGCCACTCCGTCATCCTCAGGTTGTGCCCCAGCATCTGCTCCGGGAAGCTCCGGTACTCGGGCTCCTTGCGGCCGCAGTTGACCAGCGAGAGCAGGCGTTCGGCCATCGTCGCATCGCGGGTCGCGACGGCTCCGCCCTCGCCCCCGGTCAGGAGCTTGGTGGTCTGCATCGAGAACGCGCCCAGGTCGCACAGGGTTCCCGCGCCTCGGCCGCGCCAGCGTGCGCCGTGGGCGTGTGCGCAGTCCTCCACCAGCAGCAGGCCGCGCCGCGCCGTCAGCGCTCGCAGCGCGTCCATGTCGGCCATCTGCGATCCCAGGTGGACGGGCAGCACCGCCTCGGTGCGTGGGCCGACCGCCGCCTCGACCGCGTCGGGATCGATGCAGTAGGTCTCGGGGCGCACGTCGACGAAGATCGGCACGCAGCCCGCAGCGATGATCGCGCTCGCGGTGCCGACGAAGCTGTAGCCGGTCGTCACCACCTCGGCGCCCGGGCCGATTCGCGCGGACTGCAGCGCCAGCGTCAGGGCGAACGTCCCGTTGGCGCATGCGACCACGTGCTCCGTTCCCAGGTACGCGGCGAGCTCCGAGGTGAAGGCCCGCGCCTCGGTGTTCGGGCTGGGATGGCCGCCCCAGCTCCCGCTCGCGAGCACCCGCTCCAGCGCCTCGCGCTCGGGGTCGCCCCACTCGGGCCAGGCGGCCCAGGGCCGGGTGCGTACCGGCGACCCGCCTAGGATGGCCAGCGTGTCGGTCATCGGATGCGCAGAGCTCCCGAGCAGCGAGTCGCCGCATGGCGGGCCGGTTGCCCCGCGCCCCCTCGACCTGGCCCGGCCGGTCCCATCAGGCGAGGCTCCGTGCCGAGCGTGCGGCCGGAACGAGTCGCAAGGAGGTCCCCGCCTCGCCCCGAGGCCGCACCCGCTCGGCCTGGAGCTGGATTCCGAGCGGGCCGCGCGGCAGCCACAGGCGAAGCTCCTCGCGTCCACGCAGGATGTCCAGCGGGACCTGCTCGTCTGCCGGGCCGTTGGCGATCGCCCGCCGCAGCTCTCGCGGCTCGAACACCCGCTGATCGTCGTAGCGCACGATCAGGTCGCCGACCTCGAGGCCCGCGTCGGCGGCGGGACCGTGGGCGAGCACGTCGCGCACGCGGATCCGGTTGGGCCGTCCCGTCGCGTAGCGGTACCAGTCGTAGCGGTCGTCGCCGAGGCGCTCACGCACCTGGGCAGCCCGCTCGCGCAGCTGGCGGAGCGCCTCGCGGTAGCGCTCGGTCCCCGCCCAGCCCTCACGACGCGCGCGGTCCTCCAGGAACAGGCGGGCCAGCTCGGTCTCCTCGAAGGGGGCGCGCAGCTCCTGGATCTCGTCGCGGTCCAGTCCCGCGGAGGCCAGCGCCGCCTCGTCGAACCAGGGCCGCCCGGGCTGCGGTGCGCCAGCTCTCGGCGACTCCGCCGGGGCCCCGACCGGGCCGGGCTCTGCACGCGGCGGGGCGAGGAGCGCGCGCGAAGCGGTCTCGAGGGCCTCGAGACGCTGCTCGATCTCGAGAGCCCTGCGGTGCTGTGCGGCGAGGTCCCGCCGCAGGTCCGCCACCTCGCGCGACAGGGAAAGCGCCGCCGCGGACGGCTTCGGGGGGCCGGGCTCGGGAGCGGAGAGCGCCCAGAACCCGAGGACCGAGACCGCGGAGCCGACGAGCCCCGCCAGCAACGCCCAGACCAGGGGGAGGGGCCGCACGGCTCACCGAAGCTCGACGTTCAGGCGCGGCGCATCGAGGGCCAGGGCCGCCAGGATCTGACGCGTGGCGCTCCCGACCGCGGCCTCGACCCCCTCGGCCTCGACCTCGGCGCGCGGTGCGTAGACCTGGTACCGATGGCGAATCGTCGCGCGGCCGCGATAGGTTCCGATCACCTCGCCGCGGCGCACCAGAAGCGCCTCGAGCTCCAGGGTGTAATCGTTGCGGAGATGCACGAAGAGTGCGAGCGGAGGCAGGGCCGAGGCGAGCGCCGCACCCCAGAAGTTGGAGTTCGGCTCCTCGGCCGAGTCGCTGCCAGCGAGCACGAGCTCGAAGCTCGGACGGACGCCCGTGGGAACCGGAAAGAGCACCCCCTGCGCCAGTCGGGCGTCGCGAAGCGCGTGCGCGAATCGCTCCACCACCGACGCGCCCCGAAGCCGCGTGTCCGCGAACGGGCCGAGCTGTACGGCGAGTGTGACCGGCAGCGGCGGGTCCAGCTCTCCGATCTCGGGCGGCGCGGCGGTGAGGAGCAGGACCTCGTGTGCACAGCCCGAGAGCGCCAGGAGCAGGGCGAGGGCCACCGTTGATCCGCGCATGGGCAAGACACTAGCAGTGGCTCGCCGCCCTCTCGACTCGGCCACGGTGAAGGCGCTCGCGCGCCGCGTGGGAGTCGCGCGGGTGGGCATCGCCTCGCCCGATACGAGCGTCGGCGCGGCTCGGACCGCCGAGTGGATCGAACGCGGCTTCGCGGCCGACATGCGCTGGATCGCGCGCCGCATCGACGCGCGCGCCGACCTGTCCCGGCTGCTCCCGGGGGTTCGCAGCGTCCTCGTGTGCGGGTTCCCGTACGACACGGGGGAGCCCGACTCGCGGGCTCCGCGCGCGCCGGGCAGCGCCTGGGTCTCGCGCTATGCCTGGGGAGACGACTACCACCGGGTCCTCGAGCGCCGCCTCGACCGGCTGGTCGGTGCGCTCGCGGAGCACGCGCCCCGCGCTCGCTTTCGCCGCTACGTCGACACCGGTCCGGTGCCCGAGCGTCATCTCGCCGAGCGCGCCGGGCTGGGATGGATCGGCAAGAACTCCTGCCTCATCGATCGCCAGCTCGGGTCGTACCTGTTCCTCGGGGTGGTCCTGACGACGCTCGCGCTCGAGGCGGACGCACCGGTTCGCGACCTGTGTGGCAGCTGTCGGGCCTGCCTCGACGCGTGTCCCACCGACGCCTTCCCCGAGCCCTACGTCGTGGACTCCCGGCGCTGCATCGCCTACCTGACCATCGAGCTGCGCGGCGAGATCCCGGAGTCGCTGGCTCCGGGGGTGGGGGCTCATCTCTTCGGCTGCGACCGCTGCCAGGAGGTCTGTCCCTGGAACGAGCGGCGCGCGCGACCGCGCGCAGACGAGCCTTGTCTGGCGCCGCGCAGCGAGTGGCAGGCGCCCGATCTTGCCGAGCTGCTCGCGCTCGACTCGCGGGCCCTGCGCGAGCGCCTGGTGCGCTCCACCCTCAAGCGCAGCAAGCCCGCAGGCCTTCGGCGCAATGCGCTGATCGCCGCGGGCAACTCCGGGATCGCCGGGCTGCGCGAAGCCGTCGAGTCCCACCTGCAGGACCGGGACGCGGGGGTTGCGGGTGCAGCGCGCTGGGCCGCCTCGCGGCTGCGCGCGGCCGGGGATCAGAGGCTGCGAGAGATCTGAACCAGGCGGGCGGGGAAGTCGGACATCACCCCGTCGACCCCGAGCGAGAGCACGCGCCGGATCTCCTTGGGGTCGTTCAGGGTCCAGACGTGCACCCGCAGGCCGCAGGCGTGTGCGGCCGCGACGGCCTCGGGAGTCACGAGCGGGTCTCCGCCAAAGCTCGGGGGAACCTGCAGGGCATCGCCCGCGGGCTCGAAGCTCGCGATGCGATCCTCGGCCAGCGCCCGGTAGAAGGCGACGACATCGGCCAGGGACGACCCGAGTGCCGTGCCGGGATCGGCCGCCCGGATCTTGGCCATCACACCGTCGTCCTCCGCCGCCAGCAGCACGCGATCCAGGGCGCGTGCGGCTCTCAGCTCGTCGAGGACCCGGTCGACGATCGGGGGCTCCGCCTGCTTGATCTCGAGATTGACGCGAAGTGCCGGGAAGGCCTCGAGCAGCTCCCGCAGGCGGGGAATCCGCACCCCCGAGCCGCGGTAGGGGAAGGTCGCTCCCCGGTCGGGCGTAAAGTGGTAGCCCGCGTCGAGCCGCTCGAGCTCGGCAAAGCGCGCCTCCCGCACGGGGCCCTCGCCGTTCGTGGTGCGCGACAGGTCGCCGTCGTGCAGCAGCACGATCTCGCCGTCGCTCGTGGCGTGGCAGTCCGTCTCCAGGAACCCGACTCCGCCCTCGACGGCTCGCCGGAAGGAGGGCAGGGTGTTCTCGGGGCACTCTCCGCTCGCGCCCCGATGACCGAAGAGGTGGGGAGTGGGCGCGCTCAGGTAAGGGTGCATGGAGCGAGCCTAGGCCGCCCGGGTCGAGTGGACAACGCTGCCACGCGCAGCGGTCCCGGAGGAAGTTCGATGTGCATTCTGACGCGAGAGGCCATCCTGGCCGAGATCGAGTCCGGCCGGCTCTCCATCGAGCCGCTCGACCTGGACCAGGTCGGCCCGGCGTCGATCGACCTGCACCTGGGCGACGAGATCCGCGCGCTGCGAGAGAGCTGCCGACACCCGATCCACGTCACCGACGACGCGGATCCCGAGGCAGAGACGAAGCGCGTGTCGCTGGCCGAGCCCTATCTGCTGGCGCCCGGCGCCACGGTTCTCGGGATTACACGCGAGCGGCTGGACCTGCCGCCGGATCTGTGTGCGTGGATCGAGGGCCGCAGCCGGATCGCGCGGCTCGGGCTGACCGTGCACGCCACGTCTGGCTTCGTGCAGCCCGGCGCACGCAACCACCAGGTCCTCGAGATGAGCAACGTGTCGCGCGCGCCGCTCGCGCTCCACGCCGGCGCCCGCGTCTGCCAGATCGTGCTGGAGCGAACCGAGGGCCGCGCCGTCTACCGCGGGCAGTGGGCCGACCAGACGCGGCCCTGAGATGCGGGCCGTCGTCCAGCGGGTGTCGCGTGCCCGGATCCAGGTGCAGGGAGAGACGGTCTCCGAGATGGGTGCAGGGCTGCTGGCGCTGGTCGGCGTCGCGTCCGAGGATCGCGAGGCCGATGCGCGGACCCTGGCCGACAAGCTGGTTCACCTGAGGCTCTTTCCAGAGGCCCAGGGAAGGATGAATCTTTCTCTTGAGGAGACAGGCGGAACCCTCGGTGTCATATCACAGTTCACGATCATGGGAGATGCCCGCCGCGGCCGCCGGCCGAGCTACGCGCAGGCGGCGCCAGGGGAGCGGGCGGAGCCCCTGATCGAGGCACTGATCGCCGCCGCGCGCACCCTCGGAGTCCCCGTGGCGACCGGGCGCTTTGGCGCCTCGATGCAGGTCGAGCTCGTGAACGAGGGTCCGGTGACGATCCTTCTCGACACGCGCCGCCAGTTTTAGTTACTTCCGACCCATGACTTCGATCCGCCAGCTCGCTTCGCCGCTCGTCCGCCAGCTTCCGCTGCAGCTCGCGGCAGTGTCCCTGCTCCTGCTGCTCGCCCCGGGCCCGGCTCGGGCCGCCGACCATCGCGCAGTGAGCGACTTTGCCTATGGCATCGCCTCCGGGGGCGTCAACTTCGTGTACGGAC
>JBHHYV010000151.1:0-7156 GCA_046757685.1 Myxococcota bacterium
AAGGCGGCGCGCAGTAAGACGACCGCCGCGCGCGCGGCGGGTGCGAGCCCTCCCAGCTGGTCGCGCGCCGCGAGCGAACGTACGAAGACGGGGGCACCTGGCTCGTGGCGGACGCGTGCCCGGTCTCCCAGCAGAGCGCCACCCGAGCGGCGGCTCGAGGGATCGACGGCAATCATGCCCACTCCCGTGCCGTCCCGGTTCCAATGCCGGATCAGCGCGCCGGCGAGCGTCGACTTGCCGACTCCCGGCGGACCCGTCAGCCCTACGACGGTGTGGGGGGGGGGCGTTCCGCGCTCGAGCGAGTCGACGAGCGAGCGAACGCTCGAGAGCCGCTCAGGGCGTGTGTCTTCGACGAGAGTCAACGCTTCGGCGATGGCCGTCGAGTCGCGCTCGCGCACGCCGCACGCGAGCGTGTGCAGGGCGCTCTCAGCCAACGCCGTGAGCGCGCGCCGCGATCTCGATCATCTCGCCGATCACGCGGTGGATCTCGTAGTCGCTCGGGGTATAGACGGCCGCGACTCCCAGCTCGCAGAGCTTGCGGGCGTCCTCGGCCGGGATGATCCCTCCCAGGACGACGGGCACCCGCACCCGCCGCAGGATCTCGGGCACCAGCGTCCGGTGCGACCCCGAGAGGATCGAGAGCCCCACCAGGTGGACTCCCTCCTGCTCGGCCGAGGTCGCGATCTCTTCGGGAGTGACGCGGATGCCCTCGTAGACCACCTCGAGGCCCGCATCGCGTGCGGCCAGGGCGATCTGCTCGGCCCCGCTCGAGTGACCGTCCAGTCCCGGCTTTCCCACGAGCAGCTTCAAGCGGCGTCCCAGCCCCGCGGAGACCTCGTCCACCCGCTTTCGCAGGGCAGCGAGCGAATCGGCGGCCGCCGCGACGATCGCGGTGTCGACACCGGTCGGCGCGCGATACTCGCCGAAGAGATCCCGCAACGCCTGCGCCCACTCTCCTGTGGTGACCCCGGCCAGGGCGCAGCGGATCGAGGGAGGCATGACGTTCCCCCCGTTCTGGAGAGTCTCGCGGAGAGCCCGCAGCGCCGCCTCGACCTCTGCGGCGTTCCGACGCCCGCGGTGCGCTCGCAGTCTCTCGACCTGGTGGCGCTCCGCGGACTCGTCGACCGAGAGGATCGACGTCTCCAGGTTCTGTACCAGGGGCGAGGGCTCCGTGTCCCGGAAGGCATTCACGCCGACGACCGTTCGCTCCCCCGTCTCGATCGCCTGGACCCGCGCGCGGTTCGACTCGACGAGGCGACCCTTCATGTAGCCCGACTCGACCGCCGCGATCGCGCCCCCCATGGCCTCGATGTGCTCCATCTCTGCAAGGGCCTGCTCCTCGAGCTCGCGAACCCGGGCCTCGACGACCGGCGCGCCCTCGAAGAGGTCGTCGTACTCGAGCAGGTCGGTCTCATGGGCAAGGATCTGCTGGATTCGCAGGGAGAGCTGCTGGTCCCACGGCCGCGGCAGGCCGAGCGCCTCGTTCCACGCAGGCAGCTGCAGCGAGCGTGCTCGCGCGCTCCTGGAGAGTGTCACCCCCAGCGCCTCGAGCACGATGCGGGCGATGTTGTTCTCGGGCTGGGCCTCCGTCAGACCGAGTGAGTTCACCTGGACGCCGTAACGGAAGCGACGGAGCTTGGGATCCTCGACGTCGTAGCGCTCTCGCGTGATGCGGTCCCAGAGCCGCGTGAACGCTCGCATCTTGCACATCTCTTCCACGAAGCGAATGCCCGCATTGCAGAAGAACGAGATCCGGCCCACGACGTTGGGGAGGGTCTCGGCGGGCACCTCTACGCGATCGAGAACCGCGATCGCGTTGGCCAGTGCATAGGCGATCTCCTGGACGGGCGTCGCGCCGACCTCCTGCAGGTGGTACGAGCAGATGTTGAGCGGATTCCAGCGAGGTACCTCGTCGACCGTGAAGCGGACGATGTCGGTGGTGAGGCGGAGGGAGGGCTCGGGCGGAAAGATGTAGGTGCCGCGAGACAGGTACTCCTTGATGATGTCGTTCTGGGTGGTGCCCCGAAGCTCTGCACGCGGCACTCCCCGGCGCTCGGCCACGCCGATATAGAGCGCGAGCAGCCAGGCGGCTGTCGCGTTGATCGTCATCGAGGTGTTCATGCGCTCGAGCGGAATCCCCTCGAGCAGCGCCTCCATGTCATCGATCGACCCGATCGGGACGCCTACCTTCCCCACCTCGCCGCGCGCCAGGGGGTGATCGGCGTCGTAGCCGGTCTGCGTGGGCAGGTCGAAGGCGATCGAGAGCCCGGTCTGGCCGCGAGCCAGGTTCTGGCGATAGAGGGCATTCGACGCGGCGGCAGTCGAGTGCCCCGAGTAGGTACGCAGGATCCAGGGGCGGTCGGCCATGCCCGGAGGTTACCCGAGCCTCGTTCTCAGGAAAGTGGTCACGCGGGCCAGAGCCCTCGGACCGGCATCGATGCCGGGAAAGAGCATGAAGTCGTGCGGCATACCCTCGGCGCGCACCAGCGAGACGTCGACCTGCGCCTCGCGAAGGCGGTCGGCGAAGCGGAGCGCCTCGTCGCGCAGCGGGTCGATTCCGGCGGCCAGCACGAGCGTGGGGGGGAAGCCCGCGAGGGTCTCCGACGACGCACGCAGCGGGCTGACACAGGGATCGTCCCACTGCTCCGGATCCACCCAGCTGTCCCGAAAGAAGCGCATGATGGCGTCGTCCAGCACGGGGTCGTCGGGCGAGAGCGTCCGATACGACTCCGTATCGAGGGCCATGTCGCACACCGGACACAGCAGCGCGAGGGCGCGTGGGGGCTCTTCGCCGGCCGTCAGCAGACGAAGCGTGGTCGCCGCGCTGAGCTGCCCACCGGCCGAGTCTCCGGCCAGCGCCAGTCGCCGGGCATCGACTCCCAGCGAGGCTGCGCTCGCCCGCAGCCAACGCACCGCGGCGACGCAGTCGTCGAGCGCCGCGGGGTAGCGATCCTCGGGAGCCATCCGGTAGTCGAGGCTCACCACGTACAGCCCGGCATCGACGCAGAGCGTACGCGCCAGCCGGGCGTGGCTCTCAGGACTCATGATCACCCAGCCCCCCCCGTGGAGGAGCAGCAGGACGGGGTGGGGCCCCGCTCCTTCGGGCTCGAAGACGAGCGCTCGCAGCTCTCCGGCGGGCCCGGGAATCCGAATCTCGGACTCGCGCGCCACCTGGGGAGAGTCGGCATTCAGGAACGGCTCGAGCTCCGCGAAGCCCTCGCGCAGGGCCTTGGCCTCGAGCACGCGAGCTTCTCTTCCGGGTGCCATCAGCTCGAAGAGCGCCTGGACCTGTGGGTCGAGGGGAGCGCGGGGATCCTTCATGGGGCCTCCTGGAGTGACTCTGGGGGATGCCACCCGGGGGCGACTCTAGCAGTGCCCGGCGTCGCCTGGAATCCCGCCGCGGGTCGGAGATCCCCTCAGCGCGGTGCGCGCAGCACGACGATGTCGACGCGGCGGTTGGCGCTTCGACCCTCGGCGGTCGCGTTCGAGGCCAGTGGCCGCTGATCGGCGAAGCCGGCGGCCGAGAGTCGAAAGGCCGGAACGCCGTCCTGCTCGAGGACGCGCAGCACTTCGACGGCGCGCAAGACCGAGAGGTGCCAGTTGGACTTGACGCTTCCGCGCTTGAGCGGACGATTGTCGGTGTGTCCCTCGACGCGCACGTGGTTGGGAACGTCCTGCAGCAGTCTCGCGATCCCCTTCAGCGCGCCCCGGGCTTCCTCCGAGGGCAGGCTTCCGCCACTTCCGAAGAAGAGCTGATCGGAGAGGTGGATGACCAGCCCCTCCTCGCCCTGACTCACGTGAACCCGATCTCCCAGACGCGCGGTCTCCTCGCTGTCGCGCACGCGTCGCCCGAGGAGATCGAGTCTCTGGCGGTCGATCTCGGAGGGGCTGCCGGTACCTGCACTCTCGCCGAGCGGGATCGGTGCGTCCGGCTGCCTGCCGAAGAAGCCCGGGACCGCGCTCCCCTGCTCCAGGATCTCGTCTCCGAACGAGTTGCGGATCGAGTGGACCAGCCGCTCCGCCTTCTCGGCGTCGATCACCGAGATGGCGTAGAGGGTGGTGAAGAACGCGAAGAGCAGCGTGATGAAGTCCGCGTAGGAGACGAGCCAGCGCTCCTGGTTGACGGGCGGATCTGCGTGCGGCCGGCGTCGCATGCTACTCGCCGCGTCGGGCCGGCCCGAGATAGCTCTGCAGGCGCCTCTCGATCAGGCTCGGGTTCAGCCCGTCCTGGATCGCGACCACCGCCGACACGATCAGCTCCTTGCGGAGCGTGCGTGCGCGGATCTTCATTCGCAGCTTCTCGGCAAAGGGCAGGAAGAGCAGGTTGGCCGAGCCGACTCCGTAGACCGTGGCCACGAAGGCGACGGCGATCCCCTCGCCCAGGCGGGAGGGATCGGAGAGGTTCTGCATGACGTGGATCAGCCCGAGGACGGCCCCCAGGATGCCGATCGTCGGCGAGTAGCCTCCGGCGGCCTCGAAGAGTCGGGGCCCGGTGTGCTGGACCTCCTCCTGCTGGTCGATCAGCCCGAGCAGCGAGGCGCGCAGCTCCGCGGGGTCGTTGCCGTCGACCAGCGCCAGCAGGGCATGGCGCAGGAAGGGCTCGGTCTTCGCGTTCGCCGCCTTCTCGATCGCGAGCAGTCCCTCGCGGCGCGAGACGCGCGAGAGCTCGACCAGCTCCTCGACCAGGGGCTCGAGCGGCAGGGTCTCGGTGCGGATGATGAAGCGTGCCTCGCGGATCGCGTGGCGTAGCTCCGGCAGGGGAAACTGCGTGATGACGGCGCCCGCGGTCCCGCCAAAGACGATGACCGCGGCAGTGAGCTGGAGGATCGTGTTGACGCGGCCTCCCTCCAGCCACTGGCCGATCAGGATGCATCCCAGTCCAAGGGCGATGCCCAGGAGGGTCGTGGAGTCGACGCGCACGCGAGGCGTATCGGCGGTGCGCAACTCCGGCTTGAAGCCACGCGGGATCAGCGGGGTTCGTGGACCCGTCGCTCGAGTCGCGGAAGGTCCGAGACGTCGTCGAGTGTCCGGATCGCTCCCGCCTCGATCTCGTCGCCGAGCCTCGCCAGGGCCCGCGCAAAACGGCCCAGGTCCAGGTCCGAGCCCGAGGGCGCACGCTCGAGCCGCTCTGCCGCCTGGCGAAGCAGTCCGCGGGCGCCCGCGCGATTGCCGCTGCCCAGGTGGTAGAGCGCGCCTCCGGCCATGATCATTCCCTGGAGCACTCGGCGCGCGGGCTCCTTGGCACGCATCCACTCGGGCTCGAGGAGCTCGTGCACCTCGAAGAAGAGACCCGCGTCCCAGGCGCAGCGGGCCGCCTCGAGGGGCTGGCTCCAGGCCTCGGCCTCGCAGATCCAGCCCAGGGCGGCCGCATAGCGCCGCGCGCGATCCCGAACGTAGCCCTCGTGCGCTGCGAAGGGCGCCGCGAGGCCTCCGTCGGCCTCGAAGAGCGGCGTGCCCCCGGCGGTGCAGAGCTCGCGCAGTGCGGGCGGCAGGCTCGGCTCGCGTCTCCAGTGTGCGAGAGCCTGGACCTGCGCGCGCGCGCCGGGCTCCCCTCTCGCGGCCGCGACGAAGCACTCCGCCAGGCAGTCTCGAACCAGGAGCCCGGGGTGGGTCTTCACGCCTCGCGCAGGTCTCGGTACAGGGGTGCCGCCCACTTTGCGTACCCGTTGTAGAGTCGCGTCGGGCGTCGGTCGTCGCTGCCGAGCAGCCTCTCCGTAGCCTGGGACCAGCGCGGGTGCGGCACGTAGGGATTCACGTTGGCGAAGAACCCGTACTCGTCGGGGGTGACGCGGTTCCAGAAGGTCCTGGGACGTTCCGCGGTGAGCTCGATCCGGACGATCGACTTGATGTTCTTGTAGCCGTACTTCCAGGGCACGATCAGCCGGAGCGGGGCGCCGTGCTGCCGCGGGAGGGGCTTGCCGTAGACGCCGGTCACGAGCATCGCGAGCGGGCTCCGGGCCTCGTCGATCGTCAGGCCCTCGACGTAGGGCCACGGATACCAGAACGACAGTAGCTGGCCGAGCGCCTCCTTGGGTCGCTGGAAGGTCTCGAATCGCACGTACCGGGCCTCGGTCGTCGGCCCCACCCAGTCGAGCAGCTTGGCGAGCGGGAATCCGGTCCAGGGGACGACCATCGCCCAGGCCTCGACGCAGCGGAAGCGGTACACGCGCTCCTCGAGGGGAAAGCGCCGCTCGAGATCCTCGAAGGCGATCGTGGTGGGACGCTCGACGTGCCCTGCGATCTCGATCGACCACGGGTCCAGGGTCAGTGCCTGTGCTCGGCCCGCGATCCGCTTGTCTCCGCCGAACTCGTAGAAGTTGTTATAGGCAGCAGCGAGCGAGGCCTGGGTCGGGGGAAGATCCGTCGAGAGTGCGGCGTTGCGCGGCGCCGGGTAGGGACGGGCGGGCTGTGCGCGCGCAGGGCCCGGGCGGCCGCCGAGCGTCCCTGCCGCGGCCGAGGCCAGCGCCGCCCCGCCGCGGCCCAGGAGCTCGCGGCGGGTGAGGAAGATCGACTCGGGCGTGACCTCGCGCTCGCCACACTGCCACTCGGGGCGCGTTGCACGGCGCACGCGGGGACGGCGGGAGAGGCCGGGGCGGCGAGCCATCGCCAGAGCTTAGCAGCCCGAAGGCGCCCGCTCCGAGGCCGCCGAGCCCGCTGCACACGGACGGCGCGCAGTTGAGATCCGCCGCCCGACGGCCGATGATCCTCCACGGCGCCTCCTGACAGCGACCGGGACCGATCAACTCATAGGGAGAGGAAGAGGGACCACCGGCAGGCACCAGCCGTCCATCGGCGTGACCTTCCCCGACCCCTCGTGCCGGACCGGGCGATCACAAATCTCGCCACGGGGTCTGGCCCTCTTACCGTACGCGCGTCCGACAGGCGCGAGGAGGCGTCGCGAGGGGCGGCGGCTGCACCTGAGCCGCCGCCCCTCGAGTGATCGTGCACCGGGCCTCGCGCCGGTGCCTCGGGTAAGCTCTCGGAATGTTCATCGCGACGAATCGCTTCAAGGTGACGGCGGGTCGAGAGGCGGACTTCGAGCGTGTCTGGCGCGAGCGCGACTCGAGGCTGGCGCAGGTCCCGGGGTTCCGCGAGTTCCATCTGCTGCGGGGAGAGACCGACGCGGGACACACCCTCTACGTGTCGCACTCGACCT
>JBHHYV010000152.1:0-7000 GCA_046757685.1 Myxococcota bacterium
CGCCAACCTGTGCTCCGCCTTCGTAGGGCCCTGAGTCGCGAGATCGCCGGGTTCCCTGCCATGCGCCGCGAGGGACGAGGGTGTCGGGTGGGAGCGGGCACCTGGGCTCTAGCCGTGTCCCTCGTGCTGGGTCCGCTGGCAGTGACCTCGCGGGCCCGCGCGATCGAGATCGCCCTCCCTGGCGAGGCGCGGATGGAGGTGCACGGGTTCTACGAGTTCCGCATGCGCGGGCTCTTTCGGAACAACCCCTTTACCAGCCGCAGCGCCACGCTCTCGCAGTTCCGGCACGTTCTCGACCTGGAGACCGAGATCGAGCTCTTCCCCGAGGGGATCGGCCCCTTCGAGGAGCTCTCGGCGTACACGCGCTGGCTCATCAGCTACGACTGCGTCTACCAGCGCGCCTGCGGGGTCTTTCCCGCCGCGGACAGCTTCGGGGCCCGTGCCAAGCGGGTCCCGGCCTACCTTCGGCACGCGCGCCTGGTCTCTCCGCAGATCGGGGGTGTGATGCCGCAGGCTCTCCGGCCGGGGACGCTCCTGGATCCCCGCAAGGATCGCTTCAACGCGAACGGCCGGCTGCGGGACTGCACCAACCCCGACGGCGTGTTCCTCTCGCCCTGGCCCTTCGGGGGCCTGTGCAATGTGAACAACCGCAGCCGCCTCGACGAGCCGATCCTCCCGCTCGGCTTCAACAACGCCCTCGGGGTCCAGCGCAAGTTCCTGAACACCCGCGCGGGCTCGCTGAATGCCTTCTTCTCGGAGTTCTCCGTGCGAGCGGCGCTCCCGCAGCTCGAGAAGGTCGGGATCGACTTTCCGTCGTTCCTGAAGGCCCCCGCCCTGGGGCCCGAGGACACCGCGCTCGCGCGTGCCTTCGAGGCCGAGGCGGCCCGGGAGCGGTCCGGCGGAGCGTCGGCCACAGGTGTGGAGGCGCTGCAGAACGCGGCGCGTGCCCTCCTGGCGGGAACGCGCCAGGAGGGGATCCGTCGGATCCTCGACGTCCGCCCGGACCCGAGCCGCTTCCACCAGCTCGCGCGACTGCAGGCTCCGGATCTGCTCTCCGCGGTCTACGGGGTCGCGGGCTTCAAGGACGTGAACATCGCGTTCACCCCCGACCTGAGCCAGGTGGTTCGTCCGGGAGGCTACTTCCGGAGGCCCGCCGCGGATACCCTCTCCGAGGTGGCGATCGGGCTGACGCAGAACTCGCAGCCCATCACCGAGATTCGATTTGCCGACGGGCGGATCCTGTCCGGCTCGGCGTTCCAGACCAGCTTGAAGCAGTCGAGCGGAACGAGCTTCTTCGAGACCGCCGCGACGGTGGCCACCTTCTTCGGGCCGGACGGCATCTCCCGGACCGCAGACGACCTTCCGACGAGCGATCCGGATCTTCCCGCGGGGTTCGTCCATCTGCGTGCGCCGGTTCGCCTGGTGGACTCCGGGTTCGCAGCACGCCGGCTCGAGAGCGGCGCACTCGACGATCCCAACCGGAACCTGGTGGCGGCCGAGGGCCAGGTCGTCGAGATCTATCGGGTCCTGGCCCAGGGAATCTCGCAGCGCGAGTGCACGAGCCAGAAGTTCCCCGCAGGCCTGCAGTCGAACGGCAGCATTGCCCTGATCGCGGGAGACGGAGTCAACGCCAACGGGGAGTGCGTGGTGCTCGCCAGCAGCCGAAACGACCAGGTCGGCTCGCTCCTCGACGGATCGGGACAGCATCCCTTCGTGACGCTCGAGGCGCTCGCCGCTCTGCGCGATCCCGCGCATCGCCCTGCCAGCGCCGTGTCCGAGCCGACGGATCTGACCGACCTGGTGGGCCGCAGCGCGGCGGGTGGCCGCGGCCTGCCGGCGCGACCTCAGAATCCCGACGGCGGGCTCTTCTTTCGCAGCGCGGGCCTGCAGCGCCTGATCCTGGATCACGATCACCTCGTCTCGAACCTGGACCTGGACTTCACCGAGGAGGAGCTGCGCTGGGATCACGGAGCGAGCCAGGACGAGAACGAGTTTCGCGAGGGGTACCTCGAAGGGGAGCTGCTCGACAGCCAGGTGTACTTCCGGGTCGGCAAGCTGCTCCTGGTCTGGGGCAAGACCGAGCTCTTTCGAAACCAGGATCGCCTGAATCCGCTCGACATCGGGATCGGGACGCTCGCCAGGCTCGAGGAGAGCCGGATCGGCCAGTGGGCCGCGACGGTGAGCCTGTCGCCCACGGCCTGGATGCAGGTGGGTCCCGCGCACGACCTGCGGCTCGAGCTGGCGGTGATCTTCGACGACTTCGAGCCCACCGACTTCGGCGAGTGCGGCGAGGGGCTGAGCTTCGTCCAGGTCTGCGGGCTGCTCCTGGGCGCGCAGGCCCATGGACTGCTCGGGCTCGGGCTGGCCGGAGAGGTGCGCCCCAGCGATCGGCCCCAGCTCCTGCAACGCTTCGACTACGGGCTGCGCCTGGAGGGACGCTTCGATCGCTTCACCTTCGCCCTGACGGACTTCTGGGGCTGGGACGACTCGCCGATCGCCGACGTGGTCCAGCAGTACGCGCGCCGCGTCGACCCGGTGACCGGAGCTCCGGTCACCGGGTCCGGGTCGGAGGCGTGCCGGGTGCGGGTCGACGGAGCGGGAAGGCCCGTCGGACCCGACGGGGTGCGGGTCGAGAGCCCGACCACCGATCGCGAGCGGAACCTGAACCTCGACAACGGCTTTCCGAGCGAGGGAAACTGCCTGCTGTGGAAGGTCGACCCGGCGGATCCGCAGGGACCCCGAAGGGTGCGCACGCAGAGGGAGGTGGCGCTCGGCCTGTCCGTCAACCAGACGCTCTTCCATACGTTGTGCACCCTGACCTTCGACGAGGACACGGGGCGTTGCGCGCTCGACCTCACGAACGATGTCGCCATCGGGGTCTCGGTCGCCGACGTGCTCGGCGGCGACGGCGGGGGCGATGGCGTCGCGGCGCGAGGCTTCGACTCGATCCGGCTCAAGCTCCCCGGAGAGTCCCTGCCTCGCCCTCTCGACTCCTCGCTCGACCTCGCGGATCCGGCCGTGCTGGCCGGCGTCGAGGCACAGCTCGAGAGCCTGGACGCGAAGAAGCGCTTCATCTCGTCTTCTCTGGGAGTCGCCACGCAGACGGGCGGGACGAGCGCCGCCTCCGGCTCCCAGCTCTCGCAGCTGACGAGTCCGGAGAAGGCGCTCCTGGGCTGCGGTCCGGCGTTCCTGTCGCCCTGTGGCCTGAACGATGTCGCCAGCCTTCGCGACAGCGAGCTCTTGAGCCGCGAGCTCGGCCGCAAGGCCGATACCTCGGCCGAGATCTTCGGCGGCATCGATCTCCTGAACGCGCGCGGAGACGTGCTCTTCCAGGAGTTTGCGCCGCTCCAGGTGTCGGCGGCGGGCGCGCCCGTAGGCATTCGCTCCGGCGGCACCAACCTGGAGCCGACGAACGGCCTTCACTACGAGGCGGGAGTCAGCACCACCGCGCACCCGGTTCGACCCAGCGCCTCTCCGGATGTCGTCGCCACCGACTTCTTCGTCGAGCCCTTCAAGTGGGAGGCCGACCCCGAGCTGCTCGCGCGCGGGGTGATCGTGTTCCAGGTCGACCCCAACGATCCCGAGGGACTTCAGCCCGGGACCCGGACGCGGCTCGCGGAGGGGGGCGAGAACTGCACCCCGCGCTTCGGCGGGCCCGATCCGGGCTGTACGGCCCTCGAGATCCTGTCCGCGAACTTCCAGAGACTCGCGATCACGAACGAGATCATCGGGACGGATGACGTCTTCGACCCGGCCGAGACCGTGACGGAGCTCCTGAACATGCTCGACGGGGACGTCTCGACCGACTTCCGCGGGGACCCGATCGCAGGCGACGACGGAATCGTCTTCGCGAACTTCATCGTGGATCCGGCGCGCTCGGACCGGGGGCTCTACGGGTACCGGAGCGACGCGCCGCCCGGCCCGATCGACCTGGACCTGGAGCGCTACCAGAGGGCGATCGTCGTGACCGGCAACCAGAGGCCCGGTCTCGTGGCGGATCGCTTCGAGGACTGCGCTCCGAGCCGCTTCAAGGGCTCGGGCCTCTGCCACCTCTGGCTCGCCGAGAGTCCCGACGGCAGCAAGCTGATCGTGGGGGCCCTTCCGATCGGCCTGCTCGCGACCGAGCTGGTTCCCCGTGCCGGAGGCAAGCTGCGGGTCGATCCGAACACGGGCCAGGCCGTACCCGATGCCACCTCGGGGTCGCAGGATGCGGTCGACCTGGTGATTCCGCTGCAATCCCTTTCGCCGCTCGAGCTGCAGCAGGTCGCCAACCGCCAGAACACCCGGACCGTGATCGATCTGCGCTTCCGCGACCAGAACGGCGAGGAGCGCGTGCATCGGGTCGTGCTGTGCCGCAGGGTCGGCGTCCTGCTCCCGAATCGGCCGTGTGGGACGAAGCCGCTGGCCGGCTTGGACCCCATCGACGTCGACCATGACGGAGTGCCCGACCTCGACGAGAACGGGGATCAGCAGCTCGACTTCGTGGACGACGGTCTCCCGGGACCGGTCAGCGATGACAATCCGCTCTGTGGAAGCGGGATCCCCGGAGACCCGCTCCAGGAGGCGCTGCAGGCGGAGCTATCGGGGGCGGAGCAGGAGGTCCTGAAGAAGGTCCTGCCACAGGGCCTGCCGCCGCGCTCGCCGGTGTTCTGCGCGGGGGTGGTGGGTCTGCTCGCGACCACCGGGCAGACGCTTCCCAGCCTGCGCGCGGGCGGCAACGGCCGCTTCGGCCGGCGCTCTTTCATCTGGCAGGGGGGCCAGGAGCTGGCCCTCGACTTTCAGCGGCGCAACGTGCTCGGCTTCTCGGTCGACTTCAACCACGATCCCTCGAAGACCAGCTGGGGGATCGAGTTCTCGTGGACCGCGAACAAGCTCTTCTCGAACACCAACGAGCCCGATGGCCTGAACTCGCTCGACGACTTCGCGCTCACCATCTCGGTCGACCGGCCGAGCTTCTTCCACTTCTTGAACCCGAACCGGAGCTTCTTCATCAACTTCCAGTTCTTCCTGCGCTACCTCGCCGGCTTCGAGGGCGGCCGGCGCGATCACGACGGCAACTTCGGCGTGGCCAGCTATCCGCTGAGTGGCCTGGCGACGCTGAGCATCTTCACCGGCTACTTCCAGGACCGGCTGCAGCCGCGGGTGACCTTCGTGTGGGACCCGACGACGAGCAGTGGAGCGGCGCTCTCGGGTCTGTCGTACACCTACAACCCGGACTTCTCGATCGGGGTCGCGCTCAACCACTTCTTCGGGCATCCGCAGCAGATCCAGAGTCCGGACTTTCCGGCGGCGCTTCGCGGCAGCGCCGACACCACCTCGGAGGCGTTTCGCGGGCTCTCGGCGGTCCGCGATCGCGATGCGGCCCTCCTCGTCCTGCGTCGTAGCTTCTGAGCCGTGCTCGAGCGGCTTCCGCGCGAGAGCGAGGCGCGCTCATGGTTCTGGGCGGGGGCAGTCTTCCTCGCGATCCTCGCCTCCATTCCCCTCGCCCGCGCGATCCAGAAGGCCGTCGAGCACGGCCTGGGGCGCGGAGCGTTCCTGTGGACGGTGGGGATTGCAGGCGCGCTCGGCGTGCTCGCGGCCGCCGCGTGGAGGGCGCGGAGGCCCTCGGGTCCCTGGCACTGGCTCGCGCTCGGCGTGGCGACGGGGCTCTTCGCGTGGCGGGTGGGCTCGCTCCGGCACAGTCCGGAAGAGGCGCTCCACTTCGTCGAGTATGGCGTCCTCTCGATCCTGCTCTACCGGGCCCTCCTGCACCGCGTGCGAGATCCCGCGATCTACGGCTGCGCGCTGGTGCTCGGGACGACGCTCGGCATCGTCGACGAGGCCCTCCAGTGGATCGTTCCCGGTCGGATCTGGGATCTCCGCGACCTGGGCGTCGACGTCTCGGCCGTCGCGCTGCCGCAGCTCGCGATCGCCCTGGGCCTCGATCCTCCCCTCGTCGCGCGAAGAGTCACGGTCCGGGGCCGACTCCTGCTCCTCCGCCTCTCGCTCGTTGCGGTCCTGCTGCTGGGTGCGAGCCTGCTGAACACGCCCGCCCGGATCCGCGCCTACTCCAGTGCGCTGCCCGGACTCGACTTCCTGGCGTCCCGGGGAAGCGTGATGATCGAGTACGGTCATCGCATCGAGGACCCCGGTCTGGGCGTGTTCCACTCGCGCTTCGACCGCGCAGAGCTCGCGCGGAACGATGCGGCGCGAGGCGACGAGGTCGGGGCCCTCCTCGCGCGCTATCCGAGCCCGCGCGACTACCCGGCGTTCCTGGAGCGCTATACCCCGATCACCGATCCCTTCGCGCACGAGGCGCGTGTGCATCTCTTCCGCAGGAGCGCCTACCTGCGCACGGCGCAGGAGCACCCGTTCGACCTCGACTGGTACCGCAGCGATCTCACCGTCGCCTACCGCGAGCAGCTCTTTCTCGAGCGCTACTTTCCGCGAAGCCTCGCCGCGTCGGGGCTCGGCTTCGTGCCCGAGCTGGTCGAGTACCTCAGGGAACGACAGCTTCCGGAGGTCGCCTACGAGAGCCGCGTGAGCGAGGGCGTCGTCAGCGCCGCCTCGGAGCGGCAGGTCGCCGTGATCTGGCTCTCGCTGCTCGGCCTGCTCGCGGGGCTCGAGCGGGTCACGGCCCGGCGGCTGCGTGCCTGAGGGCTGGGGGGGGCGGCCGACGCTCCGCAGGGTCGAGGGCCCTCGCCTCAGCGATGCGCGGCAGGGGGCGACGCGGGCAGGCGGATGCCGAGCTCTTCGAGCTGCGCCTCGGCCCGCGCTGCCCAGCCCCGGTTCGCCTCGGGGCTGGCGGGGCTGGGGTGGAGAATGCGCTCGATCCGGGTCCCTCGACCCTGCAGCGCGACCCGCGCGCGCTGCTCGGCGAACGCACCGATCCCGATCACGAGCGCCGGTCGCAGCGCAGCGACGATCGCATCGAGGGCCTGGTCGCAGAGTGCGAAGAGGGGAGCCCGCTCGGCGGCCGGGAGCCGGTCGGGCGTTCGGTTGCGGCCGCTGGCCTCGAGGA
>JBHHYV010000153.1:0-6953 GCA_046757685.1 Myxococcota bacterium
CGGTCGTGTCTGCGACGGCTGGTGTCCGAGGGACTCTTCGACCGGGTCGGGGATGGGCGGGGCCGCGCGGCCTGCTTCGCGGCCACTCCGCGGGGGTTCCAGTTCCTGGCCCGCGAGAGAGACCGTCTGCGCCGCGCCCGGGCGATTGGACGTGGCGAGGCGCCCTGGGATGGCCGGTGGCATCTCGTGGCCTTCGCCATCCCCGAGGCGGTCCGGGCGGCGCGCGACGCGTTCCGGGAGCGGCTGCGCAGCCTGGGAGGGGCAGCGCTCCACGGCGGCCTCTACGTCTCTGCCTACCCCTGGGAGGTCTCGGTGCGCTCGGCGGCCAAGGATCTGGCGGTGAGTGCCCACCTCACCCTGGCGACCTCGCCCGACCTCGAGATCGCAGGAGAGGGGGAGTCGCAGATCGTCGCTCGCAGGCTCTGGCCGCTGGCTCTCGTGGCGGCGAGCTACTCGAGCTTCCTGGACCGCTTTCGAGAGGCGCCGGCGAGGCTCGCCGCCATTCGAGACCGCGGCCAGGTGCTGCCGGACGAGGCCTTCCTGCCCGCGGCGCTCTCGATGGCGGTGGAGTGGGGGCGCTGCTTCGAGGCGGACCCGCTGCTCCCGCCCGAGCTGCTTCCGGGCAGCTGGCCCGGGCTCGAGGCCCACGAGCTCCTGGTGACCGTGCGCCGGCTGGCCCTCGCGCTCCGCGAGGCCCAGGGTCGGCCGCCTCTCTTCCACGCGATCGACGACATCTTCGAGGACGCGGTCGACCGCCCGATCTCCACCTGAAGTCTCACCTCCCCCCAACGGGCGGGCGCCGCGGACCACCACGCGGCGCCCGCCTTCCTCGTTCCCGGGGGCGCGCCTTCGTGCCGGGGGTCCCGCGTGGCTCAGAGGGGCACGATCAGGGAGTTGGGGATCAGCGTCGAGTCGTAGATGCAGAGCTTCTCGGCGAAGCGCAGGACCCCGTCGTCGGCTCGCTCGAGCCGGTCCCGGTAGCGACCGGTGCTGAAGACCCGGGGCAGCTGGTCGGGGAGGGTCTCGAAGACGGCGTAGCTCGCCTCGACGCCAAAGCCCTCGTCTCGCGGGGAGATCCGGAGCCGGCCCACCAGGTGTCGCAGCGATCGCGGCACGTAGAGCGAGGTGTGGCGGATGCTGTAGATGCGATCCTCGAGTGCGGCCCGGCTCTCGCACGACATCGTCGCGAGCGGCCAGCCCCGCTCGACGTTCTCGCGAGAGACGATCCTGTAGACCGCCTTCTCCGAGAAGAGCGCCGGCCACGCCTCGAGGGCTCCTTCGTCGAGAAGGTCGACGTAGGTCGCGTAGAGCCCCTCGATCTCATCGCGGACGGCCGGCGGCAGGCGGACCGTCACAGGTCCATCACCCCCCGGTAGTGGGCATAGAAGGCCCGGATCGCCGTCTCGGTCACGATGTGGTCCGCATCCTCGATCCCGCGGCCCCCCATCTCGACCAGCGCCTCGCGGTCCGGGCTCATGCGCACTCCGCGCTGCGCGAGATCCATCACCTCGCTGTCGTCGATCGAGACCAGGCCCGAGGGCCCCATCAAGTTGGCATGGCGGAGCCGACGCTCGGTCATCTCGTCGCTGTCGTCGGCATAGCCGAAGAAGGTCCAGTGCAGGTCGAAGACCTCGGGTCCACGCGGCACGATCTGGCGCGTCGCCAGGGTGTTGGCCTGCTGCTGGACGATCAGGTTGGGCCAGATCGTCTGCATGACCACCGTGGCGGTGTCGGGAAACTCCTTGACGATGTCGAGGAGCCGCGGGTCGCGAAGCTCCAGATCTCGCTTGAACGACGCCATCTCCGTCGTGGCGGCGGTGGGCTGCCGATCGCCGCCTCGGGTCGAGATCAGTGCGCTGTGGCGGCCGCTCCGGTCCATCTCGGTGCGAGAGGGGTTGTCGGCCCGGAACAGGCCGAAGGTGACCAGGAATACGTGCAGCAGGCTCGCGTGGTAGGGGTCGCGGATGTTCTCGAACATGAGCTTCCAGTTGGCGGGGATCCGCTGCCGACTCGCGCCCAGGATGCGCAGCGCTCGACCGTCGAAGACCCGGTCGAACCAGCCCACCATCTTGGGACCCAGGAACTGCTCCAGGGGCTCGACCGCAGGGTCGAAGCTCGCGAAGACGACTCCCCCTCGCGACGCGACGCGAAGGGGCTCCAGACCGTGGGCCCGCTTGTCGAAGTCGGCCGGCATTCCCCCGTGGCCCCCTACGCCGCGTGCGAAGGGAACGCCCGCCAGCCTTCCATCGAGGCGGTAGGTCCACTGGTGGTAGGGACACTGGAAGCTCTTGCGCCGGCCGTGGGGCTCGCGGCAGACCTGGAGCCCGCGGTGTGCGCAGCGGTTGCGCAGCACCCGCACGACCCCCTCCGAGTCGCGCACGACGATGACCGACACCTCGCCGATCGCGGTCCGCTTGAAGCTCCCGGGCTCGGGAAGCTCGGCCTCGAGACCCACGTAGCTCCAGCTCGGCCCACAGAAGATGCGCTGCTGCTCGCGCCGGTAGATCTCCGGATCGGTGTAGACCCAGTAGGGCACGCGAGAGACCCCCGCGGCGGGCCAGCGGCGGTCTCCTGAGACCCCGGCGAGGGGCCCGCCCGACGCGAGCCCGCTCATCGAAGGCCCGCCTGCGCCAGCACCCGATCGAGCCGCGAGGCGAGCTCCGGGGTCGGGGGACACATGGGAAGCCGGTGCTCGTTGCGCTCGAGGAGCCCCAGCCGGCGCATCATGTACTTGACCGGGATCGGGTTGGTGTCGAAGAACACCGATCGGTTGAGCTCCGCCAGGGCGTAGTGAAGGTTGCGGGCGCGCTCGAGATCGCCGGCCGCGACGGCCTCGTAGAGGGCCGCGACGCGCGCCGGGTCGACGTTGGCCACGGCGTTCATCATCCCGCAGGCTCCGAGGGCCAGCATCGGGAACGAGAGCTCCTCGAGCCCGACGAAGATCCGGAACCCGCGGCCGAGCCGCTCGAGGGCGCGGGTGACGAACCCGAGGTCGTCGACCGCGTGCTTCATCCCGACCAGGTTGGGAGCTGCCTCCAGGATCTGCTCCAGGCTCTCGAGCTCCAGGCCCACCGCCGCGCGGCCGGGGATGTGGTAGATCAGCACCGGCAGCGAGGTCGTTCGACACAGCTCCGTGTAGTACTGGACGAGCCCCCGCTGCGGCGGCCGGATGTAGTAGGGCGTCACGACCAGCAGGGCATCGGCGCCGGCACGCTCGGCATGGCGGGTGAGCTCGAGAGTCTCGGCGAACGACTGGGAGCCCGTCGCGGCGATGACCGGGAGGCGTCCGTCCGCCACCTCGACGGCGGTCGAGACCAGGCGGTTCCGCTCCTCGATCGTGAGCGTGCTCGGCTCGGCGCTGGTGCCGTTCACGAGCAGGCCGTGGCTGCCGCAGCGGACCTGGTGCTCGATCTGCGAGGCGTAGGCCTCCAGGTCGACCTCGCCCTTGCGGAAGGGCGTCACCAGTGGCGGTACGGATCCGCAGAGCTCCCGCGCGGGGACGGCCCTCACTCCGCGGCCTCGTCCCGGTTGGTCGCGAAGCCCGGACGCGCCCCGAGGAGCACCGGCTCCGCCGAGAGATCCTCCTGCCAGAGCAGCGACTCGATGGCGATGTGGAAGGGCTGGTCCTGGACGGTGAGCTCGTAGACCGGGTGGCCGGGGTTCGAGGCGTGGTGGTGGACGGCCCAGCCGGGGGCCGAGAGCATCAGGTCTCCGGCCTCCCAGGTGTAGCGCTTCCCGTCGACGCGGCTCCATCCGGAGCCCGAGAAGTAGTAGTTGATCGCGGCCGAGACGTGCCGGTGGGGGCGGTCGACGATCCCGGGCGGCCGGACGGTCATCGTGGCGAAGAAGCTCGGCGTCGTGCCGTTGGTGCGGCCGGTCATCGGGTTGTAGAGCAGGTAGAGGCGCCGGCCGCGGTAGCGCTCGCCGAGCCGGGTCAGCCGGTCGAGCTCGCGCTGCACGCGTGCCCAGGGCCAGTGGAGCGCGGGAGACTCCACGAAGGGTGGGTTGATCAGGATCTCGTAGGGAAGCAGCCAGGCGCCTCGCTCGTCGAGCGCGAAGGCACCGTAGGGGCTGGCTTCCGGCCTCTCCTCCGCCGGGGCGGGCTCTGGCGCCTCGGGCCCCGAGCCCTTCGCGTTTCCGGCGTCGGCTCCCGCCTCGGCCGCCGGCGGCGCTGGGTCCTCGTCGATCCGGTGTACGTTCAGGCGTTCCAGCAGCGCCGCGTTCGAGTAGCTGAGGCAGACCTGCAGCTCGCTCGTGTCGTTCACCCTCACGCAGGAGGTCCAGGAAGGCTGGTTCCAGACGTCGTAGCGCTCGAAGCGGATCGACCGGCCGCCGACGAGCGCCCGCCCCCCGCCCTCGATGCAGAAGCCGATCTCGGTCGCGTTGTGGCGACGGACGCGGCTGCGCTCGCCGGGGCGCAGCACCGTCAGCTTGACCTGGATTCCCGGCGCCAGTCCGAGTGCCGGCGGCTCCGAGCGCGGGTGCACGACCAGCGATTCGCGGTGCCCGCTGGAGGGCCAGGGCAACGAGGCCAGGCGCTCCGCCTCGGCCTGGATCTCGGCGCGACGGATCACGATGGGCTGCCAGAACGGACGCGGGGTGTCCGGCTGGCTGCTGGCGTCGACGAAGCGAGAGGGAGCGGCGCTCATCGGCTGGAGACCTCATGGCTCGGGTGAAGGCGCGGTGCGCAGCGCCGGGGCGGGGGCAGCGGCTGCCCCAGGTTTCGTTCGCGCACCGTCTCGTAGATCGACCGCGCGAGGGCGAGGTCCGAGATCCCCATGCCCATCGCCTTGAAGAGGGTCACGTCGGCGTCGGGGGGGCGCCCGGCGCCCGCGGCCAGCAGATTCGAGAGCGCCACGACCTTGCCCTGGGCCTGGGGATCCCGCCCCTCGCGTGCGAGGAAGTGCATGAGCTCGGCGGAGAGCCGGAGCGCCTGCTCGGGACTGTCGCTCGCGATCAGCGCACAGCGTTCCAGCAGATCGGCATCGAACTCGGCACGCTCCGGGGTGATCGCACCGATCGCATTCACGTGCGCGCCTCGCGCGACCATGGCCGACTCGAGGAAGGGCTGCGTCGCGCGGGTCACGAGAACCAGGATCGGCGCCTCGTGCACTGCGGCGCCGACATCCGAGAAGGCCTCGGTCGCGAGGCCGAGCTCGCGCCCGACGGACTCCGCAAAGGCTCGTCGGCGGCTGGGATCGCGCCCGAACACCCGTACGCGGTCGAGCCGGCGCACCGAGGCGACGGCCGCCACCTGCGCGAGGGCCTGCCGGCCGGTTCCGCAGATCGCAAGCTCCCGCGCACCCCGGTCGGCGAGCAGGTCCGTCGCGATTCCGGTGATGGCCCCGGTTCGCAGCTGCCCCAGGGCGAAGGCCTCGATCACCGCGCGAAGCTCTCCCGACTCGGCATCCCAGACGAGCTCGAGTGGAGCGGCTCCACCCGCGGTGTGGGCCCAGGTCTTGGCGCCCACGAGCCCCGCGCCCGGCATCGTCGCGCCGATCGCGTGCAGGGTATGGCCGCCCCCCCAGCGCACGTGGGTCTTCGTCATGTTGTGCGCCTGACCCGACGCCTCGAGACGCAGGCCCTCGCGCAGCGCCGCGATCGCGCCCGTCATGTCGAGCGTCTCGCACACCTCCGCCTCGCGAATCCAGAGCGCCGGGCTCACGGCGCGTGCTCGGGCCGGCGAATCGGGATCGAGGGGGGCGGAAGGCAGGGACGGCTCTGGCTCATGGACTTCGAAGGGCTCCGAGGGTTGGGGGCTGGATCGACGGATTGGCCTCCCCGGGGGCTCGCGCGCCCAGTATAGAACGGCCCGCTCGTCGGCGGTCCGGGGCGAGGTCGCGCGCCGTTCGATCGCTCCGGGGTCGAGGGCGAGGCCACGGCCCGCAACCCGGCTTGCCCGATCCCACTGCCGGGGCGTAGCCTGGGCTTCGTCCCCACCAGGGAGAACGCCATGAGCTTCAAGGTCCCCGAGCACGTCCAGCCGATCCGCGAGGCGGTCCGCCAGTTCATCGAAGAGAAGGTCTATCCGGTCGAGGAGGTGCTCTACGAGCGGGGCACCGAGGAGGGCCGGAAGGTCATGCGCGAGCTGATGCAGGCCGCCAAGGAGCAGGGCCTGTGGGCGCTCGGTCACCCCAAGGAGATCGGCGGCCAGGGGCTCCCCTTCCTGGACTACGTCTACGTGAACGAGGTGGTCGGGCGATCGCAGCCCGCGATGGTGGCGCTCGGGACGCACTCGCTCCAGGACTCGATCATGCTGAACGAGTTCGCATCCGAGGAGTGGCGCGACCGCTACCTGAAGCCCCTGGTGGCGGGCGAGGTCTTCCCGAGCTTCGCGATGACCGAGCCCGACGTGGCGAGCTCCGACCCGACCCAGCTGCAGACCTCGGCGGTCCTCGAGAAGGGCGAGTGGGTTCTCAACGGACGCAAGTGGTTCACGTCGGGCGCCGACGTGGCGGCCTACACGACCGTCATGTGTCGCACCGAGCCCGACGCGCCAGGTCACAGCGCGTTCAGCATGATCGTCGTTCCCACCGACACTCCGGGCTACCAGATCGTCCGGGAGCCCAAGGTCATGGGTCACCGCGGGGGTCACTGCGAGCTGAGCCTGCGGGACGTCCGGGTGCCCGAGTCGAACCTGCTGGGCCCGCGCGGCGCTGGATTCCGGATCGCGCAGCGTCGCCTCGGTCCGGGCCGCATCTTCCACTGCATGCGCTGGCTGGGCCAGGCACAGCGCGCCTTCGACCTGATGTGCGACCGCGCCAACAGCCGGGTCGCGTTCGGCAAGACCCTCGGAGAGCACCAGCAGATCCAGAAGTTCGTCTTCGACAGCCTGTGCGAGATCCAGGCCAGCCGGCTACTGACCCTGGATGCCGCGCACAAGATCGACCAGGGGGACGAGGCGCGGATCGAGATCGGCATGATCAAGGTCGTGGGTGCGCAGATGCTCCACA
>JBHHYV010000154.1:0-6928 GCA_046757685.1 Myxococcota bacterium
GCTGCCGTCTCGAGCCACGGCTCCGGCAATGCGGGGACCCGGGCGAGCGGCTCGGAGAGATCGAAGGCCCGCTCCGTGAACGGACGCAGGTCGAGCGCGTGCCACTCCTCCCAGCGCCGGGTCGGAAGGCCGCTGGCCTCGAGCGACTCCATCGCGCCGCGCCGCAGCGACGAGAGCGCGGGCCGCGCGGCTCCCGCAAGCTCGCCCGCGCGCGCCTCGAAGGCCCGCCGATAGCTCTCGATCACACTCACGCTTCTGCGCTCTCCGCCTCGAGCCAGCCGTAGCCGCGCTCCTCGAGGGTGCGAGCCAGGTCGGGGCCGCCGGAGCGCACGATGCGTCCGCCCAGCAGCACGTGCGTGCAGTCGGGAACCAGGTGCTCCAGCAGCCGCGGGTAGTGGGTCACCACGATCACGGCGTGCCTCTCGTTGCGAAGCGAGTTGACGCCCTCGGCCACGATCCGCAGCGCATCGATGTCGAGCCCCGAGTCGGTCTCGTCGAGCACGGCCAGCTTGGGGTCGAGCACCGCCATCTGCAGGATCTCGTTGCGCTTCTTCTCTCCGCCCGAGAAGCCCACGTTGACCGAGCGCGACAGGAACTCGGAGTCCACCTGGACCAGCTCGGCCTTCTCCTTGACCCGCTCGAGAAAGTCGAAGGCGTCGAGCTCCGGCTCTCCGCGCGCCGCGCGGATGGCGTTCAGCGCGGCCTTCAGGAAGTAGGAGTTCCCGACACCCGGAATCTCGATGGGGTACTGGAAGGCCAGGAAGACCCCCGCCTGGGCGCGCTCCTCGGGCGAGCGGTCGAGCAGGCTGCGGCCCTCGAAGAGCACGTCGCCCTCGGTCACCTCGTAGCCGGGCTTGCCGGCAATCACGTGGGCGAGGGTGCTCTTGCCCGAGCCGTTCGGGCCCATGATGGCGTGCACCTCGCCGGCGCGCACGACCAGGTCGATCCCTCGCAGGATCTCGCTCTGCTCCACGCGGCAGTGCAGGTTGCGAATCTCGAGCAGTGCGTCGGCCATGGTTCTCCTATCCCACCGCTCCCTCGAGCGTGACCGAGAGCAGCTTCTGCGCCTCGACGGCAAACTCCATGGGCAGCTCGCGGAAGACCTCTTTGCAGAAGCCGTTCACGATCAGCGAGACGGCATCCTCCTCGCGCAGCCCGCGCTGGCGGCAGTAGAAGAGCTGGTCGTCGGCGATCCGGGTCGTCGTCGCCTCGTGCTCTACCACCGACGTCGAGTTGCGCACGTCGATGTAGGGAAAGGTGTGCGCCCCGCACTCCGAGCCCAGCAGCAGCGAGTCGCACTGGGTGTAGTTGCGGGCCCGATCGGCTCGCCGGTGCATCTCGACCAGCCCGCGGTAGCTGTTCTGGGCGCGTCCGGCCGAGATCCCCTTGGCCAGGATCGTGCTGCGCGTGTCCTTGCCCAGGTGGATCATCTTGGTGCCGGTGTCGGCCTGCTGGCGGTGGTGGGTGACGGCGACGGAGTAGAACTCGCCCACCGACTCGTCGCCCTGCAGGATCACGCTCGGGTACTTCCAGGTGATCGCAGAGCCCGTCTCGACCTGGGTCCACGAGATGCGCGAGCGCGCCCCGCGGCAGACTCCGCGCTTGGTCACAAAGTTGTAGATGCCCCCGCGCCCCTCGGCGTCGCCCGGGTACCAGTTCTGGACCGTCGAGTACTTGATGTCCGCACCCTCGAGCGCGACCAGCTCGACGACCGCGGCGTGCAGCTGGTTCTCGTCGCGCATCGGCGCGGTGCAGCCCTCGAGGTAGCTCACCTTCGAGCCCTTGTCGGCGACGATCAGCGTGCGCTCGAACTGGCCCGTCTGGGCGGCATTGATCCGAAAGTAGGTCGAGAGCTCCATCGGGCAGTGCACGCCCGGCGGAATGTAGACGAAGGAGCCGTCGCTGAAGACGGCCGAGTTGAGCGTGGCGTAGAAGTTGTCGGAGTAGGGGACGACCGAGCCCAGGTAGCGGCGCACCAGGTCCGAGTGATCGCGGACCGCCTCGCTGAACGAGCAGAAGAGGATGCCGAGCTCGCCGAGCTTGTCGCGGAAGGTCGTGGCGACCGAAACGCTGTCGAAGACCGCGTCGACGGCGACGCCGGCGAGGGCCTCGCGCTCCTGGAGCGGGATGCCGAGCTTCTCGAAGGTCTCGAGCAGCTGCGGATCCACCTCGTCCAAGCTCTTGGGTGCGGGGCGGCTCGGCGCCGCATAGAAGTAGATCTGGGAGTAGTCGATCGGCGGGTACGACACATTGGCCCAGTCCGGCGCCCCGGCGGGCTCCATCTCGAGCCAGCGACGATAGGCGCGCAGCCGCCACTCGAGCAGCCAGTCGGGCTCGCTCTTCTTCTCGGAGATCATCCGGACGATGCTCTCGTCGAGCCCCTTGGGCAGCCGGTCCTCGTCGATCTCGCTGCTCCAGCCCCACTCGTAGTCCTTCGAGGCGATCCGCTCGAGCTCCGCGTTGGATCCAGTCACAGTCGCTCCTCGGCAAAGCTTGGGGCATCGACGAAGACGCCCAGGCTCTTCTCGCTGCGCGTCAGGTCCTCGATCGTCACGTCCTCGAGGACCTTCCGGACCGCGTGCTCCACCCGCCGCCAGAGCGCGCGGATCGAGCAGTCGACGCTATGCGCGCAGTCCTGTAGCACGCCGGGATGCGACTCGCAGAAGTCGTCGCGGAACAGGCTGCCCCCGAGCTGCTCCACGACCTCCCAGGCGCTGAGCTCCGAGGCGGGCCGCGCCAGCCGGTAGCCGCCCCCGGGTCCGCGGGTGCTGGTCACCAGCCCCCGCTGGCGGAGCGCCCGCATGAGCTTGGCGGTGTAGTCGGGCGAGAGCCCCTCGGCCTCGGCGATCTCGGGGATCGTGGCCGGGGTATCGCCGGGGTGCCGGGCCACCTGGACCAGGCAGCGCAGCCCGTACTCTTGCTGGGCCAGGAGATGCATAGGAGGGCCACGGTAAGAAACTATACGGACCTGTCAAGTATGATTGAATCGACCCTGTTTCCGGGCACTTGGGGTAGGATTGGGGGATGCCCACGCAGCCGCACGTGCCGCCCGCCGAGCCCCTGGGAGCTCCTGGATCCGCCCGCCGGAGCGGGCTCTACGCCATCCGGGGATCGTTTCCCCGGCTCGCCCCGGACGTGTGGCTGGCGCCCGGCGCGGTGGTGATCGGCGACGTCGAGATCGGAGCGGGCTCGAGCGTGTGGTTCGGGGCGGTCGTTCGTGGAGACGTGCACCAGATCCGGATCGGGGCCCGCACCAACCTGCAGGACGGCGTGATCGTGCACGTCACCCGCGAGCAGTTCCCCACCCGGATCGGCGACGACGTGACGATCGGCCACGGCTGCGTCGTCCACGGCTGCGAGCTCGGGAACGGGGCCTTCCTGGGGATCCGCGCCACCATCCTCGACGGCGCCGTCGTCGAGGGAGGTGCGATGGTCGCCGCGGGAGCGCTCGTGACCCCCGGAAAGCGCGTCCCGCGGGGAGAGCTCTGGGCCGGCACCCCCGCGCGCTTCTTCCGAAAGCTCGAGCCGGCCGACTACGACCACTTCGCCGACACCTCCGCGCACTACGCGAGCCTGGCCGCCGAGTACCGCGTCGCGCACCTGGATCCCTGAGGTCAGCCTATACTGCCTCGACGACCCGCACCGCGACTCGGACGGGGGGTCGTAGCCAACAGGAGAGCCCCATGCCCAGTGCCCAGCACGAAGCCATGGTCCAGATGCTGCTCTCGCAGCGGCCCGAGGGAACGCCGACCCTCGAGGAGACGCGCGAGCGCTTCGAGCAGATGGCGAGTCTGTTCCCGGTCCCCGAGGACGTGACCCGCGAGGCGGTCGATGCGGGGGGCGTTCCGGCCGAGTGGCTGGCTGCGCCGGGGGCGAGCCCGAGCCGCGTCATCCTCTACCTGCATGGCGGCGGCTACGTGATCGGCTCGATCGCCACGCACCGGTCGCTGCTGTCGCGGCTCTCGCGCGCGTCCGGCGCGCGCGGGCTGTCGGTCGGCTACCGCCTGGCGCCCGAGCACCCCTTTCCGGCCGCCGTCGAGGACGCGACGACAGCCTACCGCTGGCTGCTGGCGAGCGGCGTCTCCCCTGGCTCGGTCGTGGTGGCGGGCGACTCCGCGGGCGGCGGCCTGACCCTCGCCACGCTGCTGGCGCTGCGCGATGCGGGCGATCGGCTTCCCGCGGCGGCGGTCTGCATGTCGCCCTGGACCGACCTGGAGGGCACGGGCGCCTCGGCACAGCCCGGCGGCGCCGACGATCCCCTTCTGGATCTGGAAGGCCTGCGCGAGATGGGTCGCCACTACGCGGGGAGCGACCTCACGCACCCCCTGGCGGCTCCGCTGCACGCGGACTACGCGGGTCTGCCGCCGATCCTGATCCAGGTGGGCACCCGCGAGATCCTGCTCGACGACTCGCGCCGGGTGGCCGAGCGCGCGCGCAAGGCCGGAGTCGACCTGACCCTCGACGTATGGGACGGTCTGATCCACGTCTGGCAGATGTTCGGCGCGATGGGCGTGCCGGAGTCCGACCAGGCGATCGAGAAGATCGGCGAGTTCGTCCGGAAGCACACCTCCTGAGGCGGGTGCAGGCGCGGCTGGGGGCGATCGCCGCCGCCGGCGTGCTGGGGTGCGCGGCGCTCGGCCCGAGCTGGGTCAGCCCCGTGCTGCGCGCGCATCCGCTCGTCGGCAAGATCTGGGACGTGGGCGAGGCGCGATTCGTCGACTCGGGCCAGCTCGACTCGCGTGCCGCTGGGGCCCGCTTCGTGCTGCTCGGCGAGAAGCACGACAACGCCGACCACCACCTCCTGCAGGCGCGGCTGATCCGAGCCCTCGCTCGACACGGCCGCCGGCCCGCCGTGGTCTTCGAGATGATCGACGTCGATCGGGCACCCACCCTGTCGGCGGCCCTGGCCGAGCACCCGCGCGACGCCGACGCGCTTGGCCGAGCCCTCGAGTGGAAGACCCGCGGCTGGCCCGCCTGGACGCTCTACCGGCCGATCTTCGAGGCGGCGCTCCAGTCCGGCCTCGAGCCCGTCGCGGGCAACCTGTCGCGCGAGCGGCGCCGGGCGCTGCGGCGGGGAGAGGAGAAGGTCGAGGTCCCCACGCCAGTGCGCCGCGGCCTGGAGCGCAGTGTCCGCCAGGGACACTGCGGGCTCGCGCCCGAGGCCATGATTCCCATGCTGATCTCCGTGCAGGCGGCGCGCGACCGGCAGCTCGCCAGCGCCCTCCTGTCCGCGGCCTCGTCGGATGTCGGCGACGGCGCGGTCCTGATCGCAGGCGCGGGTCACGTGCGGCGCCAGGTGGCCGTACCCCGCTTCCTGCCGGCGGGCAGCGCCCTGGTCGTAGCGTTCCTCGAGGTCGATGCGGAGCGTCTCGAGCCGGCCGCCTACGCCGACCAGAGCGGCTTCGACCTGATCTTCTTCACGCCCCGCGCGAGCGCGGTCGATCCGTGCGTGCGCTTCCGCGAGCAGCTCGAGCGGGGCTTCGGCCACCCCGCGCTCGAGCGCTCGCTGCCCCGAAGCCGATAGGCGGCCTCAGACCACGAAGCGCCAGGCGTCGCCGTCGCTGCGAATGTAGCCGGCGGTCGGCCGCGCCCAGTGGGTGCCGATCACCCGCACGTCACGGTCGGCGTAGCGCTCCAGGAACTTGCGGCGCGTGGTGCGTCCGAGCTCGGGGTTCACGTCGGCGCTCGACGCCCAGTCGGGGTGCGCGCACTGCGAGGGGTGGTGCATCAGGTCGCCCGTGATCACCGCCTCCTCGGCCCCCGACGAGATCGCAATGCTCGAGTGCCCGGGCGTGTGGCCCGGCGTCGGCTCGAAGCGCAGCTCGGGCGTGATCTTGTGGGTGGGATCGACCAGGTCGGCCAGGCGCGCGTCGAAGATCGGCCGCACCGAGTCGCCGACCACGTCACCAAAGAACTGGTCGTCCTCCTGGCTCCAGTAGTCCCACTCGGGCCGGGTGAACAGGTAGCGGGCGTTCGGGAAGGTCGGCACCCAGGCGTCGCCCTCCTTCATGGTGTTCCAGCCCACGTGATCCACGTGCAGGTGGGTGCACACGACCAGGTCGACCTCCTCGCGCGGAAAGCCCGCCGCGCTGATGTCGGCCAGGAAGGGCGTCTTCATCCCGCTCCAGTCCGGGATCGGGCGCACCTTGTCGTTGCCGATGCAGGTGTCGACGATGATCTTCTGCCCGCGCGACTCCACGAGCAGCGCCTGCACGATCAGCTTGAGCAGCCCCTCGTCATCGACGAAGTGCGGCCGAAGCCACTCGGCATGCGGAGCCACGTTCTCGGGCGTCGCATCCGGCAAGATGAAGTCCGCCGTGGTGGGCATGTCGAGCTCGATCACCGGCGTGATCGAGACCTCGCCCACCTTCCATCCATCGCGTGCTGGGCTCATAGGGGATCCTCCCAGGGCTTGGGCCAGGGGGCGAGTCTACTCCCACCGAAGGGCCCGCCCCTGTCTTCCGGCAGGACCCGTCAGGGGGGGACTTGCAGTCATGTATGAACACGTTCATAATTGAACATGATCAGTTTTGGGAGCCCGGCATTCCTACCTCTTCTTCGATTCAGCCCGAGAGCCTGCGCGAGCGCAGCAAGCGAGCCAAGCGGGCGCGCATCGTGGCGGCCGCGCGCAAGCTCTTCGAGCGCAAGGGCTTCGAAGCGACGACGGCGCGTGAGATCTGCCGCCACGCGGGCATCGGCACCGGAACCCTGTTCCTCTATGCGCGTGACAAGCGCGAGCTGCTCTTTCTCGTCTTCCGCGATGAGGCGCGCGCACTCTATCGCAGTGGACTCGAGAAAGCGGAGAACGCGTCGAGCCTGATCGACGCACTGATGTATTTGTTCGGCGAGTTCATCGAGTTCTACTCTCGAAGGCCCGCGCTCTCCCGCTGGATTCTCGAGGAGCTCTTCTGGCGCGAGCACGAGCCCG
>JBHHYV010000155.1:0-6895 GCA_046757685.1 Myxococcota bacterium
GGGCGCCGCCTGAGTTGGCGGGCGACGGAGTCCAGCACCACTTCGCTGAGCTCGGAGACGTGCGGCTGCACTACGTGGTGGCGGGGAACGGAGAGCCGGTCGTGTTGCTGCACGGCTGGCCCGAGACCTGGTACGAGTGGCGCAGGCTCATGCCGCTGCTCGCCGACAGCTACCGGCTCGTGGCGCCCGACCTGCGCGGCCTCGGAGACTCGTCGCGCCCAGCTTCCGGGTACGACAAGAAGACCGTCGGCGCCGACATCTGGCGGCTGATGCACGACCACCTGAGGTGCGACACCTTCGCCGTGGTCGGACACGACTGGGGCGCACCCGTCGCCTTCCGACTCGCCGCCGATCATCCCGATGCGGTGAAGCGGCTCGTGCTGCTCGACGTGCCGGTCCCGGGCGACCGGCCGCCGGGGAGGGACGGCGAGGGCGCGCCGCGCTGGCATCACTTGTTCCACCGGATCCCGGACCTGCCAGAGGCGCTCACGGCCGGGCGGGAACGCCTCTACCTGGAGTGGTTCTTCAGCACCGGGGTGAACGCGGCCGGCGCGTTCGGCGAATCGGACATCACCGAGTACGCGCGCGCATACGCGCAACCGGGCGCAATGCGCGCCGGCTTCGAGTACTACCGCGCGCTTCCCACGGATGTTGCGGACAACCGGGAGACGCTCGCCACGGGCTTCCTTCTGCCCATGCCGACACTCGGGCTCGGCGGCGGCGGATCCCGCGGCCGCGGCGAGCGCGTTGTCGAGTCGCTGCGGCGCGTCGCGAAGCACGCCACTGGAGGCGCGATCCCCGACTGCGGACACTTCATTCCCGAAGAACGACCGGAAGAGCTGGCGAAGCGACTGCGCGCATTCTTCGGTTGACTTGCGGGCGCCCCCTCGCAAGGATGCAACCTCGCGGCCCTGTACGGCCCCCTCGGAGTAGATGGCGATGCTTCAAGCTGGCGCAGCTTGCGTCGAGATCCCGGTTCCAGCAGACCTCCCACTGATCGGATTCGCGGCGCGCGGCTCGGCGACAGCGCTGGGTCAGCACGACCCCATCACCAGCCGCGCCCTCGTGCTCCGGAATGACGAGGCGTCCCTCGTGCTGTGTGCGGTCGATCTGCTCGGCATCGGCGCGGAGATGCGCGCCGACGTCGTCGAACGCGTATTGGTTGCTGCAGCGATCCCGGGCGACCACATCGCCGTATCCGCGACGCACACCGAGTCTGCACCCGGCTGCATCTTCCGCGGGCCGATCGAGGCGTTCTTCGGGACGTTCCGCGCCGACTTCTACGAGGACGTCGTCGACTCGATCGCGCGCTCGATCCTCGATGCTCACGATCGAATGCGACCCGCGCGCCTCGGTATCGGGAGCATCCGGATCGAAGGCCTGACCCAGAACAGCCGCCATCCCGAATTGGGCCCCTGCGACGACGAGGTGGGAATCCTCCGCGTGGTGGATCTCAAGGGCGATGCAATCGCGCTAGTCAGCGTCTGCTGTGCACACAACACCGCGCTCGACCATCACAACATGCGGGTCTCGGCGGACGTAGGCGGTGTCTTCTGTCGGACCGTCGAGGGGCGGCTCGGCCTGGGCTCGGTCGGAATCTTCTTCGCTGGCGAGCAGGGAGACCTGGGGTTTCGGCGCTCGCGCTTCCCGGGCCTCGCTGGCTTCGAGCTGGCGGAGGCGATCGGCGCGGACTTGAGCGAGCGGGTGCTGGACGCGCAGTCCCGGATCGCGCTGGACGCCCGGCCGCGGCTGGCTGTTGCGGTCGAGCGCTTCGAGCCCCCTCCGCCGACGGTCCCCATCTCGACGGAGCCTATTCTTATGCAGGCCATGATCCTCGGTGATAGCGGCTGGCTGATCGTGCCGGGCGAGCCGATCGCCGAGATCGGGCTGGGCTTCAAGCGACACATGCGCGAGTCGGGGCTCGGCCACGCCCACGTGATCGCGCTCGCGAACGATCAGCTGGGGTACGTCCTGACTCCCGAGGAGTTCCGGGCCGGCGGCTACCAGCCCACCGTCTCGTTCTTTGGCGAGACGTTCGGCGACGTCTTCAGCGCGGCCGCGATCCGCACCTTCGAGCGCGCCCACCACCAGCGCCCCACACGGCGGGTTCCAAGCGGACCCTCGGTTGGTTAGCGTGCCCCGCGGGATCCACAGCCTGCCTGGAGGACCATGATCCGCGACGCTCCTCACGTTCCCCGGGCTGAATCGAGCAGCTATCCCCTTCGCTCCGGGAACCTGGTGCGACCGCTGGTGGACGGGGAGCCGGCCGTCCGCCGCATCTGCGAGGCCGTGGCGCTGGCGCGGAGCAGCGTCTGGATCACTGTCGCCTTCCTCGAGGAGAGCTTCGCCTTCCCCGATGGACAAGGGTCCCTCTTCGACCTGCTCGACTGGGCCGTCGAGCGGGGACTCCCTGGTGAGCGTCCAAGCCCACGTAGGTGATACCCTCTTCCATGATCGGCTCCTTCGCATGCGGCTCTACCGCCTCCCGGCGGCAGCCCGCGGCAATAGGGCCCCAAGGCCCCGTACTCACGTCCTTCGATGAGCACGATCTTTGCGAATGGAGCCGATCACTCCATACGGTCTAGAGCGGTACTCCGAGGTCTTCCAGGTCGGAGCGCAGGCGATCGACGTCGAGCGCGCGCGCCGCGGCGTCGGTCTTGCAAAGAAGCCGGGCCGCGACGGCGGCCGCCTGGCCTTGGAGCATGCAGGGGCCGATGACCCGCGCCGAGGCGAAGGCGTCTGGCTCGGCGGAGAGACAGCGCCCCGCGACGAGCAGGTTGTCGATGCCTCGGGGCACGAGGCAGCGGTAGGGGATCGTGTACCAGGTGCCCGGATCGAGGAACTTCCAGAGGGTCTCGCCGCCCCGGATGTGCCGCTCCACGGGCCACGCCGCCCGCCCGATTCCGTCTTCGAAGTGCCTGGCTCCCAGGACATCGGACGCCGTGAGAGCATACTCGCCCACGACCTTGCGGGTTTCGCGAATGCCGAGCCGCGCCGCGCTGTCCGAAAGGAAGGCCTCCTCGAGGCCCGGCATGTGGCGCTTCAGGAAGTCGCTGAGGCGCGCGGCCTGAACCCTTCCCTCCATCTCGCCGTAAGTGAGCTCCTCCTCGTCGGAGCCATCCAGGGGGCGCCCCTGCAGGTCGAGCCGGCTCATGGCGACGAGCACCTCTCCCGGCCGCCCCGTCGGGATGAGGTTGCCGCCGCGCCGCGGCAGTCTCTCAGCGGAGAAGTGACGCTCGATGATCTCCGGAAGCTTCGCGAGGTTCGCGAACGCCACCTCGGTGTTCACGTTCTGCAGAGTGAACATCATGGACGGATACTGAATGGCGTCTCCGACCCGGGTCGCCACGCCCGCCGCGCGCGCGAGCTCGGCATCGCCGGTGGCGTCGACGTAGACGCGAGCGCGAAGTGCGATGCGTCCACTGCGCGTCTGCACCGCGACGCCGCGCAGGTGTCCGTCCTCGACCACGGCGTGGGTCATCTTCGCGTGCAGACGTACGCGGAGCAGCGGCTCGCGGCGAGCCAGCTCCTCGAGCAGTAGCTTGAGACCCCAGGGCACGTAGGGGAGCAGCGCCGACTCCTTGAAGGGGATCGGGCCGTAGGCGTGGCCCCGCTCGCGCAGCGTGTCGGAGATCTCGAGTGGGAGCCCACCCACCAGGGGCTCGAGGCGACCGTTCCGCTCTCGGTAGTAGAAGCCGCAGTAGGTGCCCACGCAGCCGCCGGTGCTCATCCCCCCGAGGAAGGGCATCTCCTCGACGAGAGCGCTGCGCAGGCCCAGGCGCGCGCCCGTCACGGCAGCGGCCACACCCGCGGAGCCGCCCCCGACGACGAGCAGCTCGAGCTCTTCGGCGAGCTCGACCTGCTCGGCGGGAAGGTGCAGCTGGCTCACGGCTCGCTCCGCAGGCAGGTCAGGAGCTCGCGAAGCTGCGCCGGCGTGCAGCGCTCGAATCCACCTACCAGGTCAGCCGCTCGCCGCGCATCCTCCGGCGAGAGGACGGCGGCCGCCTCGCGCGTGAACTTGGCTCGCACGAGGGCCTCCGTCTCGGCGCGAGGTCGGCCGGCGGCGCCGAGGGGAATGGCCTGGACGCGCTCCAGGCGGCGGCCGTCGTCGAGGGTCACGGTCACCGTGGCGCCGAAGGCCATCTCGAAGTCCGACAGGTCGGCCTTCGCGAGGTCGATCTCGGGATGCTCGGCGCTACCGCCCGCCAGTGCGATCACGGAGCGCCGCTGTAGCCGCTCGCTCCAGCCTGGATCGTGGCGGAGACTCACCCGCCCAGCGAGCTTCCAGACCTCCGGGTCGTCGATGCGCTCCCGCGAGACCTGGCGCGGACCAAGCTCGCGGTCCAGAAGCGCCACCGCAGCGTTGTAGGGGACCGAGAAGTTCACGGTCACCGGATCGCTGGCGGTCCCTCGCAGGTACGGGCGCGAGAGCGCGTCCATGCCCACCGTCAGTACCGAAGCTGCAATCTCGACCTGGGTGATCCTGCCGGGGTCGAGATCGTTCTCTCGGGCGATCCCGAGGCAGGCGTCCACGAAGGAATCGATGTAAGCGCAGCCGGGATAGGGCTTGAAGCAGAGCGTATCGGTGAGCCAGGTGGTTCCAAGGCCGCTGAATGCGCCGACGAGGGGCCGGGGGCTCAGCGTCGCGACGAAGCCCTGGTCTCCGTCGAGGATGCCCCGGGCGCCGGGCAGCCCTGCCACCGCGAGCTCGACGGCGTCGATCCCGTCCACCGCGGGTCGCGACGCCAGGATCGTCTTGGCCTCGCTGCCGAAGAAGCCGCGCTGCAGCGGATGGGGCGGCTGGAGGAGGGCGATCCCGAGGGCGGACTCGATGGCCTCAGCGTCGAGATCGAGCGCTCTGGCGTACGCGACCGCCGCTCCCGCTGCGTGGATGAAGCTCCAGAGCTGGCCGTTCAGCGGGCCAAGGAGAACCGACGCACCGATGCGTCCCTCGATCTCGTTCGCGGCCACCTGGGCCGTGAGAATCTCGCGGCCGCCCTGTCCGAGACTCTCGGCGATCGCCAGCGAGCCGAGCACGGCGCTGTGTCCCGTATGCCCGGCGAAGAGGTAGTCGTCGTAGTCGAGGGCCATCGAGAAGCCGGCGTTCGCATAGAGGGCCTGGCGCAAGGGCAAGGGCTCGCGGCTTCCGATCACCGTACAACCCGCTCCCCGCTGCGCCTCCGTACGCCGCCGAACCGCCCGCAGTACGGCCGCGCCGGCCGGGGTGCGGCTCCCCGCGAGGGCCGCGGCGAGCACGGAGAGGATCTGGAGCTTCGCGTTCTCGATGACCCTTTCGGGCAGGTCCTCGAAGCGCACGGCCGCGACGAACTCTGCGACGCGACGCGTGGCCTCTCGGTCCGCCGCATTCCTCACCACGGAAATCTCCTCCTCTGGACGACTTTCAGAGCCTGCTGTACCACGCGGCCAGCTCGGTCCCGATCCGACGCGGCATGTCTTCCTGAATGAAGTGAAGCCCTCTGCCCATGTCGACGGTAGTCAGATTCGGCAGGTGCTCTCGACACCAGGCGACCATGGGCGGCGGGAGCGCGTTACCCGGCGTCACATGGGCCAGGAGCTTCGGGAGTGGCGATTCCTGGAGCCACCGATTGTACGTCACGATCACCTCATGCATATCCGCTGGCTCCCCTCCGATCGGGATCTCGTTGGGCCAGCGCCACATCGGCTTGCGGTGTGCGGGATCGCGGAAGGGCGCCCGGTAGTGGTCCATCTCCTCGTCGCTGAGCTTGCGGAGGATCAGCTGCGGCATCAACTCATCGATGAAGACGTTGCGGTTCACGATCAGGTCCCAGCCGACTTCGGGATCCCGGAACTTCTCGAAGATCTCCCTCATCTCCGGCGGGAACCAGTCCATGCTGCCGACGGGTGCGAGGATCGCCTCCATGAAGGCGAGGGCCTTCACGTTGCCCTCGTGACGCCGTGCATAGTGGAACCCGAGCGCCGAACCCCAGTCGTGCAGAACGAGAGTCACGTCTCGCAGTCCCAGCTCCAAGATGAACTGGTCCAGGTATCGCGCATGGTCGAAGAAGCGGTACTCGAGGTCGGGCTTCTCCGACTTGCCCATGCCGATCAGGTCCGGGGCGATGCAGCGCCCCCGGGAGACGAGGTGCGGGATCACGTTCCGCCACAGGTAGGACGAGGTGGGCTGCCCGTGGAGAAAGAGGATCGGATCCCCCCCGCCCTCATCGACGTAGTGCATCCGCGAGCCGAGTACCGCTGTGTAGTGAGGCTCGAAGGGGAACTCCGGTGAAATGTTCTCCTCAGGCATGGCGCAGCGACTCCACGCTCGCGAGCACCTGGTCGGCGCTCTCCGCGAGCTCGCGCAGCACCTCTCCGGCTGGACGGATCCGCTCGATCATGCCCACGCCCTGGCCGGCGAAGCCCGGGGCGACGTCCTTGCGCCCCCGGCGGCGCGCCGCCTCCAGGACAGGCCCCGAGACCATCGACTGGAAGGGCATCGGGAGTGCCTCGAGATCGCTCTCCTCCCAGGCGCGAGCCCAGGCATTGCGCAGTGCCCGCGCGGGCTTCCCAGTCACGGAGCGGGAGACGAGGGTGCCCTCTTCGCTGGACTCGACGAGAACCTCCTTCTGGAAGTCCTCGATCCCGGCCTCGTCGGTCGCGAGGAAGGCGGTGCCCAGCCACACACCCTCTGCGCCAAGCATCAGCGCCGCCGCAATCCCGCGCCCGTCTGCGATGCCCCCCGCCGCGAGGACGGGGATGTCGCCGGCCGCATCGACCACCTGGGGCACGAGCGCCATGGTCCCGATGGGAGAGTTGTGTCCGCCCGCGTCGTGACCCTGGGCGACGATCACATCGACGCGCCCCTCGACCTCGACCCAGCCGGCCTCGGGGCAGAAGTGCCTGTAACCGTGGTCGG
>JBHHYV010000156.1:0-6671 GCA_046757685.1 Myxococcota bacterium
ACCGGCAAGATCGTCGGCGCCGAGCAGTGCCGCGAGCTGGGCCTGATCGACGAGCTGGTGCCCGAGGGCCGGGACCTGGAGGCCGCGCTCGACTACGCGCGCGAGCTGGCGCGCGGGCCGAGCGTGGCCGTCGACCTGGCGCGGCGCTTCATCCACAAGTCGCTCACCTCGACGCTCGACGAGATGCTCGACTACGAGGCGGTCGCCGCCACCCTCTCCGCCCACACCGCCGACGCCCGCGAGGGCACCCGCGCCTTCATCGAGAAGCGCAAGCCGGTCTTCAAGGGACGGTAGTCCCCGGCTGATTCGCGAGATCCTCCGGGTGTCAAAACGCGGGGGCGCCCGGGCGATTCGGGTATGATGCACCCACCCGACCCTGCGGAGGCACTCCGAGCTTGATCTGCGCATCCTGCCAGCACCCCAATCGCGAGGGTCGGCGCTTCTGCGGCGGGTGCGGGACGAGCCTGGCGCTCGCCTGCCCCTCCTGCGGCGCAGCCGACGAGGACGGCGAGCGCTTCTGCGCGGAGTGCGGCACCGAGCTTCGGGGCGAGCCGGCGGCCGGCCGGCCGAGCCGCTCGGCGCCGCCCATCCGCGAGCCGCGCGCCTACACGCCACCGCACCTCGCCGAGAAGATCCTGACACAGCGCTCCGCACTCGAGGGCGAGCGCAAGCAGGTCACGGTGCTCTTCGCCGACGTGAAGGGCTCGGTCGAGCTCTCGGGCCTGCTCGACCCCGAGGAGTGGCACGGGGTAATGGACCGCTTCCTGCAGATCCTGACCGATGGCGTGCACCGCTTCGAAGGCACCGTCAACCAGTACACGGGAGACGGCATCATGGCGCTCTTCGGCGCGCCGATCGCGCACGAGGACCACGCGCAGCGCGCCTGCTTCTGCAGAGAGCGATCGATCAGCGCCAGCCCGCCATGCGCCGAGATCCGCTCCTCCGAGAACGAGATCGCCAGATCCCCCTTGACGCGCGCCCGGAGTTCGTCTTTTCTCAACCTCACTGATCGTGGCCTCTCGGGGGGCTGGGTTGCTGTCGTAACAACACCAGTACCACCGACGAGGTCACTTTCAATTCGGGGACTTCACCCCACCCGCGATTGTCGGATCAGGGCTAACGACCCGAGAAGCTCGGCTTGCGCTTCTCCTGGAACGCGCGCGCAGCCTCGCGTGCGTCCTCGCTGCGCATCGTCTCACCCTCGAGGCTCAGCGAGAGGGGCAGCACCAGGTTCGAGATCATCCGGATGTAGTGGTTGATCGGCACCTTCGACGCGCTGATCGCCCGGCTCGGACCCGCCGCCAGCTGATCGGCGCATGCGAGCGCCCGGGGCAGGATCTCGTCGTCCTCGACGAGGAAGGTCACCAGTCCCAGCTCGCGGAGCTGCTCTCCGGTCACGCGTTCGCCGGTCATCAGGAACCACTTGGCGCGATTCACTCCCATGAGCAGCGGCCAGATCACCTGCCCGCCGTCGCCGGCGCCGATCCCCATCGCGACGTGCGTGTCGGCGAAGACGCTGCTGTGGCCGGCAACGACGACGTCGCACAGCAGGGCGATCGTGGCGCCGAGCCCCATCGCGTAGCCCTGGACCGCGGAGATGATCGGCTTGCGGAGCTCGAGCAGGTGGTCGACGATCTGCCGCGCCTCCTCCAGGCTCAGCCCGCCCGGCGACGCGCCGGCACTGAAGTCCCCGCCGGCGCAGAAGGCCCGCCCCGCGCCTGTCAGCACCACGACCTTCACGTCGGGATCCGCTTCGGCGTCGCGAGTGAAGCGCGCGAGCTCGTGGTGGAGCTGGGCGTTCACCGCATTCAGGCGCTCGGGGCGGTGGAGGGTGACGACCGCCACCCCGTTCGGCCGCTTCTCGATCCGCATCGCCTGGTAGCTCGACTGGCTGAGGGCCATGGCATCTCTCCCCGCTGAGGTCGCTCTTCGGGCCAGACTACTCCGATCGAGCACCTGTCGGGGCGACATCCGCGGGGGATTGACCTCCGGTGCGTGCATCCGCGGCGGCTGAGGGAGCGTCGGGCGCCTTGGAGGGAGCGCATGCGCTACTCGGGAGGAAGCTCGAGACGGCAACTCCCTCCCGAGAATCCCCGGGAGTCGGACCTGTCCATTTCCTTTCACTCCGCCTCATGACGCGCACCCGTGCTAGGCTGGCCGCTCAGCCTGCAGCGCGGTAGGCGACGCCAAAGTCCACGGGACTCGGGACGCTTCCGGTCGCTCCCCGGCAAGTCGCAGAATGGCACAGAGGGATCATCCAGGGAGCCACCGCATGCGATACCGTCGATTGGGGAGCTTGTTCGAGGTCAGCCGTCTCACCCTCGGGGGTGGTGGGCTGGGGCAGGTCTGGGGTGAGACGACTCGTGCTGAGGCGGTTGCCACGGTAAAGGCCGCGGTGGATGCCGGCATCACCCTCTTCGATCTCGCCCCAGGTTACGGTCGTGGTGAGGCAGAGGCGGTGATCGGGGAGGCCTTCCGGGGCGAACCTCTGGACGGTCTGAGATTTACCTCCAAGTGCCAGCTGGGCTCACCGCCTCCCGGAGAAATCGAAACCCGAGTGCGCCGTCGTCTGGAAAGAAGCCTTGAAACGATGCAGCTGGAGCGACTGGATCTGTATTTTCTGCACTCCAATATCGTGCCCGATGGCTACCGTTTTCCCGATCCTGCGATCACCCCCGAGATCCAGGCGCGATTCGCCTGCACGTGGTCCCGTTACATCGAAGAGGTGATCCCCGCCTTCGAGAGGCTGGTTGCAGAAGGCAAGATCAGAGCCTGGGGCATCACGGGCACGGGGCTGCCCGAGACCATTCTCGATGCTCTCGAACATGAGACGAAACCTGGCGTGGTTCAGGCGATCAGCAACTGTCTCGATTCACCCGGAGGAATACGGCGTTACAGCGAAGATCCCCAGCCGCGCAACATCATTGCCCGAGCGATGAGACAGGGGGTGGGAGTGCTCGGAATTCGCGCCGTGCAGGCAGGAGCCCTGACGGATCGGATCGACCGCGAGCTGCCTGAAGATCATCCTGAGATGGAGGACTTTCGCCGAGCCGCGCCCCTGCGGGAGTTCGCCAAGGAGCTGGGTGTATCCACCGCCCGGCTGGCCCACGCCTACGCGCTCTCGATGAGTGGAGTAGACAGCGTGGTGCTGGGTGTGAAGAATCGAGAAGAGCTAGCCGAGTGCGTGCAAGCGGAAGCCGCATCGCCGCTGAGTCGGGATCTCATCGAGCGTATCGATGGGCTGTTCGGTCCCGGGGACAGGTAGCAGGACAGGACACTCTCCGCATCATCAACGACTGCTGAGCTCAGTGGTCTACTGGAGGCTGTGCCAAGTCAGCCATCTCCACCGTCGCCTACGACGAGGCCATTTTGAGTTCGGGGACCTCGCCGCGCCCGCCAATCTGGCATCGCGGCTAGCGCTGCAGGATCGCGGCGGTGGCGTTTCCGCCCAGACCCAGGGTCTGGGCGAGGCCGAGCCGGGCGTCGGGGACCTGGCGCGGGCCGGCCTCGCCGCGCAGCTGGATGGTGAGCTCGTGGAGCTGGAAGAGGCCCATCGCGGTCGTCGCCTCGCCAAAGCACAGGAAGCCACCGCTCGGGTTGATCGGCAGCCTACCCGTCGGCAAGGTGTGACCCGCCTCGAGCAGGGACTCGGCCTCGCCCGGCTTGCACAGTCCCCAGTCCTCGGCAAAGGCCAGCTCGTAGTAGACGGTGTTGTCCTGGAGCTCGACGAGGTCGAGATCCCCGGGACCGACGCCGGCGTTTGCGAAGGCCTTGGCGACGGCGAGCGCCGCCTCGCTGTGGTGGGCGTGCCCGCCAGCCGGGGGAACCACGCAGCCGAGCCCACGCGGTAGACCGTCGTCGAAGCGCGCCGTGGCAACGGCCGTCGAGGCCAGCCGGATCTGGTGCGTCGTGTGCTTTCGGGCGATCTCCGCTGAACACACGATGGCGGCGGCCGCACCGTCGCTCACCGGGCAGATCTCGTAGAGGTGCAGCGGGTCGCTGACCATCGGCGAGCCCAGGATCTCTTCGAGCGTGAACTCCTTGCGGAAGCGCGCGTTGGGGTTGTGGGTGCCGACCCGGTGGGCCTTGACCGCGATCTGCGCCAGCTGCTCCACGGTCGTGCCGAAGTCCTCCATTCGCCGCCGACACAGCGCCGCCCAGAAGGCCGGCCCGGGCATGCCGACGCAGCGCTGGCGCAGGAACTCGGGATCGGTCTCCTCCTCGACCCCCGAGGTCTGGATGAAGCCGCGCGGCATCTTCTCGCCGCCGACCACACAGACCAGGTCGTGCGCCTCGCTCGCCACCAGCTTGTGGGCGATGTCGAGCGCGTTGCCGCCCGCGGCACAGCCCGCCGAGAGGTTGTAGACGGGAATCCCGGTCGACCCCATGTCTTCGACGACGTCGTTGCCGTTGAGCCCCCAGCCCTTGCCGCCCGAGAAGCGCGAGCTCGCCGCCGAGACGGCCTCGACCTCGCGCCACGCGACGCCGGCGTCCGCCAGCGCCTGCTCGACCGCGGCGCGGCAGAGCTCGGTCACGGATTTGTCCTCGAACTTGCCGAAGGGGTGCATGCCCACCCCGAGCACCACGACCTCTCTCATCGCTCGCCTCGTCTGCAGGTCTCGGGACGCATCGTCCGCGCCATCATAGCGGCCGGAACTTCCAGCTGACCTGCTCCCCGCCGTCGGCGTCGTGGCCGATCGGCCCGATCACCAGCTCGACCGGCGCACCCGCTGCGACGGCCTCGGGATCGGCGCAGTCGATGCGCCCCACCACCCGCAGCCCCTCGTCCAGGTCGACGACGCCGATCGCGTAGGGAACGTAGGGCTCGTCGAAGAGGGCAGGCTCGGGCGGCGGGTAGTTCTGGATGGCGCGGCTCCAGAGCACGCCGCGCGGACCGAAGGCGTGCTCCTCGATCCGGCTCCGCTCGCAGTCGGGCTTGCGGCAGCGGTCGACCCGGGGAAAGTAGGGGGTGCCGCAGGTCGCGCAGCGCGATCCCAGCAGGCGCGCTCCGTCCGCGGTCTCGGCAAAGAGTCCCGGCACCACGGGAGTGCGCGCCGCCGGCACGGCTCAGTCCTCCCTCGCCGCGCGGATCAGCTCGGGCAGGATCTCGAGGCAGTCGCCCTCGATGCCGTAGCGCGCATAGCGAAAGATCGCCGCGTCGCGATCGCGGTTGATCGCCACCAGCGTCTTGGCCGCCGCGCAGCCGGCCATGTGCTGGCTCGCGCCCGAGATCCCGACCGCGACGTACAGGCTCGGACGCGTGATCTTGCCCGTCAGGCCCACCTGCCTCGAGGCGTCGACCCAGCCGTCGTCGACGAGCGGCCGCGAAGCGCCGGCCATTCCGCCGAGCGCGCTCGCCAGCTCCTGGATCAGCTTGTAGTTCTCCTGCGACCCCAGGCCGCGCCCGCCCGAGACGATGATCTCCGCGTCCTCGAGGCGGGGTCCCTCGGCCCGGGCCCGCTCGACCACCCGTACGCGCTCGTCGACGCCGGCCAGGTCGACCGCGACCTCGTTCACCGGGATCGCCGGGACGGGATCAGGGAGCGGCTCGGCCTGGACCGCGGTGGCGCCCACTCCCAGGATGTAGGGGGAGGGGCCGGAGAGGGCGTAGACGACGCGCGTATCGCCTCCGAACGCCGACGCGGTGACCTGGAGCGCGTCGCTGGCGTCGGGAGCCTGGGCCGAGACGACGTTCATCACGACGGCCGTCTCCAGCCGCCCCGCCAGGCGCGGCGCCACGACGTGCGACTGAAAGCTCTGCGGGAAGATCAGGACCCTCGGCTGGAGCATTTTGCAGTACTGGGCGAGCGCCTCGACGCAGGCGTCGTCGGGAAAGTCCGCGAGCGGCTCGTCCCAGATGCGGTCGACTGCCGTCGCACCGAAGCGCGCGCCGATCTCTGCGTGACCCTCGCCGGCGGGATCGAGCACGACCCAGCGCAGCTCCTCCCCGGAGCCCCCGAGCGAGCCGCGCGCCAGCGTCAGGCTCTCGGGAGCCCCCCGCGATCCCTCTCCCCAGCTGCAGACCGCGATCGTCACGACGCCCTAGCGCCTTCGGCCGGGGGCGCCAGCAGGCGATCCTCGCGCAGGCGGGCGATCAGCAGCTGCGCCGTCTGGGCCGGAGTGTCGCGCGAGAGGAACTCGCAGTGGCCCTGGATGGCGGGAACGAGCTGGCGGAGGACCGTCGCGCGCGGCTGCAGGGCGTCGGTGCCCAGCCCCAGGTCGTCGATCGCCACGACGGTCGGCTTCATGCGCCGGGCGCGGAGCTTGCGGGCAGTGTTCGGAAAGCGCGGCTCTCCGAGCTCGTTCGAGATCGTCACGATGGCGGGGCAGCGAACGCGCACGACCTCGTCGCCGTCGGGCGTGACGCGCGTGACCTCGAGCTCGGGCTCCTCGCCCGTCCCGTCTGCGAGCGCGACGGCGCGTGCGACCGCGACCAGCGGCACTCCGAGCCGCTCGGCCATCAGCGCGGGAACCACGCCCTGGTCATCGTCCGACGCCTGGCGCCCGCACAGGATCAGGTCGGCGCCTCCGCTCGAATCGATCCACGCCGAGAGCACGCGCGCGATCGCGTGGGGGTCGAGCGCCAGGGGCTCGGCCTCGATCGCGACGATCTCGTCGGCTCCGAGTGCGGCGGCGTGCTTGAGCAGCGCTGTGGGAGCGGGACCGATCGA
>JBHHYV010000157.1:0-6658 GCA_046757685.1 Myxococcota bacterium
GTTGCTCGGGTAGGCGGGGGCCGGCGTGGTCGAAGAGGTGGCGACGAAGGGCAAGGCTCACTGGTACGTGATCCATACCTACTCGGGCCAGGAGGCGCGCGCAAAGCAGGGGCTGCTCGAGCGGGTACGCTCGCGAGGTCGCGAGTCCTCGATCCACCAGATCGTGATTCCCGAGGAGAACGTGGTCGAGCTCGTCAAGGGTCAGCGGCGAACCACCAAGCGCAAGTTCCTGCCCGGCTACATCCTGGTCCAGATGGAGTTCGACGACGAGCTCTGGCACATCGTCAAGAACACGGCGCGCGTCACCGGCTTCGTCGGCTCGGGCTCGCGACCCTCGCCGATCCCCGAGTCCGAGGTGCAGCGCCTGATCGGGAAGGCCGAGAGCGAGAAGCCGAGGCCCGCGGTGATCTTCGAGGAGGGCGAGGAGGTCCGGGTGGTCTCGGGTCCCTTCGTCAATTTCAGCGGCACGATCGCCGAGGTTCAGCCCGATCGCGAGCGCCTGCAGGTCATGGTCTCGGTCTTCGGCCGATCGACACCGCTCTGGCTCAACTTCGAGGACGTGGAGAAGGGATAGTCCGTGGCCAAGAAGGTCATCACGAAGATCAAGCTGCAGTGCCCCGCGGGGCAGGCGAACCCCTCTCCGCCGGTCGGACCCGCGCTCGGCCAGCACGGGGTGAACATCATGGAGTTCTGCAAGGCGTTCAACGCCCGCACGCAGGACCAGGCCGGGCTGATCATTCCGGCCGTGGTCACCGTGTACGCGGACCGCACCTTCACCTTCGAGCTCAAGACGCCTCCCGCTGCGGTGCTGCTCAAGCGCGCCGCGCGCATCGCGAAGGGCTCGGGAGAGCCCAACAAGACCAAGGTGGGAAAGGTCACCCGTGCGCAGCTCGAGGAGATTGCGGAGATCAAGATGGAGGATCTGAGCGCCCACGACCTGGACGCGGCGGTCCGGGTGATTGCCGGGACCGCCCGATCGATGGGCCTGGAGGTCGAGGGCTGATGGGGCGTCATGGTCGGAGCTATCGAGCCGCTCGCGAGAAGGTGGAGCGCGACGGGCTCTATTCGCTGAAGGAAGGTCTCGAGCGGCTGCTCGAGGCGCGCGTCGCCAAGTTCGACGAGACGGCCGAGGTGGCGCTCAACCTGGGCGTCGATCCACGGCATGCGGACCAGAACGTTCGCGGGGCGGTCGCGCTGCCTCACGGAACCGGCGCCGAGGTTCGCGTGATCGTCTTCGCAAAGGGCGAGCGTGAGGCCGAAGCGCGCGCGGCCGGCGCCGACGAGGTCGGGGCGGAGGATCTCGCGAAGCGGATCCAGGAGGGATGGCTCGAGTTCGACCGGGTCATCGCAACGCCCGACATGATGAGCGTCGTGGGGCGGCTCGGGCGCATCCTCGGCCCGCGCGGGCTGATGCCCAATCCCAAGGTCGGAACCGTCACCATGGACGTGGCGAGCGCGGTCGCCGAGCAGAAGGCGGGCAAGATCGAGTTTCGCGTCGACAAGGCCGGGATCGTCCACGCGCCTTTCGGGAAGGTCTCTTTCGGAGTCGAGAAGCTGCGCGAGAACCTCTCGGCGATCGTCGATGCGATCCTGAAGGCGCGTCCGTCGACGACGAAGGGGACCTACCTCAAGAAGGCCTCGATCTCGACGACGATGGGTCCCGGCATTCACCTGGACCCGTCGGACCTGCAGGCGTCCTAGCGCTCCGGGCCACACATCCCGGGGCGGGGAGAGTACGATGAGAACGAGGGCCGAGAAGGAGCACGAGGTTCGCGAGCTGCGCGAGCGCCTCGGGCGCGCGACGGCGGTGATCCTCTCCGACTACCGCGGGCTGAGCGTGGCCGAGGCCGGCGACCTGCGGGCCCGGCTGAGGCAGGTCGGCGAGGGGGCCATCGACTACCGCGTGACCAAGAACACCCTGCTCCGGATCGCGGTCGAGGGGACCGACGCGGCGGAGCTCGCGCCGCTCCTCGAGGGCCCCAACGCCGTCGCGCTGGCCTACGACGAGCCGACGGTCCTCGCCAAGGTCCTCGTGGAGTACGCGAAGGACAACGAGAAGCTGGAGATCAAGGGCGGGCTCGTCGAGGGCGAGGTCGTCGACCTCGACGCGATCCGCACGCTGGCGGCGTTGCCCTCCAAGGACGAGCTGCGGGCCATGCTGATGAGGACCCTTCGCGCGCCCATGCAGAACCTGGCCGGAACCCTCCACGCGCTGCTCGGAAACCTGCGCAACGCGCTGGAGCAACGTCAACAACAGCTCGAAGGCTGAGAACGCAACCCGAAGACCCCGCTCTGGCCCGCGAGGGCCTCGATTGGACCGGGGTAGGAGGAGAAACGACCGATGGCAAGCGTGGACGAGATCTTCTCGCAGATCAACGAGCTCAAGCCGATGGAGATCGCCGAGCTCATCCAGAAGATGGAAGGGGAGTGGGGCGTCTCTGCGGCGCCGGCTGCCGTCGCCGTCGCCGCTCCCGGGGGAGCCGAGGGTGGCGCCGCCGAGGAGCAGACCGAGTTCGACGTGATCCTCACCGCGATCGGAGACAAGAAGATCCAGGTGATCAAGGAAGTCCGCTCGATCACGGGCCTGGGTCTGAAGGAGGCCAAGGAGCTGGTCGAGAGCGCTCCGAAGGCGGTCAAAGAGGCGGTCGAGAAGGAAGAGGCCGAGAAGATCAAGGAGAAGATCGAGGCCGTCGGCGGACAGGTCGACATCAAATGACGTCAGGGCTGCACCGTGGGTGCGGCCGTTCGAAACCGGCCGGAGCTGGAGACGGCTCTGGCAGAACGCTCGAGTCGGTGGGATTCGAGGCGGAGGGTTGAATGGGAGCTTCCTTGAGCGCATCGCGGTTCCGCAAGGACTTCTCGAAGATCGATAAGATCATCGACATCCCGAACCTGATCGACATCCAGAAGCGGAGCTTCGACCGCTTCCTGCAGGCGGATGTCGAGCCCGAAAAGCGCGAGTCGAGCGGACTCCAGGCCGTCTTCCACTCCGTGTTCCCGATTCGCGACTTCAACAACACCGCTTCGCTCGAGTTCGTGCGATACACCTTCGAGGAGCCCAAGTACGACGTCCTCGAGTGCCTGCAGCGGGGCATGACCTATGCCGCGCCGATCAAGGTGACGATCCGCCTGATCGTCTGGGATACCGCCGAGAAGGGACAGACCTCCAACATCCGTGACGTCAAGGAGCAGGAGGTCTACTTCGGAGAGATCCCGGTGATGACGGACAACGGCACCTTCATCATCAACGGGACCGAGCGCGTGATCGTCTCGCAGCTCCATCGTTCGCCGGGCATCTTCTTCGATACCGTCCGATCCTCTGCAGTCACGGCCGCCGGCAAGAAGCTCTTCTCGTGCCGGATCATCCCGTACCGTGGATCCTGGCTCGACATCGAGTTCGATCACAAGGACCTGATCCAGGTCCGGATCGATCGACGCAGGAAGCTGCATGCGACCGTCCTGCTGAAGGCGCTGGGCTACACGGCGGAGGACCTGCTGCAGGCCTTCTACGAGCCCGAACAGATCCGGATCGACTCGAGAAAGATCGAGAAGCGTCCCGCACGGCTCGAGAACCTGATCGGCCAGCGGGCGAGCAAGCCGATCCGCGACGGATCCACCACGATCGTGAAGGCGGGCAAGCGCATTACCCAGGCCGCGGTCCGTCGCATGCGCGAGGCCGGGATCGAGTGGATCCCGATCGCCTACGAGGATCTCGTCCGAGACGACGGAGTCCGGCGCGTCGCCCCGGTGGACATCGTCGACGAGTCGACGGGAGAGGTGATCCTGGAGTGCAACGAGCGGCTCAGCGAAGAGATCTTCGAAGAGCTCAAGAAGCGCGACATCCTCGAGTTCCCGCTCCTCTACCTGGATCCGCTCGGGAGCGGGACCGCCATCCACGACACGCTGGCGGCCGACAAGACGATGACGGCCGACGAGGCGATCATCGACATCTACCGGCGCCTTCGGCCCGGAGATCCCCCCACGGTCGAGACCGCGACCACGGTCTTCCGCAATCTCTTCTTCAATCCCGATCGCTATGACCTCTCGCACGTGGGCCGTCTGAAGCTGAACCACAAGCTCGGCGTCGACGTTCCCCACGACGTGAGAACCCTGCGAGAGGAGGACATCCTGCTCGCGGTCAAGTACCTCGTGGAGCTGAAGAACGGCAGCCCCGATCGAAAGATCGACGACATCGACCACCTCGGCAACCGGCGCGTTCGGGTCGTGGGAGAGCTGCTCGAGAACCAGTATCGGATCGGCCTGGTCCGGATGGAGCGGGCCATCAAGGAGCGCATGAGCCTGCAGGAGATCGAGCAGCTCATGCCGCACGACCTCATCAACTCCAAGCCGGTCACGGCGGTCATCAAGGAGTTCTTCGGATCCTCACAGCTCTCGCAGTTCATGGACCAGACGAATCCGCTCTCCGCCGTCACTCACAAGCGGCGGCTCTCGGCGCTCGGGCCGGGCGGCCTGACGCGAGAGCGGGCGGGCTTCGAGGTGCGTGATGTCCACAGCACCCACTACGGCCGGATCTGTCCGGTCGAGACGCCGGAGGGTCCCAACATCGGCCTGATCGCGTCGCTCTCGACCTATGCCAGGGTCAACGACTACGGCTTCATCGAGACCCCCTACCGGATGGTCGAGAAAGGCCGTGTCCGCGACGAGGTGCACTACCTCACGGCGCTCGACGAGGAGGAGCACTCGATCGCGCAGGCCAACGCGCCGCTCGACTCGAAGCGGCGCTTCGTCAACGAGACCGTATCGGCGCGCAAGCAGGGAGAGTTCGTGATGCTCGACCGGGACGAGATCGAGAGGATGGACGTCTCGCCCAACCAGCTCGTCTCGGTCGCAGCCTCGCTGATTCCGTTCCTCGAGAACGACGATGCCAATCGCGCGCTGATGGGATCGAACATGCAGCGGCAGGCGCTTCCGCTCATGCGAACCGATGCTCCGCTGGTCGGCACGGGGATGGAGGGCGTCGTCGCCCGGGACTCCGGAGTCACGGTCGTGGCGAAGCGGAGCGGCGTCGTCGAGAGCGTGGATGCCGCGCGCATCGTGATCAAGCCGGATCCGGACTCCGGGACCGCAGACCCGACTCCCGACATCATCAACCTCGTCAAGTACCAGCGCTCCAACCAGAACACCTGCATCAACCAGAAGCCGATCGTCCGGGTCGGAGAGCGGGTGACGCGGGGGCAGGTGATCGCCGACGGGCCTGCGACCGACCACGGCGAGCTGGCACTGGGGCGGAACGTCCTGGTCGCCTTCATGCCCTGGGGCGGGTACAACTTCGAGGACTCGATCCTGATCTCCGAGAAGGTCGTCAAGGACGACCTCTTCACCTCGATCCACATCGAGGAGTTCGAGGTCGTCGCGCGAGACACCAAGCTCGGCAAGGAGGAGATCACTCGCGATATCCCGAACGTGGGCGAGGAGGTGCTTCGCAACCTGGACGAGAGCGGAATCGTGCGGATCGGCGCGGAGGTGAGCTCGGACGACATCCTCGTCGGAAAGATCACCCCCAAGGGCGAGACCCAGCTCTCACCCGAGGAGCGGCTGCTTCGGGCGATCTTCGGCGAGAAGGCGGGCGACGTTCGCGATACCTCGCTCCGCGTGCCTCCGGGCCAGACGGGAATCGTGATCGGCGCGCGGGTCTTCTCCCGCAAGGGAGTGGACAAGGACGAGAGGGCCAAGACGATCGAGGATGCAGAGATCGCCAAGCTGCGCCTCGACCAGGAGGACGAGATCCGGATCGTTCGGGAGTCGGCGCTCAACCGGGTGCGCGAGCTGTTGATCGGACAGACGAGCTCCGCCCGGATCGCTGACGAGCGGCGCCGGGACCCCTGGCTCTCGCCGGGAGATCGGGTCACCGAGGCCTCGCTCGACGAGATCCCGCGCCGCAAGTGGCGGGACATCCGGATCGAGGACGCCACCAAGGCGGCACGCATCGAGGAGCTCCTCGCGGCCGCCGAGGAGCAGGCCAGCCTGATCAAGACCGTCTTCGACGAGAAGATCGCGCGCCTGAAGAAGGGCGACGAGCTTCCGCCGGGGGTCTTCAAGATGGTGAAGGTCTACGTGGCCATCAAGCGCAAGCTCTCCGTCGGAGACAAGATGGCCGGGCGCCACGGGAACAAGGGGGTCATCTCTCGGATCCTGCCCGAGGAGGACATGCCCTACATGGAGGACGGGACGCCCGTCGAGGTGGTCCTGAATCCGCTGGGTGTTCCCTCGCGGATGAACGTGGGTCAGATCCTCGAGACCCACCTCGGCGCTGCGGCGTGGGGGCTGGGCAAGCAGATCGAGCAGCACATCGCCGATCACTGGGGACCCGACCAGCTGCGAGCGCGCCTGAAGAAGATCTTCGATCGTCCGAGCATGAAGAGGCAGTTCGACGACATGGACGATGACACGATCGTCGAGGTGGCGCGCGGATACCTGCGGGGAGTGCCCGCCGCGACGGCGGTCTTCGACGGAGCCCGGGAGCGCGAAATCAAGGGCCTGCTCGAGGAGGCAGGGCTGCGCACGAGCGGGCAGACGATTCTCTTCGACGGCCGCACCGGCGAGGCGTTCGCCTCGGACGTCACCGTGGGGCTCATGTACATCATGAAGCTCCACCACCTGGTCGACGACAAGATCCACGCCCGCTCGATCGGCCCCT
>JBHHYV010000158.1:0-6540 GCA_046757685.1 Myxococcota bacterium
CCTCCCGATCGGCCGCGTGGGGGAGCGCACCGCCGACACGCGCCGCCAGGGTGCGCGCCTGGGCCGCGAGCGCCTCGCGGACGCGCCGCAGGGCGGCGGGCTGCTCACTCACGAAGACGCTGCGAATCGCGGGCACCGCGAGCGAGTCGGCGTCGATCTCGGGATCCAGCGCGGCGCGGTGGAGGCGATGGTTGGCCTCGAGGCGCTCGAGCGCTTCGATCGGAGAGGCCAGGTACGGAAGCCCGAACTGGGCCGCCTGGGCGAGGCCCTTCGGTCCGAACGCGGCGACCCAGATGGGCGGATGGGGTCGCTGCAGCGGAAGCGGATGGATGTACGCGCCGGTATCGGCCACGGGCTCCCCGCGGAAGAGCCCGAGCAGGGTCGCCAAGGTTCGCTCGAAGTGGGCGCGCTTGGTCCCGGGAGCGATCCCCATCGCCTCGAAGAGCGGCTTGCGGAAGCCACGGCCGACGCCCAGGATCACTCGCCCGTTCGAGATCTGATCGAGGACCGCGACCTCTTCGGCCACCCGCACGGGATGCCGAAAGGGGAGCAGGTAGGACGACGTCCCCAGGCGGATCGTCTCGGTGCGCGCCGCGATCGCGGCCAGGATCAGGAGCGGCTGCGGCAGCGACCTGGGCTCCCCGAAGTGGCTCTCGGGGATCCAGACCGAGCGGTAGCCGAGGTCCTCCGCGTGAACGGCCTCGGCGATCAACGCCGCGTGCCACTCCGCGGGGTCGGAGGTGCCGGGCGCCCCCGGGGCGACTCCCAGGTGGAGCCCGCTAGGGGTGCTCAGAAGAGCTTCGGTGGCGTGGAGTCGCAGCTCCAGCTCCCTCCCAGCTCGGTCCCCTGCTCGCTCGAGGCTGCGTCCTTCGCCGATCCGGCTCCGCCGGCCTGGGCCCTGCCGGTCGCCGGGGCCAGCGGCGCTGCGGACTCCTCCTCTTCCTCCTCCTCGTCCTCGTAGGGGTTCCGGTAGGGGGGGCTGTACGAGCACTGGATCCAGCGGATGCTCGGGAACTCCAGGGTGTAGGAATCTCCGAAGTTCAGGTACGAGAAGCGGTCGTCCCGGTTGCGGATCCAGCCGATCTGGGGCTCCGGGAGCTCTGGGAGCTCCTCGGGAACCAGCTCCTCGAGCTGGTCGGGATAGGCCCCACGCTTGTCGTGGTAGGCGTCCAGCGCCTGGATCACCCGAGCGGCGGTCACGTTGCGCGCGATCTCGTGGTTTCGCTCGCCCGCCGCATTGGAAAGGGTGATGGCGGCGAGCAGGATCGCCCCCGCCGAGGCCCGGAGCGCCCCGCTCGGCCGCCGCCGTGCGCTCGCCCAGTAGCCGTAGAGAGCGCCGGCGAGACCCATGGCCACGGCCCCGCGCAGGCCTCCGTCGATCGAGAGCGCCCATGGGAGCCCCGCCGCGATCGCGGCGGCGACGGCCGCGCCGAGGAGGCGTCCCAGGGTCCCGGGCCGCATGGCGGCGAGCAAGCTGCCGAGCCCGGCACCCAGGTGCAGCGAGGTGAGCCGGAGGCCGATCAGGAGCAGCCCGAAGAGGGTGAGTACCGGCCAGGGGCTCAGGTTGGCGGGCAGTGAGGGATCCCAGCCGGTGATCTCGGTGGTGGCGAGGTAGATTCCCAGCACCGCCGCGATCAGGGCGGCTGCCCGGTAGCGCAGCCGGCGGCGGCTGAGCCACTCGAGGAGGCTGGGCGAGAGCGCGATCGCGGCGACCGCGACGCTGGTGCAGAGGATCACCCACGGAAAGCGCCACGAGAAGAAGCTCCAGCCCGCGACGAAGCGCAGGCCGAAGGCGGCGAGCAGGGCGGCCGTCAGGGTCACACCCAGCAGGAGGGTGCGGGCGACCGCCCCGCGGGCGGCGCGCATGGCGGTACAGCCGAGGCCCAGCGGCAGCAGCGCGAAGAAGCTCACCGCCAGCCAGCCCGTGCGGGCCGGATCGGCCGAGCCCAGCCGTGAGAGCCCGAGGGTGAGCGCCGAGTGGACCAGGAAGGCTCGGGGCCGCCACCAGGCCAGGTCGGCCCACTCGGACGGGGTGGGGGCGGGGCCGAACCCGAAGTAGTACAGGACCGCGAGGCCGAGCAGGGCCGAGGTGAGGATTGCCCGCGTGATCACACCTGCACCCCAGGGAGCGCCGGCGGCTCAGGTCCCCTCGGGACCGGCTGGACGTTCGGACCGACCCCCGGCACGGCGTCATTGTAGCAGCCGGGTGGACCGGGCCGAGCGTCCATTGTCAGCGCTGGCCGGCGCGTGGTAGAGATCTCGGATGCGAATTCGAGACATCATGTCCGACAAGGTCGTCTCGATCAGCGCCGACGACACCCTGGCGATCGTGGACGAGATCATGGGGCTGGCGAGCGTGCGCCACCTGCCGGTCGTCCGCGCTGGTCAGCTCGTCGGCATGGTCTCCCAGCGAGACCTTCTGCGGGCATCGCTGTCGAACGTGATCGGGCTGCCTCGCGAGGAGCAGCGGCGGTTCCTGGAGGGGGTCCGGATCTGCGAGGTCATGTCCGAGCCCCCGATCTCGGTCCAGCCCGGCACCCCCATCCGCGAGGCGGCCGCCGCCATGGCGAGCCGCAAGATCGGCTGCCTGCCCGTGGTGGACGGAGGCCGCCTGGTTGGCATCGTCACCGAGACGGACCTGCTCCGCTACTTCGCCGACCTCTGCTAGGTCCTCACCCCAGGCGCTCTCTCGACGCCGGGCGCAGCGCTCAGACGCGAAGCGACCGCCAGCGCCCGCGCCGAAAACGCCAGATCAGCAGGATGGCCTTGACGGCGTAGTCGAGAACCAGCGCGCTCCAGACGACCTGGATCGGGGTGTGGAGCCAGAGGGCCGCCAGGCTCGCGGGCAGCAGCCGACACAGGAAGAGACCGACGAAGACGACGACCAGTGGGAAGCGCGTGTCGCCCGCGCCGCGCAGCGCTCCCCCGAGGGTGAACTCGACGGCCATCAGCGGCTGCACTGCCCCCAGGATCCAGATGAAGTCGACGGTGAGGTCGACGACCTGCGCGTCCGAGATGAAGAAGCGGGCGATCGGTCGCGCCAGGCCGATCGTCAGGGCACCCAGCGCACTCATCGAGACGATCGAGCCGGCGAGCGACCGCCAGCCCGAGCGCGCGGCCCGGTCCGGACGCCGATCGCCCAGGTGCTGCCCGACCAGGGTCGACGCGGCGGTAGCAAATCCGTTCCCGGGCAGGAACGAGATCGCCAGGATCTGGGCTCCGATGTTGTAGGCGGCGAACTCGGCCGTCCCGTAGTCACTCATCAGGCGCATGAAGCCCAGCAGCCCCAGGTTCCAGAGCGCTCCCTCGAGCGTCGCCGGATAGCCGATTCGCAGGATCCGCCGCCACAGGGCCAGGTCGGGTCGGAAGTCGCGAAGCTCGGGGCGGAGCACGAGTCGGCGGCTCCGCCACAGGGCCCAGAAGACGACAACCTGGAAGACCATCGAGGCGCTGGAGGCGATCGCGGCGCCCGACACCCCGAGCCTCGGGAATCCCAGGTGGCCCCCGATCAGGAGCCAGTTGAGAGCCACGTTCAGCGCGTTGGCGACCGCGCCCACGGCGAGGGGGCTGCGCGCATCTCCCGCCGCGCGCAGCGCCGCGCCGAAGACGAAGGTGAGGGTGAAGGGGATGTTTCCGGCCAGCAGCCAGAACACGTAGTCGCCCCCGTAGGCGACGACCGACTCCTCGACGCCGTACATCGAGATCATCGACGAGGCCCACGGCATGGCCGCCATCGTGACCGCCCCGAAGAGGGTCCCCAGCAGGATCCCCTGCCGCAGGACGGCGTCTGCGCCGCGCGTATCTCGAGCCCCGATCGCGCGCGCCATGATCGCGACCAGGCCGATCGTCACCGCCATCACGGTCGACTGCAGGAACCAGTAGACCTGCCCGCCCGCTGCCACCGCCGCGACCGCCTCGCGGCCGAGAGCTCCGACCATCTTGATGTCGGCCCAGCGCACGAGAGTCTGCAGCATCGCCGCGGCGATCGTCGGCCAGGCGAGCTCCCAGACCCCCAGCGCCTGCGGCGAGGGCGCGAGCGGCGCGGGGGGCTTGTCGCGCAGGTCGAGCAGCGAGGAGGCGAGCTCGGGAGAGTCGTCTTCGGGGGGCTGGGTCACGCGCGCGCGCGGCCTCGCCGCCCGAGAATCCGCTGCGCCGAGCGGTCCGCCAGCGCGGCAACCGTGATCAGCGGAGGAACGCCCGGGGGCGAGGGCAGGACGCTCGCGTCGCTGACGAAGACTCCCGGCGCGTCGTGGACCTCGCCATGGGCATCCACCACCGAGCTCGTCGGATCGGCGCCCATGCGACAGGTTCCCATGGGCTCGGTGGAGAGCATCGGAAGCGCTCCGGCCGCCCCCGCACGCCGATCGATCGCCGACAGCCCCTCCGAGGGCGACAGGCGCAGCGCCCCGTCGCGAAAGGGCACCCACACCGCGCTCGCCCCGGAGGCCCAGAGCACCTCGACGGAGCGCTTCACGGCGCGCACGCGAAGGTGTCGGTCCGGAGCCTCGAGCTCGTAGTGGATCTCGGGCGCGCCGCGGGTCGCCCGTCTCACGCTTCCCTCGGAACGATCGCGCAGCACCGCGCGCACGGCGCCCAGCCTGGGATAGTCGCGCAGCGTCTCGAAGAGCTCGGGTCCGCTGCCGGGCAGGGCGGCCGCCGTCATGGCCGGGAAGGTCGAGAAGGGGGTCAGCGTGTAGCTGCCGCTCGGGTCGCCCGCCGGTCTCTGGAACTCGTCCACCCGCCAGGCTGCCGGCATGCCCTCCCAGGCGGCGATCCGCTCCGAGAAGACCCCGGTCGTGACGACCGAGGGCTGGAGCCTGAGGTGGAGACCCCGCTGCCCGCTCCTTCCCGCGAGCCCGCTCGCAGCGAGCAGCAGCGGAGTTCCGATCGCCCCCGCAGCGCAGACGACGACCGGCGCCTCGACGCGTAGCCCTCGGCCCGAAGCCAGGCGAGCCTCGACGTGGCGCCGGCCGGGACTGCCCCCGATGGCCGTGGCGCGCGCGCCCGGGACGACTCGCGCGCCGGCCTGCCGGGCGCGCGGCAGGTAGCTCTCCAGCATCGAGCGGAGGGCCCCGTAGTGACAGCCGAGCAGGCAGGTGCCGGACCGGCGGCAGCCGATCCGGTTGTGGTGCGCGAGCTGCCCGTGGAACCCGAGCAGCGCCGTCCCGCGACGCAGGGCGGCGTTGAGCGCGTTCACCTCCTCGGCCACGACCGGTCGCACCCCCAGGCCCGCCTCGATCCGAGCGAACGCCGCGTCGAGCTCGTCCGCCGCGGCCACGCCGTGCTCCTCGCGCCAGGCCGCGAGCACGTCCTCGGGGGTGCGTGCGCAGTAGCCGAGCCCCGGAACCGTGGAGCCCCCGAGGCCGCGGCCCTGCAGGACCGTGACCGCGCCGTCTTCGGTCGCCTGCAGCCCGGCCTCGACGTAGAGCTCGGGAAGCATCGTGTCCTCCCGCTGATCGAGCTGGGCGCGCGTGCGATCGGGGCCCGCCTCGAGCAGTACGACGCGGCGTCCCGCCTCCGCGAGCAGCGCGGCGACGACCGAGCCCCCGGCGCCGGCGCCGATCACGCATGCGTCGGCCGAGAGGGTCTCGTGCCCCTTCGTCGCGCCATGGGGCCGCGTCGCCATAGGCCGCGGGGCCCGGGGAACGGACGGGCCCGGGTAGCCGAGCAGGGGCCAGGTCTCGGGCCGACTCCAGTAGGCGAGCAGAGACAGACCGCGCAGCGCCCGGAACACCCGCCTGCGCACCTCGAGGCGGCTGGTGCGCCAGCCCTCCAGGCTCTCGCGCTGCGCGGCTGGATCGAGAGAGCTGAAGCGCGCCCAGCGTCCCTCACCCAGGAAGGGCCACCACTCGACCCAGCGGAGGGCCGCCTCGAGCGCCTCGCGGACCTCGGGCTCGAGCCTCGCCAGGATCTCGTCGACGGCGGCGAGCACGCCGACCGCCGAGGGGGAGGGCGCGTCCTTGCTCCCGGTCTCGACCAGGCGCTCGATGATCGACGCGAGAAGCGGTCGCTGATCGGGCCGCAGCCGAGTGGCCTCGCCGCCTGCGCCCGATGCCTCGGCCGCATCGGGCAGCCCGTCCCGGGCGCGCGACCGGGCGGCCCGCGCGGATGCCGATGGCAGCTCCAGAACCGCAAGCGCCGGGGCGAGGGCGGCGAGCTGGAGGAACACGCGCCGTCTCAATGCGGCCCTCCCGGTGTGCGAGCGGGTTATGTCACAGGCGATCCGCGGCGTCAAAAGCCGAGATTGACACCGCTCCGGGGATCGTCTTTTCTGGTCGCGGGGGGGCCGGTGAGAGTCAGCGAGATCGCAGAGGCGCTCGGGCTCGAGTGGGAGGGGCGCGACCTCTCGGTCGACGCGCTCGCCGGCCTCGACGATGCCGGCGAGGCGGATCTCTCGTTCGTGACCGGCCCCCGCTATGCGCGCGCCTTCGAGCGATCGCGCGCGGGGGCCTTTCTGCTGCCCTCCGACTTCGACTCCCTGGGGCGCCCGTGCCTGCGTTCACCCGCGCCTTACGCCGACTTCGCGCGTGCGATCGATCT
>JBHHYV010000159.1:0-6453 GCA_046757685.1 Myxococcota bacterium
TGATGAACAATCTGCTGACCGAGACGAGCCGCCTGATCGGGGCGACGAAGGACGGACAGCTGGATGCGCGAGGGGATGCCGACGCCTTCGAGGGGGGCTGGGGCAAGCTGGTCAGCGGGGTCAACGAGCTGATCGACGCCTTCGTGGAGCCGATCAACGTGACGGCGGAGTACGTGGATCGGATCTCGAAGGGGGACATCCCGGAGAAGATCACGGCGGAGTACAAGGGCGACTTCAACGAGATCAAGAACAACCTGAACGCCTGCGTCGATCTGATGAACAATCTGCTGACCGAGACGAGCCGCCTGATCGGGGCGACGAAGGACGGACAGCTGGATGCGCGAGGGGATGCCGACGCCTTCGAGGGGGGCTGGGGCAAGCTGGTCAGCGGGGTCAACGAGCTGATCGACGCCTTCGTGGAGCCGATCAACGTGACGGCGGAGTACGTGGATCGGATCTCGAAGGGGGACATCCCGGAGAAGATCACGGCGGAGTACAAGGGCGACTTCAACGAGATCAAGAACAACCTGAACGCCTGCGTCGACAATGTCGGAGGCGTGGTCGGGCAGATGGAGACGATGGTCCAGGCCGTGAAGGCCGGCGATCTCACCCTGCGAGGGGACGCGGGCGTCTTCGAGAGAGCCTGGGCCGCGATGATCTCGGGTGTCAACGAGATGATGCAGCCCATTCACGATGGCTTCGTCCAGGTGGCGGAGGCGACGGATCAGATCGCCTCGGCGAGCGGACAGGTCGCCTCGTCGAGTCAGCAGGTCGCGGAGGGCGCGTCCGAGCAGGCGAGCTCCCTCCAGGAGACCTCGTCGAGCCTCGAGGAGATGGAGTCGATGGCGAAGCAGAACGCCGACAACTCCCAGCAGGCCCGAGCTCTCTCCGTTGGCATGAAGGAAGCGGCGGATCACGGGACCGAGGCGATGGGTCGAATGATCGAGGCGATGGGAGAGATTCGCGAATCGGCCGAGAGCACCGCGGCCATCATCAAGGACATCAACGAGATCGCGTTCCAGACGAACCTCTTGGCGCTGAATGCGGCGGTCGAGGCCGCGCGCGCCGGGGACGCGGGTCGAGGCTTCGCGGTCGTCGCGGAGGAGGTGCGCAACCTGGCACTCCGCGCCAAGGACGCCGCTCAGCGGACCGAGAGCCTGATCAACCAGTCGGTCAAGCTCTCCGAGCAGGGGAGCGAGATCTCGAACGGCGCCAACGAGAACCTGGGCGAGATCGTTGGCTCGATTGCCAAAGTGACCGATATCATCAGCGAGATCGCGGCCGCGAGCGAAGAGCAGTCGCGCGGCATCGAGCAGGTCAACAAGGCGGTCGCCGAGATGGACAAGGTGGTTCAGACGTCTGCCGCCAATAGCGAAGAGTCGTCCAGCGCCTCCGAGGAGCTTTCGAGTCAGGCTCAGGAGCTCGCCGCCATGGTGGGTCGCTTCCAGCTCAGCCGAGAGCGGCGGACGGGTCGACCGACGGTTCGATCGCACTCTCTCGCGCGGTCCCCCTCCGCTGCCCTCACGGCTCGGGAGCGTCCGAGCGGGAGCTCCGCCATCCATGTGAAGGCCGAGGAGTTGATTCCGCTCGAGGACGACAAGGACCTCGCGGACTTCTAGCTCGGTGTCCGGGCCGGGGGATGCTCAGGCGTTCCCCGGCCCGGCCCCTCGTAAGCCGATCGGCGAGCTCCCTCGAGAGCTCCAGAGAGAGCAGGTATGGAAGCGCGTCACTTCAGGAGATTCTGCGAGATCGCCTACCAGCGCGCCGGCATCACCCTGAAGCCGGGAAAGGAAGCGTTGGTCTCCGCGCGCATCGGGAAGCGAATTCGCACGCTCGGGATCGGTGGCGCGGGGGACTACGTGCGGTTCCTGGAGGCGGACGAGACTGGCGAGGAGCTGGTGGAGTTCCTGGATGCGATCTCGACCCACTACACCCGCTTCTTTCGGGAGCCCGATCACTTCGAGCATCTTGCGGAGGCGCTCAGGGGCTGGGAAGCGGCCGGCCAGAAGCGATTCCGGATCTGGTGCGCAGCCTCGTCCAGTGGCGAGGAGCCCTACTCGCTGGCGATCACCCTCGCGGAGGCGTTCGACGACCGCCCGGTCGACTGTCGAATTCTTGCGAGCGATATCTCCACGAAGGTCCTGAACCGCGCCCTCCAGGGCATCTACGGTGAGGATGGCCTGGAGCCATTGAGCCGGGCTCAGCGCTCGCGCTACTTCACCCGCATCTCGAGTCGCAGAGATCCCGAGATCCTCTACCAGGCCAATCCCGAGCTGAAGAGCTACCTGGTATTCCGCCGTCTCAACCTTGCGCATCCGCCACTTCCGATTCGCGGCCCGCTCGATTTCGTCTTTTGCCGCAATGTGATGATCTACTTCGACGCCTGCGTGCGGCAGAGGCTCGTAAGCGAGATTGATCGCCTCGTGCGTCCCGGAGGCTACCTCGTAGTGGGCCACTCCGAGACCCTCACGGGGATTCAGTCGTCGTTCCGGGTCGTGAGCCCCTCCATCTACCAGAAGCCAGCGAACGGTGGGTGAGCAGTCCCTGCCCGCCGCCAGGGCGGCCTCGATCACGGTCGACATCTCGGATATCCAGGTCAGTGACGATCCAGGTGTGGTGCTGGTGACCTATGCGCTGGGTTCCTGTATCGCGGTCGTGATTCACGATCCAGTTCGGATCGCCGGCGGGATGATCCACTACATGCTGCCGCTCTCCTCGACATCCCCAAAGAAGGCGTTGGATTGCCCGGCCATGTTTGCGGACACGGGAGTCCCACTCCTCTTTCAGAAGATGTACGACCTCGGGTGCCGCAAGGAGGATCTGGTCGTGAAGGTCGCTGGCGGCGGCGCGCTCTACGATGACAAGGGAACGTTTCAGATCGGCAGGCGAAACTACACGATGCTGCGCAAGCTCTTCTGGAAGAATGGCGTACTCATCGCAGCCGAGGATGTGGGCGGTCCTCGCTCGCGTACGGTTCGACTGTACGTCGGAAGTGGCCGCACCGCGGTTCGTTCCGGCGGAGCCGAGGAGGATCTGTGATCTCTCGAGTGGACATCCAGTCGCATACGCATTCGTTGCCGGGGCTACCCGCGTCGGTGGCTCAGCTGATCGGGATGCTCGGAGATGAACGGGCCTCTATCTCCGACTTCGAAGGGGTCATCCGAATGGATCCAGGTCTGTCGGTCAATCTGCTGCGGCTCGCGAACTCGTCCTGGTTCGGACTGCCGCGAGAGGTCGTATCGGTGAAGCAGGCGGTCGGGCTGCTCGGCACGCGCCGACTGCTCGAGATTGCCACGGGCGCGGGTTTCCGGCAGATCCTTCCCGACTGGATCCCCGGGTATGGCATGACTGCGGAGGGGTTCTGGCTTCACAGCGTCGCCGTCGCGATGCTGGCCGAGCGAATCGCTGAACGACTCCGCCTCGAGCTCCCGGACCTGACCTTCACCGCAGGACTGTTGCACGACATCGGTAAGCTGGTCGTCGCGTCTGTCTTCGAGGGACGGGAGGCGTTGTTCCGGGGGGAACTCCTGGCCGGAAGTGATTCGGTGACCGCAGAGCGGACGCTATTCGGAATCGAGCATGCCGAGGCAGGCGCCGAGCTTGCGGATGCCTGGGGTCTGCCAGAGCGTCTGCTGGCGCCGATCCGGCACCATCATCACGGACTCGAGCACTCGACCGAGACGGAGCAACGTCTCGTAGACCTGATTCATACTGCCGATGCCTTGGCCTGCGTTCTCGGATTCAGCGATGCCGTGGGCGCGCTGGCGCGGACGGTCGACTCCGCGGTCGTGGAGCGGCTGGGGCTACGGGTACAGGATCTGGAGGGCGTCGCGTGCGAGGCGCTCGAGCCGATTCAGGAGATGGCCTCGCGGATGTGCGGAGCCTCGGGAGGCGCTCCATGAGCTACTCAGTGCTGGTCGTTGACGACTCGGCGACGATCCGATCGATCGTGAAGCGTTCGATCGAGATGTCCGGGCTGGACCTGGACAGCGTCTACCAGGCGGAGAACGGGCTGCAGGCGCTGGAGGTGCTCGGAGAGAGACGAGTAGACCTGGTCCTGGCCGATCTCAACATGCCGACCATGGGGGGACTCGAGCTGATCCAGAAGATGTCCGAGAGGGACCTCTTCTCCTCGATCCCGGTGGTGATCGTCTCGTCGGAGCGCAGTCAAACCCGGATCGACGAACTCGAGTCCCTGGGGATCAAGGCCTACCTGACGAAGCCCATTCGTCCCGAGAGCCTGCACAGAGTCGTGCTGGGGATCCTGTCGACAGAGGAGAGCGCCGGTGCGAATGGTCGAGCTACTGGGGAAGACTCTGGCCGAGGTGCTCGAGGAAGCCGCCTTCAGCTTCAGCGAGCCGATCGAGCCATCCGCTGACTGGGAGGGCCCGCTGCTGGTGGCGGAGATCGACTACGCGGGACCCGAGCCCGGGCGATTGACACTCGCGGTTCCCAGAGAGTGCGCGAGCGGGCTGGCGGCCAACCTGCTCGGCCTCGAGCCAGGGAGTCTGGAGGATCCCGCGAGGGCTCGGGATAGCGTCGCGGAGCTGCTGAATATCGTTGCCGGAGTGATGATGCCCGGACTCTTCGGTGTAGGGGCTCTGGTCCAGCTCGGCATTCCGCGGGTCTTCGACGAGGCGCCCGAGGTCTCGGCCGCGCGCTTGAAGGCCTGTGCTGTCCGCGCCGCGCTTCGCGTGGACGAGGAGCACCGCGTCGAGCTAGCTGCGACCCCGACCGGGGAGAGGCAGTGATCCGGGTCCTCGTCGTCGATGACTCGGCGGTCGTGCGTCAGATCCTTCGGAAGGAGCTCTCGAAGGACCCCGAGATCGAGGTCATCGAGACGGCGCCGGACCCCTTCGTGGCGCGCGACCGCATCGTCGCACTCCGGCCCGATGTCATCACCCTCGATATCGAGATGCCTCGGATGGACGGTATCACCTTCCTGCGCAAGCTCATGACCCATCACCCGATCCCGGTGGTGATCGTGTCGTCGCTGACCGGAAACCGCTCGGAGCTCGCGCTCGAGGCGATCGACTGCGGCGCGGTAGATGTGATGACCAAGCCGGGTGCAGCCTACACCGTCGGGGACCTGTCGCTCGATCTCCGGGAATCGATCAAGGCTGCGGCGGTGGCCGACCTGTCGCGTCAACGGCGAGCCGCCGCGACCCGCTCCGCTGCGAAGGCACCGCGCGCGTTGGCGCGGACGACCAACCAGATCCTTGCGCTCGGCGCCTCGACCGGAGGGACCATCGCGCTCAGCTCCCTGCTCCAGTCGATGCCCGCGAACTCCCCCGGCACGGTGATCACCCAGCATATGCCCGAGCTCTTCACACGTTCCTTCGCGCAGCGCCTGGATGGCGAGTCGAGGATGCGGGTCAAGGAGGCGGAGGACGGGGACTCCGTCGCACCCGGCATCGCCCTGCTGGCTCCGGGAAATCATCATATGCTGCTCCGCCGGTCGGGTGCGCGCTACTACGTCAACCTCAAGGAAGGTCCCCGCGTCAATCGCCACCGACCGTCGGTGGACGTGATGTTCCGGTCGGTCGCGCAGGTGGCGGGCAAGAACGCGATCGGCGTGATCCTGACCGGTATGGGGGGAGATGGCGCTCAGGGACTCCTCGAGATGAAGCAGAGCGGTGCCGCGACTCTTGCACAGGATGAGGCCACCTGTACCGTCTTCGGGATGCCGAAGGTAGCCATAGAGCTGGGGGCGGCCGACCAGGTCTCGTCGCTCGATGCGATTCCCGGCGCGATCCTCGAGCTTCTCGAGCGGCGCGGCTGAGGCCCGGATCCAGACGAGGGAGCGCTTGGCCTTCACCTACTTCTTTCGCGACCGACAGTCTCTGGACCTGATCGTCGAGCACGCAGTGCCCTGGGTCCGCGGCCGCAGCAGGGTCGGAGTCTGGGATGCGGGCTGCGCGATGGGCCAGGAGCCCTACTCGCTCGCAATCCTGCTGGCGGAGGCCATGGGACCCTTCGCGTTCAAGAACCTCCGGATCCTGGCGACCGATCTGGACGGGAGCCAGCGATTTGGAGCGGTGATCGAGAGCGGCCTCTATCCCGAGGACCAGATCCAGCGGATTTCGGGGGAGCTGCTCGCCAAGTACTTCGAGCGGGCGTCGAAGCCGGGCCACTATCAGGTCGTCGAGTCCATTCGCAGGCGGGTTCAGTACCGACGTCACGATCTGCGAGGCCTGGAGCCGGTGGGAGAGGGCTTCTGCATCGTGGTCTGCAAGAACGTCTTGCTCCACCTCCATCCGCTCGAGCAGCTCGAGGCCGTGCGGATGTTTCATCACGCGCTTGCACCGGGCGGGTTCTTCTGCACCGAGCAGACGCAGGCGCTTCCGGCGGAGATGGAGCCGCTCTTCGAACGCGTCGCGGGGCACGCCCGCCTGTACCGCAAGCCGGAAAAGGCGGCGGGCACGTCGTCGTAGAGACCTGGCGCGGAGTGGC